>CAYQBV010000016.1:0-28539 GCA_964415705.1 uncultured Chthoniobacter sp. | reverse complement strand
CCGGAGCGTCACGAGCGCACCTGGGGGCCGGACAGTGTGATCGAAGATGGTTACAAAAAGAACCGCATGGCTCAGCAAAACGCGCGGGCCTTTGCCATCGTGCGCCCGGTAAACTTCCACTTCGAGGGTGCGAACAAGGACGGTTTCTTTACCGGACCCATCATCGTGACGATGAACGCCGTGACGCCCGGCGTGCAGATCCGCTACCGGCTGGATGGCGTGGAGCCGACCGCGGAGTCCCCGCTTTATGAGAAGCCATTCCAAGTCAACGAGAGCCTCAGCCTTCGCGCCGCGCTGTTCGACAAAGACGGGCGGCGGATCGGCAACACCGGCGTGGCCAAGACGCAGGAGTATCGGAGTTTTGAGGAGAACCTGACGACGGGGAAACCGGTGAAGGCGTCCTCGGTGGCCGGCGAAGGCAAGGGTGTGGAAGTGGCCGCCAATGCCAACGACGGATGGGTGGCGTTCGACAAACTCTGGGGCGCATGGAAGCCCCCGCAGTGGTGGCAGGTGGACCTGGAAAAGACCTGCACCCTTGATCGCGTCCACATCTTTCCCTGGTGGGAGGGAAAGCGCGTCTTTCAATACAGCATCGAGGTTTCCGAGGACGAAAAGACTTGGGTCAAGGTGGTGGACGCCGCCGGCAACGCGGAACCCGCGACGGAGAAGGGCATCCTGCACCGATTCCCGCCCACGCCCGCCCGCTACGTCCGCGTGACCCTGCTCAAAAACAGCGTGCAAGACGCCGTGCAAATGGTGGAACTGCGCGTTTACGAGGCAGGGAAGTAGCGAGTGCAAACTTCCTAAACATCGCCGTCAGGATGCCGCTCTGGTGCCCATGCCAGCGCGGCTGTTTGCAACCGGCCGCGGTTTTTCTACCGCCGCTGATTCACAGGCAGATCTCGCGCAGGTTGGGCCCTGCGTGGTGAGACAGATCAGACCGCCGGGCTGTCGCCGAGGACGTCGGCAGATTGGTCCCCGATCATTGCTTCCTCCGCGTCGTTGGCCCGGCGGCGCGGCTGCACATCCGGCACGCCGACTCCGCGCGGCTGGGCGAAGCGGACTTTCGACCGCAGGAGCAGGGTGCCGAGGCAGAGATCGGCGACCGGGAGGATGACGTTGAAGTTTTTGTGCATGTAGCGGTGATGCAAAATGTGGTGGCCGTTCAGCCGGTGAAAGAGCCACGACCGCTCGACGCGCCGCGCCTTCGGCAGGTGCATGCACCAGTGGAGGTATTCATAGACGCAGTAGTAGCCGGCGATGGCGAGGACCGCGCCGAGCGCCACGGCCCAACTGCCCGCAAGCCACGCGAACCCGAGCATCGGCAGCATCCCGATGACGATCAGCGCGGGGCCGTTCCACCACGCCATGGGGATGGTTTCTTTGTCGGCGTCGTCTTTCAGATGATAAGTCTGATCACCCTTGAAGGTGTGGTGATGGATCACGGCGTGCGCCTGAAAAGGGTAGCGGAACCAGCCGAGCGGGCGGTGCATGACGTAGCGGTGCAGCACCCATTCGAAGAAGGAAACAAAAACGAGCCCGACGGTGAAACCGGCGAGGGACCAGAGGGAAAATAGGAGCATAGAAATAAAAACGGGCGTGCCTCGGAGACATCTCCGGGCACGCCGCGGGCGGGAGATTCGCCATTTCGCGCGGCATGGCAAATGGAATATTTGCGATTTGAGAAGCGACGTGGATTTTTGGCGGTAGCGGTGGCGATGGGGCCCTGCGAATGCGCGGCAGCCTCGTGCTTCGGGAGGCGGTCGCTGTCCGCCGGGGAAATATGTCTTGGACAAGGTCTCCCGCTTCCCTACTCTCCCCGCCCCATGATTTCAGAAATTCAAAAAGCGGTCGAAGCGGGCAAACTTTCAGCGGCCGCCGGCCAAGCCCTCGCCAAGCTCTCGCCCGGCACCTTCGTGGTCCACAAAAGCTGGGGCTTCGGGCAGGTCGATGCGGTGAATTTTCTGGTCAGCCAGATGACCATCGACTTTAGGGCGAAGAAGGGCCATCCGATGCAGCTCCAATACGCTGCGGAGACTCTGGAGCCGCTGGCGGCGGATCACATCCTCGCGCAGATCGCGGCGGATGCGGCGGCGGTGAAAGCGCGCGCCAAGGGCGATGTCACGGGGCTGATGCGCACGCTGCTCAGCAGCTTCGGCGGCAAGGCCACGCAGGATCAGATCACGCAGGCGCTGGTGCCGACGGTCTTCACCGAGGCGGAGTTTAAGAAGTGGTGGGAAGCCACGAAGAAGACGCTGAAGCGCGACGGGCACTTCGCCGTGCCGGCGAAAAAGACCGCGCCTTTCGAGCTGCGCGACGCGCCGGTTTCGCACTCCGACGGGTTCCTCGCCACGTTTGCCAATGCCCGCCAGCTCAAGGATCAGCTCACCGCGCTCGACCAGATTTTGAAAAACCTCGGCGAGTTTACCGACGTGGCGGCGCAGCTCACGCCCGTCCTCGCGACCGCCGACAGTCAGGCCCGCAAGAACCAGCGCCTGAACACCGCGCAAGCCCTGGAGATGCTGCTCGCCCGCGACGAGATCGCGGAAAAAGCCGGCCTCCCGAAAGGCGCGGACGCGCTCGCTGTGGATCAGGTTCTGCGCGACGAAAAGCGCCGCCTGGTCACGCTCATCGGTGATCTTCCAGCCGCGAAGCACAAGCGCGTCTTTGCGGAAATCCCCGCGGCCTTTGGCGACGAGTGGCCGACGGTCGCGCTCGATCTCGCCACCCGCGGCAGCACCCGCCTCGTCACCGAGGCCGCGCGGCTGCTCGAGGAAAAAGGGCAGGTCGAGGCGCTGCTCAAAGGTATCGACCGCGAAATCCGCGACCACGCCATCACCTCGGAAACGCTGATCTGGCTTTGCAAAGAGCGCGACGGGGTGGTTGCCGACCTCGTCAACCCGCGCCTGCTCAGCTCGATCATCGGTGCGCTCGAGCGCGACCAGTTTGACGAAACCAAGCGCGACCGCCGGCTTCACGACCTGCTGCTCAACGACAAGGAACTCCTCTCCGATCTCATCGCCTCCGCCACGCTCGAAGACATGCGCAACATCATGCAAAAGCTGATGCGCACGCCGGTCTTCGAAGAGCTGAACAAACGCTCGCTGCTCGGTCGCATCATCCGCGCCTTCCCCGAGATGCAGGCGCTCGTCTCCGGCGACAGCGACGCGAAGCAGGAGACGCTCGTCGTTTCCTGGGAGAGCCTCGAAAAGAGGAAGATCGCCTTCGACGAACTCGTCAACAAGACCATCCCCGAGAACGTGAAGGAGATCAGCGTCGCCCGCAGTTACGGCGACTTGCGCGAGAACTTCGAGTTCAAGGCCGCCAAGGAAATGCAGCGCGTCCTCGGTCGGCGCCGGAGCGAAATGGAGCGCGATCTCTCCCTCGCCCGCGGCACCGACTTCGCCAACTCCGACACCACCCGCGTTTCCATCGGCACGATCATCACCCTGCGCGAAACGACCGACGGCCACCTCGACGTTTACACCATCCTCGGCGCCTGGGACGGCGACCCGGAGAAGGGGATCGTGAGCTACCAATCTGCGCTGGCCCAGGCCCTCGTCGGCCATCAACCCGGCGAGCAAATCACCCTCCCCACCGAGCACGGCGACCGCCTCGCGGAGATCGTGAAAATCGAGCCCTTCCGCAAAGCGTAGGCCACTGCGCGAGTCGCGCGCTCCGCGTTCGCGGATTCGGCTGGCCGGAGAGGGCCTCCGCTCCGCTCAGGATGGCCGGTGGCCTCTCCGACCGCCGCTCACTCCGCCTCCCACCGGCCGCAGATTCCGCACGGCAGCACCAGCCCGGCGCGCTGGCTCGGCAGGCCGAGTTCGCCCACCGTGATCCGCCCCCCGCGCCCGGCGAAGAGCTGCGCCAGCAGATTGCCGAGCACCACCGGCGAGAGCTTCGAGGCGTAGCCATTGATGAGCAGAAACTGCGGGCGCTCGCTGAGCAGCGCGCGGCACTCCAGGAGTAGCGGCCAGAGATCCTCCTCCAGCTTCCAGACTTCGCCCGCGGCACCCCGCCCATAGGCCGGCGGGTCCAGAATGATCCCCTCGTAGCGCCGTCCCCGCCGCGCCTCCCGCGCCGTGAATTTCAGGCAATCATCCGTGATGAACCGGATCGGCGCGTCCCCCAGCCCCGACAGCGCGGCATTCTCCCGGCACCACTGCACCACGCCCTTCGACGCATCCACGTGGCAGACCGCCGCCCCGGCCGCCGCCGCCGCCAGCGTCGCCGCGCCCGTGTAGCCGAAAAGATTCAGCACCCTCACCTCGCGGCCCGCCGTCCGCGCCGCGGCGATCTTCCGCGCCGTCCAGTCCCAGTTCACCGCCTGCTCGGGAAAAAGCCCCGTGTGTTTGAAATCCGTCGGCCGGATCTTCAGCGTCAGCGCCCCGTAGCGCAGCGTCCACGACTCCGGCAGCGCCCGGCGGAATTCCCACCGCCCGCCGCCCGTCTCGCTCCGGTGATAGAACCCATCCCAGCGATCCCACCTCCCGCCCGGCCCGCGCGGCCAGATGATCTGCGGATCCGGGCGCACCAGCACCGCCTCGCCCCAGCGCTCCAGCTTCATCCCGCCGCCCGTGTCCAGCAGCTCGTAATCCGTCCAGCCGTCCGCGAGCAGCAGTTGCTGGTGGAAACTCGGCGGTGAAAGATCGGGCGTGGATGGGCTCATGCGCGCCCGCTCTTACCGGAAACTCCGCCCCGCTGGCGAGGCCCGCGGAAACGCGCTGGCGGAAACTGCGGCGATTGCCGAAAGTCCGCGGATGAATGACACCGCGCTCGCCGAGCGCCTCAAAGCGGCCATCGACATGCTGGAAAAAGTGGCGGACGACCGCGCGCTGCTCTCCGCGCTGCCTTCCGAGGAGCGCACCCGGCTGCTCCAGGCTGCGGGAAAAATCCACACCCCGGACCTCGAAGCCCGCCGCAGGCTCGTCAAGGCCGTCGCCCGCCAGCGCAAGACCGACAAGGTCCAGCGCGACGAGGCGCGGCTCAACGAAACCGGCATCCGCAAACTCCGCCAGCGCCCCGTTTTCACCACCCCGAATGTCCTCCCGCCCGCCGACTTCACCCAGCAGGAAGTCGCGGACGATCCCGATTTCCGCGAGGTTCTCGAGCCGCAGAATTGCTACATCTGCAAGCGCGACTACTCCACGCTCCACCATTTCTACGACCAGCTCTGCCCCGCCTGCGCCGAGCTGAATTTCCGCAAGCGCACCGAGACCGCCGACCTCCGCGGCCGCGTCGCCCTGCTCACCGGCGGCCGCGTGAAGATCGGCTACCAGGCCGGCATCAAGCTCCTCCGCGCCGGCGCCCAGCTCATCGTCAGCACCCGCTTTCCCCGCGACTCCGCCCTGCGCTACGCCGCCGAGCCGGACTTCGCCGATTGGGGGCACCGGCTGGAAATTTTCGGCCTCGACCTCCGCCACACGCCCAGCGTGGAGGCCTTTTGCCGTCACCTCCTCGCCACCCGCGACCGGCTCGACTTCATCGTGAACAACGCCTGCCAGACCGTCCGCCGCCCGCCCGATTTCTACCGCCACATGATGGCCCTCGAAACCGCCGCCGCCGACACCATGCCCCCCGCCGCCCGCGGCCTGCTCGGCGCTTACGAAGGTCTCCGCGGCTACCACCTTCTCCCGGAAGGCGACGCCGCCGTCGCTCAGCGCCGCATGACCGAGGTCGGCCTCGCCCACGCCGCCGAGCTTTCCCAGGTCCCGCTCCTGCCCGACGAGATGGTCGCCCAGCAGGCGCTCTTCCCCGAGGGCCGCCTCGACGCCGACCTCCAGCAGGTGGACCTCCGCGAGAGCAATTCCTGGCGGCTCCTGATGGCCGAGGTCCCCGCCGTCGAACTCCTCGAAACCCAGCTCGTCAACGCCATCGCCCCCTTCCTCCTCAACGCCCGCCTCAAGCCCCTCCTCCTCCGCATCCCCGGGCGCGACAAACACATCGTCAACGTCTCCGCCGTCGAGGGCCAGTTCTACCGCAACTTCAAGACCACCCGCCACCCGCACACCAATATGGCCAAGGCCGCCCTCAACATGATGACCCGCACCGCCGCCGCCGACTACCACGCCGACGGCATCCACATGAACAGCGTCGATACCGGCTGGGTCACCGACGAAGACCCCGTCTCCATCGCCGCGCGCAAAGTCGAGGAGCACCGCTTCCACCCGCCCCTCGACATCGTGGACGGCGCCGCCCGCATCGTGGACCCCATCATCGCCGGGATAAACACCGGCGAGCACATCTGGGGCAAATTCCTCAAAGACTACACGCCCACGGATTGGTGAGGGGAAAAGGCGCGGGCGGAGGGGCAAAGGCGGACCGCGCGTGGTCGCGGCGGGCGCTCCCGGCGGCCTTGCCACACGATTCGCAGTCGCCCAAACCCGGTCAGCCCCCGCCCGCCCACCGTTCGCCCGTCCGGGCCGGCGCAGGGGAAAACGCTCGTCTTCGCTGTCGTCGTGGGGCAGCCTGCGAGCATGAGGACTGCCTCCCGCCCGCTGCCCGCCCTGCCCGCCCTGCTCGCCGTCGCCGCCTTTGCCCTCGCCCTTTTCCTCCCCGCCCCGCTCTGCGCGGCCTCTGCGCGGAACAAGCAACGGGATCCTTTCGCTGAAATCGAAAAGGCGGCGAATCAGGAGGGAGAGCCCGACTTCCGGACGCTGGAGGAGAAAGCTCGGGAATTGCTCCCGGAACTCCTGCGGACGAAAGGGCCACTCCACGACGACACCCTGAAGTGCCGTCGCCTACTCGCCACCTATCTCGCCGGCCTGGGGCGGAAAGCCGAAGCCGAGCAGGAACTCCGCGCCCTTCTCGAAGCCGAGCGCGCCAAACTCGCCGAGTGCATCCGCACACTCGGCCCATTCCACACGCAGACCTTCGGGTGTCGGGGAAACATCATCTTCACCCTCAGTTCCATTCCCGACCATGCTGGGGAGGAGCAGGAAAAGCGCAACCTGATCGCGGTTCGCCGCGAGATCCTGGCCGAGCGCGTGCGTACTCTCGGCCCATTGCACGCGGAAACCTTCGCTTGTCGGGAAACCATCATCTCGACCCTCGAAAAATTTGGCGACTACGCCGGGGCGCAACAGGAACGCGGCGCCCTCCTCGAAGCCCAGCGCGGGCTCCTCGCCGAGCGCACCCGCACGCTCGGCGAGGATCACGCGGAGACTCTGGCGTTTCGTCGGATCGTCGCCGGCACCCTGTCCGAGATGGGGAAAGATTCCGAAGCCGAGCGGGAATATGCGGCGATCCGCGCCAGCCGTGCGCGGACGCTCGGCGCGGAGCACCCGGACGTCATCGCCGACCGCCGGGGCGTCGCTGGCCGGCTCTGGGCCTCCGGTGACATCGCCGGAGCCGAGCGGGAGCACCGGGCCATCCTCGCCGCCCTCGATACCCGGCGCGCCTCCCGTGGCGCGGAGTATTACGAGGCTTGCTACATGGTGGCCCGGTGCCTGCAAGAGCGGCGCAAGTTCGAGGAGGCCTTCGAATTTGCCCAGCAGGCGGAGACCGGCCGCAAGAAACTCCTCGGCCTCCCCCGCCGCGAAGCCGAAGCCGCCACTGCCCTCCGCGAGTGGCTTGATAAAGCGCGGCAGCTAAAGAGGTAGCCCACCACCCCGGCCGGCCCTCGATGATCGAGCTCTGACCATATCTCCCCCACCACCCGGCTGGCGCGGGGGAGGGCGGGGGTTGCTGGCCGGGTCGTTTCCGTCCTTTTGCGGGCAGCGATGCTTCGCTGCGGGGGCCTCGCGGAGCCTCGGCTCCCTCCGCTCGGCCCGACGGCCGTCCTTTTCGCCGCTCCGCGCCACGCATCCCGCTCCCCGCCCCGCGCCACGCCCCGCCGGAGGGGCGGGTTTTGCCCCGGGAGGGCGTCCTTTTCTGTAAAAGGGCCGCTACCATTCCGCGCGGGATGGTCGATGAGGGGCGGAAGAGCGTCCATGAGCGGCAGAGAGACGGCCATGAAGCGGCAGAGGGACGTCCATGAGCGGGGGAGGAGCGTGCGTGATGGGTGGAGGGCCTTTCCCTTTTCGCGGAGCGATGCCGATGAGCCAGCCAAGAGGGACGAAACACGGGCGGGGACGGGGAATGTAGCTTGGACTTTAGTCCGAACACTCCGGGCCACTTTGGACTAAAGTCCAAGCTACTTTCCTTCCCCCGCCAGCGGCGTCGATGCGCTCGCGGGCTGCGGTGGTCGGGGAGCGGGGAGTTCGCCCGGGGCCAACGGACGTGCGGCAGGGAGGCTACGTTGGAGCGGGGTGCGGGTGCGCGCTGTGGTCGTCGGCGGCGGCGGGCGGGGGGGCGGTGGGGACGTAGGCGTCGGCGTCGGTGACGACGCTGAGCTTGCCCCACATGATCTGCCAGTGGCCGGGGAAGGTGCAGACGTATTCGTATTCGCCGGGCTCGGCGGGCGCGGTCATGCGCATGGTCTCCTTTTGGCCGGCCTCGACCATCCTCGTCGCGCCGAGCACGGCGGGGTCGTTGTCGGGCACGTAGGCGCGGCCTTTTTTGTCGAGCTTGGTGGGCAGGTTCGTCTGGACGGACTCGGCCACTTTCTTCCGCTGGCCGGGCTTCACGACCACGAGGTTGTGCGCCATGCCGTCCAGGTTTTCGAGGATGATCTCGAAGGGCTTGCCCGCTTCCACGACGAGCTGCGTGATGTCGTAGCGCATCTGCTCGCGCACGGTTTTGATGATGAAAACGCTGACGCCGAGGCCGCGCAGTTCCTTGCGGAGGCGCTTGCTCTCGGCCTCGGGCAGCAGGGTGGCGACTTCGGTGCCGAACTGGAGGGTCTCGAGAAAATCCTGCGCGGTGCGCTGTTCGGCGGGGATGGTTTTCGCCCACGTCAGCACGGCGTTCGCGAGATTGGCGGCGCGCTTTTTGTCCCACGAATCGCGCGGCAGCAGGGTGATGGCCCGCGCGGCGGTGGCGCGCTCCGGCCCGCGCTCGATGTGCGCGGCGAGGATCGCGAAACTCGCCTTCGCGTTCTCCGCGCCGGTGAGCGGGAGGGCGAGCAGCGCGGCGGTGCGCACGCCGGCGGGCGTTTTGGCATCGGCGAGCGCGGTGGTGAGGATGGGCTGAAACTTGGCGCGCAGCGCCGGGTCGGGCAGGTTGCTCAGCGCGCCGAGCAGCGCTTCGCGGGCCTCGTCGGATTTGGCGGCGGCCCAGGTGGCGGGCGGGTTGGCATCCACCACGAGCAGCGCGGACCACGCCGCGCCGCGCGCTCCGGGTTTGGTGGCCTTTTCCGCGAGCGCGACGACTCCGGCGCGCGAGGGCGCGAGCGCTTTCGCGTCGGACGCGGCGAGCAGCTTCGCCAGTTCATCGGCGGTGCGGCCGCCATGCGAATCCGTGCGCTGGAGCGCGGCGAGGAGTTCGGTCACGCGGTCGGTTTTGCGAAGCGCGGCGAGGTCGGCGATGGCCTGCGCGCGCTGCTCGAGCCCGGTGCTTTGCCGCTCGATGAAGCTGAGCAGCACCTGCTCGCTGCGCGGGGCTTTGGCGAGTTCGGCATCGGGCATGCGCTCGACGATCGCCGCGAGCACCTCCGGGTCCTGCGGGAGCGGCGGGGTTTTCGCGAGGAGCGTCAACTGCCGGAGCGTCTCGCGATAGGTGTAGTCGAGGTAGTAGTCGCCCTGCCGCTTGAGGCTGGCGTAGGCGACCTCGAAGGCGCCGGGCACGTCCTTTCCGCGGAAGAAACTCGCCGCGCGCACGGCCTCCAGGCGGACGCGCGCGTGCTCGTCGCTCGCGGCTGTTTTCAAAAGGGCGAGCACCTCCGGCACGCGGTCGCGCTGGTAGCAGAGCACGCGCGCGGCCTGCGCGCGGGCCCGGGGCTCGGGCGATTTGAGCACGCGGCGGAGCAGCGCTTCATCCACGACGTTGTGCCACTGCTTCACCCACAGCGCTTCCAGGACGTGGTGCTCGTAAGCCTTGTCGGTCTGGTCGAGCCCGGCCACCCATTTGTCCACCGCCGCCATGACCTGCGCGGTGTCGCGGGCGCCGAGTTCGATCTTCGCGCGCTCGCGGGTGCCGTTCTCGGGTTCTTTCAAAACGTCGAGCACCTTCTCGATCGGCTCGCCGGCGATCTTGGCGGGCTGGAGCAGCGGCGTTCCCGTAAAGGTCAGGCGGTAGATGCGTCCGTGATCCTGCTCGCGGTTCGGGTCGCGGAGATGATGCTGGAGATGGCCGATGAGCGGCTTGTGCCAGTCGAGGAAATAGACCGAGCCATCCGGGGCCACGCTCACGGCCGAGGGGCGGAAATTCGGGTCGCGCGAGCTGATGAGATTCTCGACCGTGTCGGCTTTGAGGCCCGAGCCGTCGTCGCTGATCCTGGCGCGAAAAATCCCCTGCATACCGATGACGTTGCAGTTCAGGAAACTGCCTTGGTAGTGCTCCGGCCAGGCGCGGCTGGAGAGGATGGCCGTGCCCGCGGCCGGACGCGACGGGCGTTTCCAAAACTGCTTGTAGGTGCCCCACGCCTTCGTGTGCGGAAAGTCGAGCTGCGTGCTCAGCGCGGGCGCAAAGAAGTTCTGGTTGTCCGTGCCGTCGGTGACGATGTCGGTGCCCCAGTAGTCGAAGACTTTGCCGTGCGGATTGGCGAAGCCGTAGGCGATGTAGCGCTCGAACCGCCCGGTGCGCGGCTCCCACCGATAGATGGCGCCGTCCGTATTCCGCACCGGCCCCCACGCGGTCTCGACCTGGGTGCGGTGAAAGACGCCGTCGCTCAGGTAGATCGCGCCGCCGGGTTCGAGCGCCATCGAGTTTGTTTCGTGATGGGAATCCGCGGCGTCGAGGCTGTTGAGCACGCGCTCCACGAGCTCGCCTTTACCGTCGCCATCCGAGTCGCGCGCAAACCACAGCTCCGGCGACTTCATGACGACCACGCCGTCTTTGGAAAACTGAAAGCCGGTCGGGCAATTGAGGTCGTCGAGGAAGGTCGTGCACTTCGTCGCCTTGCCGTCCGCGCCGATGTCGAAGACGAGGAGCTTGTCGCCGTCTTTGCTCCAAGGCGTGCGCTCGGGGTAATTCTTCCAGGCGGCCACCCAGAGCCGGCCCTTCGTGTCCCAGGCCATCTGCACCGGACTCACGAGTTCGGGGAACTGCACCTCGCTCGCCACCAGTTCCACTTTTACGCCTCGCGCCACGCTCATCAGCCGGATCGCCTCCTCGGGGCCGACGTAGCGGTGGCTGCCGTCGGGATTCGGGCCGGGCTTGTTCGACTTGATCTTCGGGATCGTCGGCGCGTTCGAGTCGTCGATCTCCATGTCGCCGCCTTTCGCGAGCGCCCACACGCGCTTCTCGCGGGTCTCGGTCATGTAATTGCGCACCGCCATTTCCGGGAAGAGCACGGCGCGGTTGTCCACCTTCCGGTCGCCGGACTGGTAGCCGATCGTCGAGCGTCCGCCGTAGATGTTGTATTGATCGACCGTGCGGTAGTAGCTGTGCCACATCGTGTTTTTCACCCGCACCGCGTCGCGCAGCTTCGTGAGCACGGTGTCCGCGGCCGGCGGATCGGCGGCGAAGAGCGCCTTGTAAATCACGGGCGCGAGCGCCTGGTAGCCCGCGATGGTGAGGTGGATGCCGTTGTGCGTGAGCGGGGTCTTCGCGCTCTTGTAGAGCTGCTGCGACGGCGCGAAGAGATCGACAAACTGCACGCTGTTCGCCTTCGCGACTTCCGCCATCGCGGTCGTGTAAAGCTGGAGGTTCGCGTTGTTCGCCGCGGCGTCGGGATAGTTCGGGTCCGCCGGTTTCTCCTGCGCGATCGGCGAGAAGAGCACGACGCGCGGCGCGCCCTTGCCGTTGAACTTCTGCGCTGCGAGATCCTTGAGATACTTGTCGAGGTCGGCCTTGAACTTGTCCAAGCCCGCCGGGCCGTTGAACGATTCATTGAAACCCCAAAAGGCCAGCAGCACGTCGGCCTTCATCTTCTTCAGCCATTCCGCGGGCGGCGGCGTGCCGTCCGAGCGCACGTTCGAGGTGATCTCATCGGCAGCGAAACCGAGGTTGCGGATCGCGATGTCATCCTCCGGCCGCGCCCGATGGATGAACGCCTCCAGCGTGCCGTCGTGCTGCATCCGGTCGGCGAGCGCGTTGCCGATGATGGCGATGCGCGTGTCCTTGCCGAGCTCGAGCTTCGCCGGAGCAGCGGCGTGCAAGGCGGTGGCGCAGGCGAGAGCGAGGGTGAGGGAGGCGAGGACGCGTTTCATCATAAGGAAAATCGGGCTGAGACTGGAGTTGGAGTTGGCGGGCGGGCCGGGGTGGGCGGCCCAACCGCGGGGAACGGGCGGGCCTGAAGTCTGCTCTTGGGTAATCATCGCCCGCCGTCCATTCCTTTGCCAGACTAGGTTTGGGGGACTGGAGAGTAGGGGGATCGAACCCCTGACCTCGTCATTGCGAACGACGCGCTCTACCAACTGAGCTAACTCCCCGGAAAGTGGGCGGGACTATTCCCGCGGGAAAATGGCGGATCAAGAAAAAAGAACCGCCTAGTTGGCGGAGCCACGGCCGGCCGCGCCGCCGGCGCCCGGCGAACTGAGGGTGGGCTTGGGAAAAGCGGAGAGTTTGCCGCGGATGATTTCGGCGCGGAGGGAATCGCGCTCGTCCGCGGCGAGCTTTTGGGCGGTGCCCTTTTGCAAATGCGCGGGCTGGGTTTCCATGAACAGCTCGTCCACCGGCTGGCGGCAGGGCTCGGGGAAGAAGCCGAGGTCGATGCCGAGTTTCATGAAGGAAAGCAGGTTGAGCGCTTCCTTCGAGTTCATCGAGTAGGCGTGCTGGAGGATGCCGTAGCCGCGCCCGATGTTGTCGTGGAGAGTGTTGGGCTTTTTCTGCAGGAGCATCAGCCGGGCGTTCTGCTCGTGCTCGATGATTTGTTCGATGACCTTGTGCAGCCGCGCGATGATGTCCTCCTCCTTCTCGCCGAGCGTGGTCTGATTCGAGACTTGGAAAAGGTTGCCGAGCGCCTCGGTGCCCTCGCCGTAGAGCCCGCGGACCGCGAGGCCGATCTTGTTCACGGCCTGGATGACCTGATTGATCTGCTCGCTGAGGACGAGCGCGGGAAGATGCACCATGGCGGAGGCGCGCATACCGGTGCCGACGTTCGTGGGGCAGGCGGTGAGGTAGCCGAGCTGCGGGCTGAAGGCGAAGTCGAGCCGCTCCTCGAGCAGGCCGTCCACTTTGTCGATCATCTTGAAGACGCTCTTGAGCTGAAGCCCGGAGCGGATGGCCTGCATGCGGAGGTGGTCCTCCTCATTGATCATGATCGAAAGGGTCTGCCGCCGGTTCATGACCACGGCGGAGCCCATGCCCTTCGCCGCGTGCTCGCGGGAAATGAGATGGCGCTCGACGAGCACCTGCTTTTCCAGCGCGGTGAGATCCTGCGAGTAAACGGAGAAGGCGTCGCTCATCTCTGGAAGCAACTCGACCTGCGGCTTGATGGTTTCGAGGACCTGCAGGCGCTCGTGCTTTTTCGCCCAGCCGGGGAAGGCGAAGTTGCGGACATTGCGCGCGAGGCGCACGCGACTGCTGACCACGATCTGGTGATGCGGGCCGTCGCCGCCGAGCCAGTCGCCGGTGCTGGTGAGAATGTTGTGCAGAGCCATGGCGTGTCGTTTCTAGCTGCCGGTAAACTGCTTGAGCTGGTCGCGAAGTTGCGCGGCGGTTTCGTAGTCTTCGGCAGCGACCGCTTTGCGCAGATCGCGCTGGAGATCCCGCACCTGCGACTCGCGCTCGATGCTCTGGATCGCCCGTGCCGGCACCTTGCCCACATGCGCGGTGCCTTTGTGCATGCCCTTGAGCAGCGTGGCGAGGCCCTCGCTGAAAGTCTGGTAGCAGGCCCCGCAACCCAGCCGCCCCGTCTTCTTGAAATCCGCCTGGCTGAATCCGCACGACGGGCATTTCTGCACGGTGCCGCCGCGCTCCATTTCCTGCGCGGCCCCGAGGCCGAGGAGCAGGTCGGCGAGCGCAAAACCCGTCGGGTCCGTGACGCCCTTCTCCTTCGAGCAGGATTCGCAGAGGTTCACCTTCTGCATTTTTCCCTCCACGATCTGGGTGAGAAAAACGGTGGCTTGGCTGGCTTTGCAGACGTCGCAGTTCATCGGTGCGTGGGGATGCCTCTAGGGGTAAATCGGCGTGCCGGTGGTCTGCGTCAACTCGCGGAATCGCGCGATGATCCGCTGCGTGATCGCGCCGGGTTTGCCGTCGGCGATTTCGCGACCGTCGAGCTTCACCGCCGCGATGACCTCCGCCGCAGTGCCGGTGAGGAAACATTCGTCCGCGATGAAGACGTCGTGCCGCGAAAAATCGCGCTCGCGGATCGGGATGCCGAGTTCCTGCGCGATGTCGAAAACCGTGCCGCGGGTGATGCCGTCGAGCGCGCCCGCGGTAAGCGGCGGCGTGGAGATCGCGCCATCGCGCACGATGAAAATGTTGTCGCCCGTACACTCGGCCACGAGGCCCACGTCGTTGAGCATCAGCCCTTCCTCCGCGCCGGCCTGAAGCGCCTCGACCTTGGCCATGATGTTGTTGAGGTAGTTGAGCGACTTCACCTGCGGGCTGAGGATGTCGTGCGAAGGCCGCCGCGTGGCCACCGTGGCCATGGTCAGCCCGGTGCGGTAGGACTCCTCCGAGTAGAGAGAAATCGCGTCGGCGATGATGATCACCGAGGGCGTCGGGCACTTAAAAGGGCTCAGCCCCATCGGCCCCGCGCCGCGCGTGATAACCAGCCGGATGTAGCCGTCGCGGAGCCCGTTGGCCTTCACCGTGGCGCACGTCGCGGCGATCATCTCCTCGGGTGTGAGCGGGATTTTCAGCAGGATCGCGCGGGCGCAGTCGTAGAGTCGGCGGATGTGCTGTTCGAGGCGAAAGACGCGCCCGTTATAAAAGCGGATGCCCTCGAAGATGCCGTCGCCGTAAAGCAGGCCGTGGTCGAAGACCGAAACCTTGGCCTGGCTGGCGGGGAGCATTTGGCCGTCGATGTAGATAGTGCGTTCCATGGAAAAGGGGCGCACAGTGCCAGCGACTCCGGCGGAATTCAAGCGACCAGCAGCCCGTCGCGAATTTCCAGTCGCCGGTCGCCCCGCTTGGCGAGTTCCGCGTCGTGCGTCACCACCACCAAAGTTTTGCCATGATCGCGCACCAGGCCGAGCAGCAGTTCCACGATGCCCTCGCCGGTTTTCGAGTCCAGATTGCCCGTCGGTTCGTCGGCGAAAATGACGCTCGGATCATTGATCAGCGCCCGGGCGATGGCCACCCGCTGCTGCTCGCCGCCGGAGAGTTCCGCCGGGAGATGGTGCAACCGCTCGGCGAGGCCGACCCGGGCCAGCGCTTCCGCGGCGTCATCGGGCCGGGCCTTGCCGCCGATCAGCGTGGTGAGCATCACGTTTTCCACGGCGGTCAGCTCCGGGAGCAGGAAGTAGCCTTGGAAGACGAAGCCGATCCGGTCGTTGCGAATCCGCGCCTGCATCGCCTCTCCGCCCTCGTAGAGCCGCATCCCGTCGAACTCCACGGTCCCGGACTCCGGCCGCTCGAGCCCGGCCAGCGTGTAGAGCAGCGTCGTCTTTCCCGCGCCGGACGCGCCGCACAGAAACACCGCCTCGCCGCGCTGGATCTCCGTGCTGATCCCGCGCAGCACCTCGATCGTGCGTGGGCCGATCTTGAACGAACGCCGCAGATCGCGGGCGACGATGAGTGGGGCGGCGAAGGGCGAGCGGTTCGGGGATGGCGTCATGAGCGTGGAAAATCCTGCAATCCGCAGTCAACTATCAACCCTCAACTTCCCCTGTCGCACGGCCTCGTAGAGCACGATGCCCACGGCGGTCGCGAGGTTCAGGCTCCGCGTGTCCGGCGTCATCGGGATGGTCAGGCAGCGGGCGGCGTGCGCCTCCAGCAAAGACTCGGGCAGCCCTTTCGTCTCGCGCCCGAAGACGAGAAAAGCGCCGTCGAGAAACCGCGCATCCCAGTAGGCGCGCGTGGCTTTCGTCGTGAGAAAAAAGAACCGCGCCGCCGCGGGCTGCGCCGCCTGCAACTCGGCGAACGACTCCCAAACGGTCACCGTCACGTCCTTCCAATAGTCCAGGCCCGCGCGTTTCAGAGTCTTGTCGTCGAGGGAAAACCCGAGCGGTTTCACGAGGTGCAAATGCGCGCCGGCGGCCAGGCAGAGCCGCCCGATGTTGCCCGTGTTCGGCGGGATTTCAGGTTCGATGAGGACGACGTGCAGCATGCGCCCGCCATTCCGCCCGAGCCGGGCGTCGCCCGCAATCCCCGAGTCCGGGCCCGCGCATCCCCGCTGGCAAATGGTTGCGCCCATTTGCCCGGCCATGCTTAGATGCGGCGTCTTCCCCGTGCGTTACATCAAAGTCACCATCTTCCTCGGCCTGGCCGTCTGCCTGCTGGTCATCGCCTTGTACGAGACCGGAGTTTTTTACCAGCTCGACATCGGGCTCGCGAGCTTTCTGGAAAAACGGTTCACGCCCATTCCGGCGCGCGCCGTGCAGTATCCGCTCTTCATTCTGCTCGCTTTTGGGGTGGTCTGGGCCGCCATCGACATCCCGCGCCTGAGCCTGAAGTGCATCGTCGCCGCCGGGGCACTTCTCCAGACGCTCACCGCTGTGTGGGTGCTGAATCTTTACGGCATTTTCTTCTCGCCGTTTGCCAGCGTGACCGCCGTGGCGCTCGGATTTCTGGGCGCGTTTCTCTACTCGCGCGGGGAAGCCGGCAGCCGCAAACGCGTCCTCACCCAGGTGGTCGGCGACCGCGTTTCCAAAAAAACCTTCCTCGCGCTCCTCGACTCCGCCCAGCCGCTCAACCTCGAAGGCGAACGTCGCAAAGTCACCGTCGTCGTCTGCGAAATCTTCAACCACGACACGCTCGAAACCGCGCTGTCCGCGCCGGACTATGTCGCGCTCACGAACTCCTTTCGCAGCAACGCCTCCGACTTTCTCGTCGAGCGCGGCGGTTTCCTCGACGAGTGCGACGGGGAAAGCGTGCGCCTCGTCTTCGGCGCACCGCTGCCCGACGAACGGCACGCCGCCACCGCCTGCGAAGCCGCACTGGCGCTCGCTGAGCGGCTCGACGACGTGAACCGCGAGTGCCTGACCATCTGGAAGCAGACGTTCGATTTCCGCATCGGCATCAACTCCGGCGAGATGGTCGTGGCGGCCTACGGTTCGCGCCGCCTCGGCACCCTTAGCGTGGCCGGCGAGCCGGTGGAATTTGCCCGCCGCCTCTGCCGAGCCAACCTCATCTACGGCTCCCGCCTCCTCATCGGCAGCGCCACCTTCGACCTCGCCGAAACCGCCGTGGACGTCCGCCCGATGGAACTCATCCACCGCTTCACCGAAGGCGCGCCGGAGGAAATCTACGAACTGCTCGCCGTGAAGAACGTCCTCTCGCCGGAGGATCTCGAACGCCGGGATTTGTTTTGGAAAGCCGTCGTCTATTTCCGCGAGGCGCACTGGGACGAAGCCGTCACGCTCTTCTGCGGCGCCCGCGGGCACGATGGCGGGGACGGCCCGATCGACTTCTACCTGCGCCGGATCGAGCAAGTTCGCGGTGGCCTGCCCGCGCTGGGTTGGCGCGCGGGGAACCTGTGAGCGCAGCGGGAGAGGTCCGGATTTTTCCCCATGAAGCGCGCTGAGTATCCCGCCGCCATCCGCGCGCTTGTGGCGGAACTCAAGCGCATGCCCGGCGTGGGACCGCGCAGCGCCGAGCGGATCGCGCTGTGGATGATCCAGTCGCGTGACGCCCGGCCCGGCGAGATCGCCCGCACCATTGGCGAAGTGACCCAAACCGTTCACGCGTGTCCGCGCTGCGGTTTCTTCACCACCGAGCCGCTCTGTGACCTCTGCACCGATCCCGCCCGCGATTCCACCCTGATCTGCGTGGTCGAGCAGCCCCCGGAAACCCTCCCGCCCGAACGCACCGGCGTATTCCGCGAACGCTACCACGCCCTCGGCGGCCGCATTTCGCCCCTCACCACATCGGCCCCGACGACCTCCGCATCGAGGCCCTCCTCGCGCGGGTCAAAGCGGAAGCGCCAGCCGAGATTATCCTCGCCCTCGGTGCCGACGTGGAAGGCGAAGCCACCGCCAGCTACCTTGCTGGCCTGCTCCGCGAGTTTCCCGTCACCGTCACCCGCCTCGCCCAGGGCATGCCCGCCGGCAGCGGCCTCGAGCACGCCGACGAACTCACCCTCACCCGCGCGATGTCCGGCCGTACCCGCGTGGGCCAGTGACGCGCAAGAAAAAAGGCGGACGAACTCGGGAAAGTTCGCCCGCCCCTTTGAAGCAGTCGTGCCGGGCTGAAGTTAGCTGGCCTGGGCGGGCTCGGCCTTGCTCGGCGTGGCCGGTGCAAAGGTCAGCTTGCCATTTTCCGCGCTGACGTTGGTCGTGTCGCCGGCCTTGAGATTGCCGCGGAGGATTTCCTCGGCCATCGGGTCTTCGAGATAGCGCTCCACGGCGCGGCGCATCGGTCGCGCTCCGTATTGCGGGTCGTAGCCTTTCTCGATGAGCAGGTTCTTGGCTTTCTCGTCGAGGATGATGGTGATTTCCTTGTTCTTGATCCGTGCGGCGACCTTCTTGATTTCGAGATCCACGATGGTCAGCAACTCCGGCTTGCCGAGGGTGTGGAAGACGATGAGGTCGTCGAGGCGGTTGACGAACTCGGGCTTCAGCACGCGCTTGGCCTCGCCGAGGATTTTGTCCTTCATCACGTCGTAAGCCTGCTCGTCCTTGCCCGAGGAGCCGAAGCCCATGACGCTCGATTTCTTGATCAGCTCCGCGCCGATGTTCGAGGTCATGATGATGATGGTATTGCGGAAGTCGATCTTGCGGGAGAGCGAGTCGGTGATCTTCCCTTCCTCCAGAATCTGGAGCAGCAGGTGCATCACGTCGGGGTGCGCTTTCTCGATTTCATCGAAAAGGACAACGCTGTACGGACGGCGCCGGACGGCTTCGCTGAGCTGGCCGCCTTCCTCGTAGCCGACGTAGCCGGGAGGCGAACCGATGAGCCGGCTCGCGGTGAATTTTTCCATGTATTCCGACATGTCGATCTGGATGAGCGCGTCGCGGTCGCCGAACATGAACTCGGCCAGCGTCTGCGCGAGGAAGGTCTTTCCGACGCCGGTCGGGCCGAGGAAGATGAACGAGCCGATGGGGCGGCGCGGGTCTTTCAGATCGGCGCGGGAGCGGCGCAGCGCCTTGCTGATCGCGATGACGGCTTCGTCCTGGCCGATGACCTTGCCGCGCAGTTGGCCTTCCATGGCGAGCAGCTTCTGTGTCTCGGCTTGCTCCATGCGGTTGAGCGGGACGCCGGTCCATTTCGAGACGACGTGCATGATGTCGTCCTCAGTGACGACGACTTCCTTTTCTTCCCGCTGCTCGCGCCATTCGGTGAGGATGCGCTCCAGCTTCTCCTTGGCGTTCTTTTCGTCGTCGCGCAGGCGCGCGGCCTTCTCAAAGTCTTGTGCTTTGATGGCGCCTTCCTTGTTGCCGCGGATGTCTTCGATCTCCTTTTCGATGTCTTTCACGTTCGGCGGGCGGGTCATCGAGCCGATGCGGGCGCGGGCGCCTGCCTCGTCCATGATGTCGATTGCCTTGTCGGGCAGGAAGCGCCCGGTCAGGTAGCGGTCGCTGAGTTTCACGGCCTGTTCGAGCGCGACATCGGTGTAGCGGGCCTTGTGGTGCGCCTCGTATTTTCCGCGCAGACCCTTCAAAATCAGAATCGCCTCATCGACGCTCGGCGCTTCCACTTTCACCTGCTGGAAACGGCGCTCCAGGGCGGCGTCTTTCTCGATGTATTTGCGGAACTCGTTGAGCGTGGTCGCGCCAACGCACTGCATCTCGCCGCGGCTGAGCGCAGGCTTGAGGATGTTGCTCGCGTCCATCGCGCCCTCGGCTTTGCCGGCACCGACGATGGTGTGCAGTTCGTCGATGAAGAGGATGATGTTTTTCGCGCGGCGGATTTCATCCATGACGGCCTTGATACGCTCTTCAAACTGGCCGCGGTATTTCGTGCCGGCCACCATCAATGCGAGGTCGAGCGTGATGACTTTCCGGTCGCGGAGCAGTTCCGGCACGTTGCCGCTGGCGATTTCCTGGGCGAGTCCCTCGACGATCGCCGTCTTGCCCACGCCGGCCTCGCCGATGAGCACCGGGTTGTTTTTCGTCCGGCGGCAGAGCACCTGGATGACGCGCTCGATTTCGCTCGCGCGTCCGATCACGGGATCGATCTCGCCCTTTTTCGCCAACTCCGTGAGATCGCGCCCAAAGGCGCGCAGCGCGGGCGTCTTCACGTCCTTGCCCCCGCGACCGGCCGTTTCCTGCTGCGGCTCCTGCTCGCCTTCCGGGGGGGTAAAGTTGGGATCGAGTTCCTTCAAAATTTCGTTCCGCGTGCGCTCGATATCGACTTCGAGATTCTTCAGCACGCGCGCCGCTACGCCTTCGCCCTCGCGCAGCAGGCCGAGCAGGATGTGCTCGGTGCCGACATACGAGTGGTTCAGCGACTTCGCTTCCTTGCCCGCGAGCGCGAGCACCTTTTTTACGCGCGGCGTGTAGGGGATGTTGCCCACCATTTTCGTCTCGGGGCCGCTGCCGACCTGTTTCTCGACTTCCATGCGGACGGTTTCGAGATCGAGCCCCATCTTTTGGAGCACGTTGACCGCGACGCCCTGCCCGAGCTTGATCAGCCCGAGGAGGAGATGTTCGGTACCCACATAGTTGTGGTTAAAGCGATCAGCTTCCTTGCGGGCGAGTGCGAGGACCTGTTGCGCGCGGGGTGTGAAGTTATTCATCATGGTGGCTCAAGCGTTCTCCGTGCCTTGCCGCCTGCCGCGCACGTCGCGTCGGCTGCAGCTCGACTCAGGAACACCTTTAATTTGTCTTGGATGCATTGTCGGTGCAAGGCGGGACGTGCTTTAGCACGAAAAATTTCCCGTGACGCGGGGAACCAGCGCGGCGGAAGTTTTTCGTCGCGTTTGGCGTCGCCATTTGGCGCGCTCTCGTCGCAGATTCGGAGCGGTGCCTGGTCAGACTGTCGCAGCGGCTGCCCAGCGAGAGCAGTCGGCGTGGGCGGTGGAGCAATGGGGTGCCGGAAGGGATGCCTCGTGGCCGGATTTTCCTGCGCGCGCCGGGCCTCTTCGGCTCTGCCAAATTCCCGGTCGAGATCGCCGGGGCGCCACGAAATTTCCTGCGCCGGGAAAACTACGCGACGCTGGCCAGCGGATGGACTTGTTCCGTCGCTTGGTAGATGGCGCGGCGGAGGTCGGCCTGGCTCACCGGTTTGCAGAGGACCAGATCGACATCGAGCGGGTGCTCGCTGGTCGCCTCGTTGAGAATTTCGTCGCCGAAGCCAGTCAGGAGCACCACCGGCGTTCCGGGGCGGTTGGCTTTGATCGCGTTGCAAAGCTGAATGCCGTTCATGCCCGGCATGGATTGATCGGTCAGCACAAGATCGAATGTCGCCGTGCCGAAAAGTTCGAGGGCCTCTTGGCCGTTCTTGGCCGAGGCCGTGGTGTGGCCGTCGGCGGTCAGGTGCTCGGAGATGAGTTCGCAGATGATTTCCTGATCATCGACGATGAGGATGCGGAGAGAATTGCGGCTCCAGTCGTGGGAGGGGCCGGCGATCTGGGTGACAGCGGTGGTGGAGGGAAAGTGGATGGCGAAGGTCGTGCCGAGGCCGCGCTCGCTGGCGATTTCGATGGTGCCGGTGTGCCGCTGGATGATGCCATACACGACCGCGAGTCCCAGGCCCGTGCCGCGTTCGCCTTTGGTGGTAAAGAAGGGTTCGAGGCAGCGTTTGCGTTCGCTTTCGGTCATGCCGGTTCCCGTATCGGTCACGGTCAGCGCCACGCCGTCGCCCATGGTCGCGGTGCTGATGGTGATGGTGCCGCCGGTGGGCATGGCATCGACGGCGTTGAAGATGAGGTTGGTGAAAACTTCGCGCAGCTCCGCAGCGTTGGCCGCGATATTGGGGATGTCCTGAAGGTTGGTCTGGATGTCGATCTGGATGCCGTCCGCGAGGCATTTGCCCTTCCATTTCGGGGCCGTGAGAGACACGGCCTGCGTGACGACTTCATTGAGATTGACCGGAATGCGGATCTCGTGGTTTTCCGCCGGACGATAAAACTCGCGCAGCCGGCTGACGACGTGGGTGGCGTCCTGCGCGGCGGAGATGATGTGATCGAGGTAGGCCTGCTCGCGGGCGGAGCCGTGCTGATGGAGCCATGGCAGGAGCAGTTCGCCGTAGCCGAGCATCATGGTCAGGGCGTTGTTAAAATCGTGGGCGATTCCACCGGCCATCAGACCGAGTGCGCGCAAACGCTCCTGTTTCACGATGTGGTCCTGCGTCGCACGCAGTTCCGCCAAGGCGGTTTCCAGTTTCGCAGTGCGCTCGCGCACTTGGTCTTCGAGATCGACATTTTGCCGCTGCATGCCGAGATGCAGGAACCGGGTTTCGACGAGATTCTTAATCCTGAGGACCACTTCCGTGTGGTCGATCGGCTTGCTGACAAAGTCTTTGGCTCCGCCCGCGAGCGCGCGGCGGCGGGTCTCCAGGGTGACGTCGGCGGTGAGGACGAGGATGGGGAGGTATTCGTCGGGGGAAACAGCGATCTTGAGCTGCTGCATGACCCCGAATCCGTCGAGGTGCGGCATATTGAGGTCGAGGAGGACGATGTCGGGGGCGAACTCAAGAAAGGTGGGGAGAGCCTGGCGGGAGTCCGAGATCCCTCGGACGTTGGTGAAGCCGGAAATTTCCAGCATGCGTTCGAGGAGTCTGACGTTGGGCGACTCATCGTCCACGATCAAGATTTTCGCGGTGCTAAGGTGTTCTGTGGGCATGCGGCGTTGAATCCCCCGTTCCGGGTTCAGATACCGGAAAAGCAGGTTGGATTCGACATCGGAGGTTTAGCATGTGGTATGCCTCGGGGTATGACGTTATTACTGTTGAGAGCGACTTTCTGATGCCCACACAAGAATCCAAGGGACCATTGGTGCGCGCGATGTTCTCGGGCATCGCCCGGCGCTACGATTTTGCGAACCACTTTCTCAGTCTTGGGATGGACTACCTCTGGCGCCGCCGCGCGGCGGGCATTGTTCGCGGCTGGCATCCCGAGCATCTCCTCGACCTGGCCACGGGCAGCGGGGACCTCGCGCTGGCGCTCCACGCGGCGTGTCCGGAAGCGATCCTGGTGGGCGCGGACTTCTGCCTCCCGATGCTGCTCGTGGCGCGGCGCAAAGGTCTTCGCAATCTCGTCGTGACCGATGGGATGCGGCTCGCTTTTGTCGACGCCACCTTCGACGTAGTGACCGTCGCGTTTGGCCTGCGCAATATGGAGTCCTGGCCGGAAGCGCTGGCGGAGATGGCGCGGGTGCTGAAGCCTGGCGGGCATCTGCTGGTGCTGGATTTCTCCGTACCGCCCGCGCCGCTGCGCTGGGTCTATCGCCCGTATCTCCACCACGTGCTGCCGCGGTTGGCCGGATTCCTGACGGGCGAAAAAGCGGCCTATGACTACCTCGGCGATTCCATCGAAAAATTCCCGTCCGGCTCGGCCATGTGCGCATTGATCGAGGGTGCCGGTTTCGCCGAAGCGCACAGCGAACCCCTCAGCGGCGGGATCGTCTCGCTCTACACCGCGCGGCGGATTTAGTTCGCCGGGGGGGCGACCGGAGTGGGCGCGGTGCCCAGCGGCGGGGTTGCCGCCGCCGCGGGCTTCTCGATGAGCGGCAGCTCGAAGGCGGTGAAATCCGGGCGGCTGAACGCGAAGGTGCCAGTCAGTCCTTCGGCGGTCGCGTGATGCGCACCCTCGGGTGTTGCGGCGCCGGCGCTGAGTTTGCCCGTGCCGCCGCTGCTCGTCTTGAAGGTCACGCTCAACGTGGGCTTGCCCACGCCGTGCTCGGGTTTCGTGGCTCCGATCCAGCGGATGGCGCGCAAGGTGGCGAGGGTGTTCACCAGCGACTGCACATTCGTCTGGTTGATCTTGCCGTCGCCCTTGGCGAGCGCCCACTGCTTCTCCTTGCCGCGCTCCAGCGTCAGCGTCGGCTGCCCCTCGCGGGCGATTTCCACGGACGTGATTTCGTCCGCCTTGTTCCGGTAAATGCCGAGGTCTTGCCACTGGAGCGGATCGGTCAGCGCGAAATCGAGCAGCGTCACCGGCACGCTGACCACGAAAGGCTCGTCGTCGAGTTTCGCGTACACTTTGTCCGCGTCGGTCTTGCCCAAATGCACGCTCACGATGGGACGTTCGCCGGACTTGGTCTCGGCGGTGTTTTCCGAGGCGTAGGAACTGAGCGTTACTTTCACCGACGGCTGATCGAGGCCATATTTCGGCAGGTCCGTGGCGAGGTCCGCCACAAAGCTCACGACCTGCTGGTTGCGCAGTTCATTGAGCAGTCGCGTGGCGGCACCGGCATTGATCGCCTCGTCCTTTTCGCCGACCTTCCGCACCCACGATTCCCCACGCCGCGCAACGACGATCTTCTCCTTGCCCGCACCCTCAATGCTCATGCGATCCACGATGTCCGCCTCGACTCGCAGGAGTTGCTTGTCGCGCAAATCATTGGGTTTCGTCTCGAGTAGCGCCTCCAGGGCTTTCGGCACCACGCACACGGCGTCACGCGTCGAGAGTTTCACGTAGATCCGGTCCTTGTCCTTTTCCACAGCCCCGCCGAATTGCAGCACCGCTGGCTCGCCGCCTTTCGTCAAGAGCGTGATCGTTCCGCGCGGCTCCTGCAGGCCGAAAGCGGTGAGATTTGAGGCATCGCCGGCGAAGGCGCTGACCTGGGCGTTGGTGATCTTGGAAATGAGGTCGCCAATCTGGGCGTCATCACCCCGGGCTTTGAGCGGTTTGGCCAGCGCCCAGTGCTCTTCCTTTTTGCCGAGTTCGATTTCTCCGGCCGGCGTCTTGAGCAAAACCTTGGTCACTTCCGTGGCCGCGAGCGCGGTCAGGTTGTGGTCGCGGAATGCGTCCACTTTCTTTGTCACGTGGCTCTTCAGATCCGTGCCGATGACGTGGACGACGTTCGAGTTTTCCAACCGGACGTAGAGCCGCCCCTCGACCGCGGCGTCTTTGCCAAAGAGCAGCTCGACCGGCTTCTTTCCGCCGGAAAATGTGACCCGCGTCTCCGGGTTGGAGAGGCCGAATTCCTTGAGTTGATCTTTGGTGGCGCCTTTGGCGTCGCTGGCCAGCGCCTCGCTCTTCAACGCTTCGGCGGCGGTGAAAAGCTGGACGATCGCCGAGGAGTCCGCGCGATCTTCGAGCGGCTTTTTCATCGTCCAAAGGCCCTTTTTCGACTTGTTGAGTTCGATGGTCGTTCCGGTGTTCTTGATGGTAATGCCATCGATCTCGTCGCGATTAAACTGCACGACCCGCCCGGCGTTCTCCGCCGCGCGCTGCGTGCCCGCCCAGTCTTTCTCCCAAAACCAGATGAAGCCGAACAGGCCGGCGGCAATGACCAGAAGGGTGAGGGTATTCTTGAGTTTCATAGGAATTCCAACCAAAGGAGCTAGCTACGGCGCTGCCACCAGTTCAGCAGGCCAAACACGGCAACGATGCCCGGCACGAGGCCCATGACTCCGACTCCGATGTTGCGGAGTTGCACATCGTCCAGCGCAAGCGTGACGTTCTTCTTTTCCTTGGCCGGGATGCCGATGAGTTCCTCGCGGTCGAGCAGCCAGTTGAGCGCGTTGATCGCCAGATCTCCGGTCACACCCTCGGAAAGACGCTGGGCCTTGGCCCCGATCATCTCGGCATTGCCCACGACGATGAGCCGTGAAGCCTCGAGCTTCACGCGGTCGTCGGAGACGCCGCCGCGCTCCACCGCGAGCGCCAGATGGAGCGGACCGATGTGATCCTTTTTCGGATCGAAGAAAACCTGCGAATCGTCTTCCGTGAGGTCGGTTTCGCCCCAGAATCCCTCCACCGAATCGAGCAGCGGAATGATCCGCAGCTTCGCCGTCTTTTCCTTCACCCGGTCGATCTGCAGCGACTGCGTTGCACCCAGCAGACGCTTGCTCGTGCCTTCGAGGTCCTTGGTCATTTTGGTTCGGCTGTTGAGCACGTTAAAGCCAGCGTCCTTGATGGTGCCCTTCGTGATCTTGGGATTCCCGCCCTCATCCGTGCCGAAAAAGTTGCCGAGACCGATGACGCGGTCCTCCTGCGGGATGATGCCCTGCTCGCCCAGCCACTCGGTGAGGCGTGGGGTGCGGGCATAGGGGTTGAGCAGCACGAAAATGCGGCCCTTCTTGCTCCAGAAAGCATCCATCAGCTTGATCTCCATTTCCGAGAAATCATACTTCGGGCCGCAGATGATCAGGCTGCGCGCATCCTCCGGGATGGCGGTGACATTGAGCAGATTGAGCGTGGCGGACTGGACGTTCTGGCGCTTGAGGGCGTCTCCGAAAAACTTCAGGTCCGGGCTGGCAATGTCCGGTTCCCCATGGCCGCCGATCAGATAGACCTTGTTCGGCTTGCCCTCGGTGAGTTCGATCAGCGCACTGGTGATGGTTTGCTCGCCTTTGAAGGCTTTGATCCGCGGCTGGGTCTGCCCCGCGAGCATCTCCAGCTGGTCGGGCATTTCCACGTCCGCCATTTCCGCTGCGTTCACAAATTTACTGCGCCCGTCGTAGTCGAGAATCAGGATGCTCTCGTTGGCTCCGAACTTATACTTGGTTTGCAGTTCCTGAGCGCGGGTCAGGCTGCGGAAAGGGTCCACGTATTCGACGGTGAACTTCTTCTTTGAGGCGAACTCATACTCGCGCATCAATCCCTGAATATCCGGGACAATCTCGCCAGCACCGGAAAAGAAGATCACCGCGCGGACTGGTTTCTTAAGGTTGCGCAACAAGTTGGTGGTCTGCGAGCTGAGGGCAAACTTCTGGTCGCGCGAGTAGTCCCAGCGTTTGAAATGACGGAAACTCAGGTAATTCAACATCACGACAATGCCGGCGACCACCGCGAGTTGGATCAGCACGTTCAGGCCGATCTGAAAGCGGTGAATCGTGACGGGTTTCGCGGACGGGGCAGGGGATTCGGTAGCCATACGGGTAAGGGTGCGTGCGAATGGGTAAAAGTCAGGATTTCCACTTCCGGAACTGGAAGACCTGAAGGGTAAAAAATAGGACCAGCGCAGTCATGGTCAGATACCAAATGATGGGTCGGGAATCGATGATCCCTTTCGAGAAATCCTGCATGTGCTGGATCGCGGAGATATACGAAAACAGCTCACGGATGGCCGGTGCGGTGATGTTCAGCACATCCGGGAGAAAGCCGAGAAAGAGCAGCAGGGTGATGGTGGTGAAAGAGATGGTCGCGGCGTTGATCTGGTCCTTGGTGAAGACCGAGGAAAGGCACCCGATCGAGCTGTAAAAGCAGCCGATCAGGAGCAGGAGCAGATAAGTGCCCCAGTAGGCTCCGGCGGCGGCGACGGCGGTCTTGCCGGTGATGTACTGAAAGATGGCGAAGGACCAGAGCGTGGGAGCCCACAGGATGCAGTAGAAGACCAGGACGCCGAAAAACTTTGCCAGCACGACTTGGAGGTCAGTTACCGGGGCGGTCGTGAGAGTCTCAAAGGTGCCCATGCGGAATTCCTCCGAGTAACTCCGCATGGTAATCAGCGGGAAACTCAGGATAAATGGGAACCAGAAGAGTGCCGTGGAGAAAAAGGCCTGCACGATCGTGATCTCGGTCGGGTACCCGTTCATCAGGTTAATCTGCTGGTAGAAGTTGTAACCCGAGAGAAACAGGAAGTAGAACAGCACCACGTAGGCGATCGGTGAGTAAAAGAATGACTTCACCTCGCGGGAGAGGAGGGTGAGAAAGGTTTTCATGGGGTGGGTAAGGAAGTGGGAAAATGTCGAGGTTGGGCAGTGGTTCGATCGCGGATTTTCTGCTCCGGCTCGTCCATGCTTCCGAGGATCAAGCGCAGGAACGGGCGTCTTAGCTGTCCGAGTGGGTCAGCTCCACGAAGACATCCTCCAGCGTGGGTCTCCGCCGTGTCAGTTCGCGGACCTGCCAGCGTTTCTCGGCGGCCAGGCGCATGGCGTCGTCGCAGGGGTCGGCATTGGCGTCCAGTTTGAGCTGGAAGATGCTGGTGTCGCCGTCCTTTTCCTCCGTCACATCTTTCACGCCGGGCAGTTTGCTCAGCAGCTCGCAGCCATTCGCCGCGCCTTTGGCTTCGATGCGCATGCTGCCGGCGGCGCGATGATTCTTGAGCAGGTTTTCGGCGGTGTCGCTGGCGCGGATTTTCCCTTTGTGAATGACGATGACCCGCGAGCACATGATCTCCACCTCGGGCAGGATGTGGGTGGAAATGAGCACGGTCCGCCGGCCGCCGAGGTTCTTGATGAGTTCCCGCACCTGGCGGATTTGATTCGGGTCGAGCCCGATGGTCGGCTCGTCGAGGATCAGCAACTCCGGGTCATGCACCAGCGCATCCGCCAGCCCCACGCGCTGGCGGTAGCCTTTGGAAAGCGCGCCGATGATCTTCCGCTCCACGTCGCGCAGATTGCACAGCTCCACTACATCGCCCACCGCCTGCTTCACCTTGCTCCCGGCCACCC
>CAYQBV010000015.1:22080-28765 GCA_964415705.1 uncultured Chthoniobacter sp. | reverse complement strand
GGGGTGGGGGTGCCACCAACCCCGTCAGCAACAACTTTACGGTTTCGGCAGGGGCCAACGTCCTTATCGTGAATATTGCCGCCAGACAGGCGGCCGGCGGCGGTTCGTACATCGGCGGACCCGCTCCCGTCGTCACCTATGGTGGGGTTCCGTTGACGCTGGCCACTTTTGGCGAGTCACCTACGCAATTCTACGTCGATGCATGGGTGTACTATATGTATAATCCCACCACCGGGAGCAGTCTGCCGCTGTCCACGACGTTCACCTCTCCCAATGCCAACACCGATTTTGCGGTCAACGCCTTCTCGTTGGGCGGTGTGGACACGGCTGCGGCGCCAAAAGTTGGGAGCGGCAATTCACAGACGAACAGTGTTTCCGTGACCGTGAGCAACATTCCCACGAACTCCTGGCTGAATTCCGTGGCGGCGACGCGAACCAATCTCGCCACGATCAACCAGACCGTCACTAGCGGATCTTACGGCTCGCTCCTGAACACCGGACCCGGTGGTGGCGGCAACGCCTTCTGGCTGCAGAATAACAACGGTGGTGCCATGAGCGCCGGGGGCATGCTGATGACGGGAATCACTTCGTCCAGCGTGACTTTGAATTCGCAGGTGGGCGGCTCCTTCCGCTGGGGCGCGGCGGCGGCCGCCTTCGCGCCGAACACAACCGTGTTTGCCATCAATCAGCCTACGACCGAAGTCAACGTGGCCGCGACCACGACCAATACGTTGAACTTCGGCGGAGCTCCCTCGGTTTCCCTCGGCACATTGACTATGGAAATAAGCAGTGGGGTCACATTTACCAACGCCCCCGGAGTGACTTTTTCGAGTATCGTCGCCAACGGCACATCGCAGATCAACGGCACCGTGCCGATTACGGTGAGCAGCGGCAACGTCAGTGTCCCGGCTGGGGACGTGCTAACGGTAGGGAGTCCGCTTTCGGCGACGACTCTGACAAAACAGGGTGATGGCACGCTGACCTTTGGTACTTCGGCCACGCTTTCGGGCGTGGGGAGTCTTGCGTCCACCTTGGGCACAACCAACATCAATTCCGCCTTGGGTGGGGGCAGTGCCGCAGTGACCCTGACCGGTGCGAGCGCCGTCAAATTTGGCAGCGTCAGTCAGACCTTCGGCTCGCTGACGATCGGAGCCGGTTCGACCGTGACCTTCACCAGCGGGGTCGCCTCCTTCAGCGGGGCGGGGGGCAAGGGTGCGGGCTTCGCCGGTGCGGCCGCGGTGCCGGAACCGGGGACACTCGGCCTCCTGCTCGTCGGGGCGCTCGGCGCGCTGAACCGTCGTCGGCGCTCGCGCTGATCGGAGGGACGAGCGTGGGGCTTGGCCAAAGGGTGCGAGGCTGGTAATTCAGCCCGGAAATCCGCGCTAATAATCCATCGCGCTGGAGAGTCCTCCATGTATGCTGCCGCGCACCACGATGGCCCGATACGAAACCTACCAATCCAATGCCGCCGAAGCCCCGCTGATGCGGAAGTGGGTGGTGCGCGCGCTGATTGTTTCGCTGTTTTTGCACGCGGCGCTGTTTGTGACTTTCAATTTGAAGAAGCTCGAAAATTTCGGCGCGACGGATGCGCCGGTCCTGGCGCCGATGCCGATCAATATGAAGCGGCCGGTGATTCCGATGATGGACGAAAAGGAGGCGCGGCTGGATCTGCCCAAAAAGCCCAATGTGGCGAAGATCGACCTGCCGTCGGAGAAGCCAGAGCTTCAGGAAATCCATGTGGCTCCGCAGTTGACCGATTTGACCAAGGCGCTGGGTGTCGAGAAGCCGTCGGCGGTGAAAGGTTGGGACGCGCTGGCGAAGGCGGAGCAGGCCAGCCGCGGGCAGTTGGATCGCGAGCTGAATGCGATCGGCGGCTCGCTGATCAAGGAGTCGGTGCGTTCGCCTCGGCAGCCGCTCCTCAAGGTGGCGGGCGGGAAGCCGGGTGAGGGCGGTGGTGGGCTGGGTGCGGAGGGGATTCCGGGGTTGAAGTCGATGACTGATCTGCTGGGGGATGCGGGTGGGCTGAAGGCGGGCGCGCGGGGTGGAATTCCGGGCGGCGCTCTCTATGAGCACGGGAGTGCGGAGCTGCGGGAGGCGGCGGTGACGCAATTGCAGAAGCTGGGCGAGCTGATCAAGCTGAACCCGAATGCAACTTTCGTGATCGAAGGGCACACGGATTCAACGGGGACGCCGGAGGCCAATCAGGAACTGAGCGAAGAGCGGGCGAAGAGCGTGAAAAAGTGGCTGGTGGAAAACATGAGCATCCCGGCGGAGCGCATCGAGACGATCGGGATGGGCAGTTCGAAGATGATCGTTTCGCCGCGGGCGGTGGATGCGAATGAGGCGGGAGCTTTCGATGCCGAGGTGGCGCGGCAGCAGCCGAACCGGCGCGTGGAGATCGTCATCAAGACGAACCGGAAATAGTGGGGGCTGGGTTGAGTGAAGGCGGCCAGTTTTCGCTACCATGAGCACACCGCCAGGCGGTGAAGGGCGCTGGCTGGTGCTGTGGGCGGTCGCGCTTTTCGCGGCGACGCTGACGCTGAACACGCGGCACAACGATTTCCCGTACTTCTACCACCCGGATGAGGCGGAGAAGGTGCGGCAGGTGATGACGGGCGAATGGAATTTTCATCATCCGATGCTGCTGCTCACCGCGACGAAGACCGCATTGGCCGCGCGTGGGGTGACGCTGCCCGAGCAAGGTGTGGTCGAGGCCGGGCGCTGGGTCTCGGCGGGATGCGTGGCGGCGGCGGTGGTGGCGCTGGCCCTGCTGGCGTTCTTGTGGCGCGGGTGGACGGCGAGTCTGGCCGCGGGTGGCGCGCTGCTGCTGCATCATCAGCTTTTCGAGCTGGCGCATTACATGAAGGAGGATTCGGTGCTGTTGGCCGGAGTGGCGTGGACGTTCTTGGCGGTGTTCCTTTTCTGGCGAAAGCCGGATGCGTGGCGTGCGGCGCTGCTCGGTGCGGCGGTGGCGGTGGCGATCTCGGGGAAGTATGTGGGCGCGACGATGCTCGCGGTGGCGCTGCCGGTGCTGTGGTTGGTGCCGGGGCGGCGGGGAAGCTGGCTGGGGTGGTTTGCGGCGTTGCTCGCCGTGGTGCTGGTGGTGGTGAATCTGCCGTTGCTGCTGGACCTCGGCGCGTTTCGGCAAAGTTTCGACCGGGAGATGGGGCTCGTGGTGCACGGGCAGGGTGGCAAACGCGCGGTGCCGCACGCGCAGTACTGGAATATTTTCCGGGATAACTCGACGCCGGTGATGTGGGGGCTGCTCGCGGTGTTCCTCGCGATGCGCTGGCGCGAAAGGCGGACGGTGGCGCTGCCGGAGTGGCTGGTCATCGCGTTTCCGTTTGTCTTCGCGCTGGCGCTTTCGTTTTCGCCGAAGTCGAATGATCGCTATTTCCTGCCGGCGACAGCGGCGTTCACGCTGCTGGCGGCGGTCGGGGTGGTGGATGTGGCGAGGTTGCTGACGCGCTGGCTGCCGCTGCGGTGGGCGTTGGCCGGAGTGGCGGCGGCGCTGGTGGTGGGGCAACTGCGGAGCTGGCTGCGCTATGACGCGGCGTTTCGGAGCGATGACAATGCGGCGATCCTGGCGTGGGTGCGACAGCTCCCGCCCGAAGCGGTGATTTCCAAAGACAGCCGCGTCCGGATACCTGATCCGCAGCGCGCGGAGGATGTACGCCGCTTTGCGCCATTGCCCCATCGGATCATGGGCGGGCGGTTCGCGGCGGATCATGGAACGGTCGCCGAGCAGCGGGCGCGAGGGGTGACGCATGTAGCGATTTCGCGGAGCGACTACGAAAGATTTTTCCTGCCCGGGCTGCGTCCCCGGGCGGGCGGGGAGGAGGAGTTTGCGCGCCGCCGAGCGTTTTATGAGGAGCTGCGCAAGGTTGGCAAAGAGGTCTTCCGACGGGAGCGCGGCACGGTGCTCTACCTGCATCCCGGCCTCGAAGTTTACCGGCTGCCGACCGCCGCAGAATAGTCAGGGGGTCGGGGGCGCGGGAGCGTCAGCGGGTTTGCCCGGCGATGCGACGGGCGCAAACTCCGCCTTTAACTTCGCGATGACTTCCTTCAGCAGCGGCCGCCGTTTCTCGTCCATTTCTCGGCGAATGTGTTCCTCGATCCGCTGCCGCTCCTCGCCGTAGCGTCGGGCGAAAAGCTCACGCCGCTGGGCATCGAGTTCGAGCCCTGCTTCCTTGATTGCAGCGTCAATGTCCTCGTCGATTTTTTTGCGGCGAAAAGCGTAGCGATCAGTGAGCGCCTTCTTTTCCTCCGGCGAAAGATTGCTCCAGCGGAGAAAGTTTTCCTGAAAGCGCTGGCGCTGCTCCGGGGTGAGTTCATCCAGTGCCTTGCGCACGTTTTTGAACTTCTCCATTTCCTCGGGAGTGGCGTTCGGGCGATGGCGCTCGCCACCGCCGAATCCACCCGGACGACGCATCGGAGGCGGAGCGGGCGGGGCCTGGGGGTCCACGGGCGCTTGCGCTCCGGCGGGAGAAAATCCGCCGGCCAGCAGAAGGGTCGCGCTGACCAGAGATGTCAGTTTTCCAGCCATGCCAAGCTCTCCTCGGAGGCGATGAGTTCGTCGAGATTGCTGATGACCTGATAGTCGATGCTTTGCGAAAGCTGCTCCGCGAGCACGGCGGTCGGGTCCGGGGCCTCGGTCCGCTGAGGGCCGGGCGCGAGAACGATGGCGGCCACGGCCACGGCGCAGGTGCCGAGCGCTCCGAGCTGCCAGTGGCGGCGCAGCCACGCGAAGAAACCGGTCGCTTCCTGCTTTTCCTCGCGGATGGCGCGCAGGACGTTCCGGGAAAAGAAGGGTGAGGCGGCCGGAGTCTTGGCCTTGCCGAGCAGCCGCCAGAGGTCGTCGTGTTCTTCGGTGTTCATACGGGCGATTAACGCAGGTTTCGCGCGAAAGTTGCAAATTTCATCGGGGCCATTTTCACCAGGCGACCCGGCGCCGGCTACGTCTCGTGCGCTTCGAGGAAGCCCTCGAGCTGCCGGATGCGCGTGGGGTGGCGCATTTTCCGCAGGGCTTTCGCCTCGATCTGCCGGATGCGCTCGCGCGTGACTTTGAACTGCCGCCCGACCTCCTCCAGCGTGCGCGGGTAGCCGTCCACCAAGCCGAAGCGCTGCTCCAGCACTTGCCGCTCGCGCTCGGTGAGCGTTTCGAGCACGTCCTTGATCTTCTCCTTGAGCAGCACGATCGCGGTCATGTCGCTGGGGTTTTCCGCGCCTTTGTCCTCGATGAAATCGCCGAAGCTGGTGTCGTCGCTTTCGCCGACCGGCGATTGCAGCGAGATGGGCTGCTGCGCCATTTTTAAAACGGCGCGCACGCGCTCGACGGGGAGCTGGATTTCGTCGGCGACCTCCTCCGGGGTGGGCTCGCGGCCGTAGTCCTGCACGAGCTGCTTCTGCACGCGCATCAGCTTGTTGATCGTCTCGATCATGTGGACCGGGATGCGGATGGTCCGGGCCTGATCGGCGATCGAACGGGTGATCGCCTGGCGAATCCACCACGTGGCGTAGGTGGAGAATTTGTAGCCGCGCCGATACTCGAATTTCTCCACCGCTTTCATCAGGCCCATGTTGCCCTCCTGGATCAAATCGAGGAAGGACAGCCCGCGGTTGGTGTATTTTTTCGCGATGGAAATAACGAGTCGGAGGTTCGCCTCGACCATCTCCGTCTTGGCCCGGAGGGCCTTCTTCAGCCAGGACTTCAGCTCCTGAAATTCCACGCCGAATTCCTCCGGACTCATCCACATCCGCATCTGCTGCTCTTTGAGCTTGGCGGCGTAGTCGATCGGTGTCGCGTGGTCGGACTGGCCTTTCGCAGGCTTCTTCTGCTTCGGCTTCTGCAACTCGGCCGTCCACTGCGTGATCAGGCGGATCGCCTCCTCGGCGAGATGCACAAATTCCTCCGTGACCTTCTGTTTGAAAAAGAACTTCGGATAAATCTTCTGGATCGCCTCGTGGGCCTTCTTGAATTCGATATACGACTTCGTCTCGTGATTCTTGCCGCCGTGCGACACGTAGTTCCGGTAGGTGCTCGCGCAGTGCGCGGTGGCCTGATCGAGCTGATGGCAGAGCTTCGGCAGGTGCTTCATGTAGCGCTCGCGACTCTCGATCTTTTTGTCGAGGATCACCCGGTCGAACCGCTCGCGTCCCTCCTGCAGCTTCGCCGCCAGATCGAGGTAGGCGCGGGCGCTGAAGCCGAAGTGATTGATGTAGTTCTGGACGTTGATTTCGGCGTCCTCGATGCGCTTGGAAATCTCCACCTCCTGCTCGCGGGTAAGCAGGGGAACCTGGCCCATCTGCTTGAGATACATCCGAACAGGATCGTCGAGAATATCGAGTTTGGCCTCGGGTTTTTCCTCCTCTTCCTCGGCGTCGTCGGGCTTTTTCCCGTCCTTCACGCGATCCACCTCCGACGCCTCGATGATCTCGATCTCCATGCTGCGCAGTCGCCCCATGATCGTCTCCATCTCGTCCGGGTCGTTGACGTTGTCCGGCAGCGCCTCGTTGAGATCGTCGTAAGTGATGTAACCCTGCTCCTTCGCGAGCTTGATGAGTTCCTTCAGCTTCTCCTGAATGTCCGGCTGGTCGATGACGCTGATCGCGGTCGCCGCCGGCTGGATCGACTTCTCATGCTTGAGCTTTTTTAGCTTCGGTTCCTTCTCGGCAGCCTTGGGCT
>CAYQBV010000015.1:8044-21980 GCA_964415705.1 uncultured Chthoniobacter sp. | reverse complement strand
CCTTGGGCTGCTTTTGCGCCTTCGCCGGAGCCTTCTTCTTGGCGGCGGCTTTCTTGACTTTTTTGGGGCGCGCGGAGGCGGCCTTCTTAGCTTTCGTTTTCGGGGTCTTGGCCGCTTTTACCGGCTTGGGCTTCTTTGCCTTGGCGGGCTTCGGAGCCTTTTTAACCTTCTTGGGGTTGGGAGCTTTCTTCGTGGGTTTGGTTGACTTTTTGGGTGCGCTTTTTTGTTCGGGTTTCTTCGGGCTCGGCTTCGGCTTTTTGGTGGTGTCTTTCGACTTTTTTGGAGCGGCTTTCTTGATTTTTTTTGGCATACCCGAGCAGGTGGAGATGGCTAAAGACGATGATCCCCGCCGCTCAGAGCGCACTCGCGTTCAAAGGGGCGGGGATAAAGGTCGGTTAGTATCTAGGAGGCGTTTTTGTAGGTCAAGGACTTCTTTCTGCAATCTCGCCATATTGGGCAGAGAAGTCTCTGGAGCACGGAGCTTTGCCTGGATCGCCTCCATCCGCCGCCGGATTTGGCGGCGCTCCAGATCGCGCCAGCAGTCGTGCGCCACAGTCACCGGATGAGCGGGGGCGGGGACTTCGAGCAACCCGGACACGGCTGCCTCCTCGGCGGAGGTCAGGGTGGTGAGAAAGGCGTGGATCGAAGCTGGTTGGCCGGGGTGCAGGTCGGCGGCGAGGATTTTCACCAGTAGCCCGGCGTCCGGATCCTCGGCGAAGATGCGCTGCCACGGTTCCGCCAGAATCCACGCCCGCGCCGCCTCATCGTGCAGCGCCACCAGCGCGAGCAACTTGACGGTGGGATCGAGCGGCGTGGGGCCCGGCTCGTCCGGCTCGGCGGGCACCTCTCCGTCGGGCGCCTTCACCGTTTTCAGTTTCAAAAGCTTGGCAAACTCCGTGAAGGAAATCTCCAGCCGCTGACACGCCCGGTGCATCACCGTCTCCCGCAGCATCGGGTCGGCGATCAGCCCGATCGACTCCGCCATCTTCCGCGCCGCTTGGATTTTTCCACGCGGCGTCTCGAAATCAGGCGCGCGGGCGAGCCGTTCGAGTTGAAAGTCGAAAAAATCCTTCGCGCCCGTGATCCGCGCCACGAACGCGTCCGCCCCTTTCCCGCGAATCATCGAATCCGGGTCCTCGCCGGGCGGCATCGCCGCCACCCGCACGAGCAGATTTTCCGCGAGCAGCGAGACGAGCGAACGCTCCGCCGCCTTTTCCCCCGCCGCATCCGCGTCGAAGCAGAGCACCACCTCGCCGTCCGGCAGAAAGCGCCGGAGAATCCGCGCCTGCTTCTCCGTGAACGCCGTGCCCTGCGGCGCGATCACGTTTTGCACCCCAGCCTCGAACGCCGTGATCAAATCGAGCTGTCCCTCCATGACCACCGCGGAGCGTTTGTCGATGATCGCGCGCTTCGATTTGTGCAGGCCGAACAGCACCGCGCCCTTCGTGAAAAGCATCGTCTCCGGCGAGTTTACGTATTTCGCCGCCTTCGCGTCCGCCTCCAACACCCGTCCGCTGAAAGCGATCACCTCTCCGTTGTCGTTGCAGATCGGAAACATCACGCGCCCCCGGAAGCGGTCGTAAAACTCCCCGCGCGGATTCTCCTCGTCGCGCAGTTTCGCTAGCCCGCTGGCCAGCAGTTCCTCCTCGGAAAACCCGCTGCCCCGCGCGAAATCCCGCATCGCGTCCCACGCATCCGGCGCATAGCCCAGCCGCCACGACTTCGCGATCTCTGCGCCGATGCCGCGCCCTTTCAAATAGTCCCGCGCGATTTGCGCCGAGGGCTGCCGCAGCAACTGCCGGTGGAAAAAATCCGCCGCCTCCGCGTGCAGCGCCAGCAGCCGCCGCCGCAGGGAAAAGCGCGCCGTGTCCTCCGCACTCATCTCTGCGTCCACCAGCTTGATCCCGCCCCGCTCCGCCAGTTTTTTCGCCGCCGCCACGAAATCCAGATTCTCGTAGCTCATCACGAAACGGATCACGCTCCCGCCCGCCCCGCAGCCGAAACACTTGAAAATCTGCCGCTGCGCGTTGACCGAAAACGACGGGGTCCGCTCCTGGTGAAAAGGGCACAGCGCCTTGTAGAGCCCGCCCGCCCGTTTCAGCGGAAAGTAGCCGCTGATCACCTCCACGATGTCGTTCGCGGCGATGATCTGGTCGATGGTTTCTGGCGGAATGAGAGCCACGGTTGGAGGGCGGTAGTATGCGGGGCAAGGGCCGGGGCTTCATCACTAAAATGACGAATGGCGACTCAGACGGAGAGATCTCGCGTCCTGCAAAAAACAAAAGCTCCTCCGAGCATGAGCCCGGAGGAGCTGGGGATGTTTCTGAAACTAGCGGGACGCGATCAGAACGCGACTTTCAACCCACCGCCGAAGACCACGGCGTTGACTTCGTCGTTCTTCACCGCGTTCGCGCTGGCGTTCGCGTCGCCATAGTTGAAATAGGTCGCACTGGCCGACACGGTCCAAGTGCCGTAGCACTCGGGCACGAACGCGAGGTCGTAACCCAGTGCCACGCCCGCCGAGAAGAAGCCGTAACCGGCATCCTCTGCATAATAGTCGTTCGAGCCAAAGCCCGCCTTGATCGGCAGCGAGATCGCCACCGGACCGGCCTTGCAGCCGGGAGCGATGCCGACTTCGTAGTAGAAGCCTTCGTCGGTTCCGTTGCCGGCCTTGCCGTCGAGTTCCGCCTCGACCATCACGTAGGGATTCAGCGCCCAGGCGCCGAGGAAATCGGAGTCATCCACCGAGAGTTTCAACTGCGCGACGTGCGCCGTGCTGAAGTAATCGCCAGGGCTGGTGTAGGCCACGTAGCCGGGCGAGAGGGTGAAATACTTCCCGAAGGTGAACGAAAGCCCCGCGAGGAAATCGAACTCAAACCAATTGCGGGTCGAGGAAGCGACCGTGTGATTGGAGTGGAAGGAATTCCACACCCCGAGGTTCAGCGAAACGTTGCTCAGGAAGCCGTCGCCTTCATAGATCTTGAAGTAGATGTCAGCATACGGCTGCAGGATGGCACCTTGGTTTTCCAGAGTGATACCGTGGAAGACATACTGGCTGTATGCGTCCATGCCGATGTCGCCGGTGATGCAGGACTCTTGGGTCTTCTCGACGATGACCTTCGATTGTTTGGCCTCCTTCGCCGGTGTGCCAGCGAGGCCGATTGCAGGAATCGCGAGGATGGAAGTCGCGAGGATTCCGAGTTTGGAAATGCGGTTTTTAATCATGGGGTAGCTGATGTTTTTGGTTTGGTTTGGGCACTAGCTGCCGGAAAATCGGCACAGCTGCGATTAGCAAATGGTTTCCCAGGGCGGGTCAACGCTTTTTATTGGTTGGGCTGCTTCATGGGGCGCGCCCGGGCAGGGGTAGATAGCGCTTGCGGAGAGAAGAAAGGAGACTCTCCAGTTCCGCATCGTCGAGCGCCCGGGAGTAGATCAAAAAGCGCGCGATCTCGCCGTCGAAGGACTCGTGGCCGGGATGGTTCGTCGCGTCGCGTTCCTGTCCGATCGCCATTTTCGAGGGGTTGGCTTTGGGGTTCACCGGAATCTCGGCGCTGGCGACGGGTGCGATGCCATCGACGAACAACTCCAGTTTCACCCGCCCAGTGCCCGCGGCCATTCGCCCGGCCACGATGTAGAACCGCCCGCGCTCCAGTTTCGGGCCAAGCAGTTGTGGGTTGTTGGCGTCGAAGCGCCCAAAAGTCACGGCGTTGCGCGCTCCCCACCAAACGGTGTTGTCGTCGTTCACGCAGCCCCAGAGACCCTCGAAATTGTCGGAGTTCCGCAGGTTGCCGAAAAACGAATTCACGTCTTTCAGCCCCTCCCGTTGCGCATGGACCGCCAGCACCGCCACCCAAGTGCACCCCCCGCCTTGGGTCAGCACGTCGAAGACGCCCTCATCCAGGCAGACGAGTTCCTGCTGGAGGAAAACGAGGGCGCTGTGGCCGTTGAGTTCCGTGATTGCCGGGCGCAGCGTGGGACGCCCTTCGCCCGCTTTCTTGCGCCCTTCATCACGCTGCACGAAATCCCGCGCGACCTCTCCCGGCGCCTGATTTTTCCAAACAGAAACGCGCCCGTCCTCTGCCAGGGTCACGCCGCGACCGGCATCGAGATCAAGCAGTAGCCCCCGATCCTCCCCGAGACACGGGAGGGTGAGCAGGCAGAGCATCGTGGTCAGGCAAAGTGCGGAGGGTTTCATGGGATGATGACGACTAAAGCGGAACGCTAGGGAGGCTGCCAGCGTGTGTGTCTGTCACTTTGGCCGGCGGATTGCTGCCCGGTTTACTGCACCGCCGTGATGCGGAGGGAGGTGCCGTCGCGGCCAAACGAAACACGGTCGCCCGCGCGATGGCCGAGGAGGGCCCGTCCGAGCGGCGACTGCGGGGTGATGACCAGCACTTCGCGCCCCGCGCAGCGCACCTCGGTGCCACCGCCGCGCGGCGCGAGGAAGTAGAGCGGGTGCGCCTCGGCAGCTTCGAGGGTGATGAGCGCGCTGAGATCGATCGCTTCGCCCGGCGCAAACTCCCGCAGCGGGAGCGCCCGCAATTGCTCGATCGTGGCCTCGGCTTCCGCGATTTTGCGCCCCTGTCCGGCGGCGAGATACGACAGCTCCAACCCGCGCGTGTCGTATTTGTTTTCCGCCTTGTTTTGTTCGTCCGTCGCGCCGTCCGCCGCCGTGCGGGCCGCCGCCCGACTGAGCGAAAGCTCGGCTTCCAGACGGGTGATGATGGCTTTGAGGAGCGCGGATTTTTTCACGGAAAGGAAAGTCGAGCGGTGCTGTGCGGACGCGCGCTCAATGCACGCGCAGCACCTTTTTCAGCAGGAAAGTGAGGGGGATGATGAGGATGAGGTAGCCGACCAGCCAGGCGGCGAGATGCAGCGGCGGTAAGGCGGGGACGATGCCAAAGAGTTTCACGGGGCGCAACTTGAGTTCCGTTGCGAGCAGGCTGTCGCCTTGGGTTTGCACCGGTGCTTCGTAGGTCCGGCTGCCAGCGCGGTAGGGATGGGTGAAAGTGTTTCCGTCGAAACGCACGGAGAGTTGGCGCTGCTCGGGGCCGGGTGTGGGGGTGAGGCGCCAGGTCGCGATTCCGTGCGCGGGACCATCGGTGGTGACGGCGGTGATTTCCTGAATCCAACCGGTCTCGGCGCTGAGGCCGTCGGTCGGGACGATGTGGGCGATCTTGCCGACAGCGGAGATGGGGAAGTAGGCGGCGAACTCGACGGGCTCGGCGGTTTTCAATGGGTGAAATTCGAGCCGGCTCAGCGCCCATGTCGCGAGGAGGGCGATGGGCAGGAGTGAGGCGAGCAGCGGGCGGGCTTCCTGGCGGAGTTGCTTCATCGCGATGGTGCCGAGCGTCGCGCGGTGGCGGGTGATGGCGTCTTTGTCGCGGCGTGCTTTCGCTTCACCGACGAGTGCATTCAGCCGCGTTTTGTCGTCGCGGCAGCGGCGTAGGAGGTTCTGATCGCTGGTCCAAAAACGGACGGCGGTGAGAATGGTGGCCGACAGGATCGCGACGACGATGAGCTGCACGTCGGACGGAAAGCGCAGCAGCCAGCCGAGCAGCAGGTCCATGAACGCGATAATGGCGTGATTGAGTTGGGAGAGCATGTCAGGCGGGTTCCACGCGCGTGATTTTCCCGGTGTTGCCGTCCACGCGGATGCGGTCGCCGGCGCGCAAAAGGCTGGTGGCGTGCGGGCAGACAATCGCGGGGATGCCGAAGTCGCGCGCGACGATCGCGCCGTGCGAGAGGACGCCGCCGCGTTCGACGATGAGCGCGCGGGCGTTGATGAAGAGCGGCGTCCAGCCGGGATCGGTGGACGGGCAGACGAGCACGTAGTCGCTCCCGAGATCGGCGACTTCGCGCGGGTTAAAAACGATCTGCGCGGTGCCGGTGGCAACTCCGGCGGAGACGGCGTCGCCCAGCCACTCGGTCGCATTTTCAAAAACCTGCGGCATCCCAAATTGGTCCAGGTGCTCGGAATCAATCACGTCCGGCAGCTCCAGCCGCTGCGCGGATTTCCAGCGAATCTTGCGGAGCGCGATCTCGGTGCGCAGCTCGTGCGTGCGCGCCTCGAACTGCTCCAGCTCACGCAGGTGCAGGAAGAAAATGTCGTTGCCCGTCTCCCAGCGGCGGGCGAGTTCCAGCAGCGCGAGCCGGATCAGCTCGTAGCCCATCATCAGGTAGTGCTTGCCCGTTTCGCGATAGGGCAAAAGCGCGCGCGCTTCGGCGAGCAGCTCGCCGATTTTCTCGGCGAACGAACTGCCGCCAAAGCTGGCCAGCCGCCCGGGCAAAGCGCTCGCCGCTTCCGCGGCCTTGCGTGCGTTCTCGCGGTGAATCTCCGGCATCGCACGTCCCGGCGTGCGGCGGATTTGCGCGACGACGTTTTGCAAATACGACGCGTCCTCACGCCAGCGCGGTTCAGAGAGTTCCATCTCGCCCGTCGCCCGGTGACCGTTGCGCGCGATGAATTCGTCGAGCGTCGCTTCGCCTTGCGCGACCGCGTAAAGCAGCGCGTCCTGCTCGTAGGTCGAGTCGTTGTCGAGCGCCATGGTCAGCGTGCTGGCGGTGCGCGCGCCTTCGGCTTCGCCCATGAGCTGCACGAGCAAACCCTGCAATGCGCCGAGCGCGAGGCCGCCGAAAAACGCCGGCTTGAGCGACTCCTTGCCGAAGTCGTTGAGCACCCGCTCGCAGCGGCTGTGGACTTCGCGCACCACAGCGGACGTCGTGCGCCCGCTCAAATCTTCCGCCCGCTTTTCGCGCAGGTAGTCGAGAAACGGCGGCAGGACTTCGTCCTCAAAGTGTGCCTTCGCCGTCTTGCGCAGCCGCTTCATTTGCTGCGACGAACGGAACATCGCGCGGATCGCGCCGGGCAGTTGGAAAAGCAGCGTTTCATCCACGCGGCTGGCGTCGAAGATCGTCGGCGCGCGGTCGAGCGCAGTCTTGTCGCGCAGGATCGCCGGCAGGTCGTAGCTCATCGGCAGGCCGTCCCAGAAAAGCTGCGCGAGCCGCTGCGGGTCGGCGTAGATGCGCCCGCAGATGAGTTCGAGAAAACCGTGCGCGCAGACTCCCGCCGACGGGCGGTAGCCGAAGTCCTGATACATCAGCCCGAAGCCGCCCGACCCGCTCATGAAGCGGCGGACAATGTCCCACGTCAGCGGCGTCGGCGCGCGCAGGGTCTCGCGCAGATTGTGCGTCACCCAGACGCGCCGCGAACTTCCCGCGAGCTGGCGCAGCCGCAGCACGGTTTCCGCGCGTGCGATCTCGGCGTCCTGCGCGATGTCCAGTCCGCGAATCCCGCGCGATTGCAGCAGCGCGAACTGCCCGTCGGCCCAGCCCCACTCAATGTCCACTGGCTGGCCGAAGTGCTTCTCGACGGCGAGACACAGCGCGCAGAGTTCGCCGATCTGTGCGGGCGAAAGCGTGAGCGCGTCGGCGTCGTGCGTACTCGTGTCGCCGAGCGCGGCGACGGTGCCGGCTTTGCTGCCGCGGAAAGTCTGGATCGCGGTGCAGTCGTCGCGTTTCACGAGGAAGCGATCCGGCGTGACGTCGCCGGAGACCACCGCCTCCCCGAGCCCGTAGGAGCTTTCGATGACGAGCTGCTGCGCTGCGAGATTGTTTGGGTCCTGCGTGAAGGCGATGCCCGACACGCGCGACGGAAACATGACCTGCACATTGACCGCCGTGCCGCCGAGCCCGCGGACGTCGTGGCGCTTCCGATACGCGATGGCGCGCTCGCTGTGCCATGACCGGAAGACGGCATTCACGCACTCCGCGAGCACCGCGCGCGGTGTGGCGGGAAAAGGCCGCCCGGCGCGCGCGGCGAAGTCGTCCATCAACCGCCGCGCCCGCTCGGCGTTGGGTTCTGCGGATTCGTCGGCGAAGGGCACGCCGGTGACGGTCTTGGCAAACGTCTCGATGAACTGCACGCAGACGCGCCAGAACCGCGGCGTGTCGCCGACCTCCGCCGCGAGTCCCGGATGGATGCCGCAATTCAAAATCGTGTCCATCATTCCCGGCATCGACGAAGCCGCGCCCGAACGCACCGACACGAAAAGCGGCTCGCGACCCGACCCGAAACGCCGCCCCGTCTTTTCCTCCAGGCGCGCGAGGTGCGCGTGGATTTGCGCTTCGAGTTCCACCGGCCACTGGCCGTCGTGCCCGTCAAAATGGCGGCAGGCGTCGGTCGTGATTGTGAAGCCCGGCGGAACGTGCAGTCCGGCCTGGCTCATCGCCGCGAGGCTCGCGCCCTTGCCGCCGAGCAGCGCCCGCGCGGCGTCGGCGTCGGGCGGCGGAGGCTCGTCGAAAGAATAAACCCAGCGCGGTGTGGTCATGGAAGAAGGGGAGCGCGGGCTTCCAGCCCGTTGGAGCCGGCTTCCAGCCGGCGACATGGGTGCGCGAGTCGGTCCGGGCGCTGGTGACCAATCCGCGCGCCATCAGCAGCCGGCAGGATGCCGACTGCGACGGGCTGGAAGCCCGCGCTCCCCTCTTGAGCGACATGCTTCGGGCGTTCGAATTTGCAGTGCGTCTTCATTTGTCGTGAATCTCGGCGCGGATGAGCCCGCGCTTTTCCGTGGCGAACCAGACGGACGAGCCGGCCATGATGAGCGGCGAGGTGATCGTACCGAAATCGCTCGTGGCCAACCACAGCTCGCTGGTGTTGGCCGTGACGTCGAAGCGCTTCAGGCCGGTCGGCGTGGCGTAAAGAAGGGCGTCGTGGGCGGGGATTGGCGGAAGGTTTGGGGTCGCGCTGGATTGCTTCGCGCGGACTGCGCCGGTGGTGGTGTCGAGAGTCACGAAATCACCAGCGGCGGTCACCGTCGCCACGATGTCGCCGCAGGAGACGAGGTCGCGCTTCACCTCACCGACCGGCGCGTGCCAGAGACGTTTGCCGTCGAGGATGCGGTGCGCGGCGATGCCGGTGGGCGTGCCGAAGAAGACCATTTTGCGATGAACGATTGGGCCGGTGAGCGGGGGTTCGCTGACGGCGATGCGCCAAAGCTCCCGGCCGCTGCCGGCGTCCAGCGCGAGCAGGGTGTCCGGTGCGGTGGTGGTGGCGATGATGAGGGCATCGGCGAGCGCGGGTGGACCGGCGAGTTCCGATTGATGCGAAGCGCGCCATGGGACTTTGCCGGTGAGATCGAAACTCGTGAGCCGTCCGGGTTGATCTTCCGCGAGCACGGCATCGGCGGTGATGGCGCACAGGCCAAAGGCATCCGCCGACACTTTCGCCGACCATAGTTTTGCGCCGGAGTTGGCGTCCACAAAATGCAGTCGCCGACCTGCGCTGCCTTTCGCGCCTTCGACGAAGACGACGTGTTTCGCGGACGCGGCGGGCGAGGAGCTCACGCCGAGCGGAGTCTCGCAAAGCCACTGCTGCGTCGCGTCGTCGGTGCGGAGGCAGACCACGCCGCGCTGCACGGGACCGGCGAGGGGGACAAAGATGCGGTTCTGTACCGCCGCCGCCGGGGCGGTGATCGTGGGGATGGCGTCGCCCGGTTTGGCCGGCCAGGTCGAGAGCACCGCACCGCGTTCGGGGAGCGCGGTGTGTTCGGGGTTGCCGCCGGCACCCGCGCCACCGAGCTGGCCGGCCCATAGCGGCGGGGCGGTGGTACTGGCCGGTTGGCCGAGGCAGAGGAAGCCGTCCTCGGGGGTGCCGACATAGACGTGGCCGCGCGCGACGGCGGGCGAACTCAGATGCGTTCCCGCCGAGCCGAGCGCGCTTTCCCACGCGGGTTGCAACGTGGTGCGGTCGAGCGCGAACAAGCGCCCGTTTTCCGCCGTCGCGTAAACGTGCGAGGCGGTGACGGCGAGCGACGCGAGCAGCGGCGCGTGCGCGCTCCAGGTGGCGTTTTGCCGACCGTCGAAACCGACGCTGTAAACGGTGCCGCCGCGCGTGCCGAAAAAGATGCGGTCGTCGCTCGCGGAGATCGCGCCGAGCACGGCGTGGTCGGTTTGGAAACGCCACTCGACCTTCTGCGTGGCCAGGTCGATGCACCAGACTTCGCCGTGCGTTTTCCATTGCTTCGTCAGCTCGGCGATTTGCGCTTCGCTCGCTCCCGAGCCACGACGCGCTTCGATTTGCCTGGCAAGCAATTCCTCCGCGCTGAAGACGAAATCGCCGTTGCCCATGCCGACGAAAATCTTTCCGCGCGCGATTGCGGGCGGGCAGAAAACCGGGAACGGCGTGGCCACGCGCCACAACTCGCGACCGGTCGCGGCATCGACGCAGACCAGCGCCTGCCCGCCGAGGCCGAGGCCGAGATAGATGCGGCCTTCGTGTTCGACCGCGTCGTTTTCGGCGTCGGGATATTTGTCGCCGGGGAGGTGCCAGAGGAGCACGGGATTTCCGTGCGCGTCGGGCTCGAGTTGGAAGCAGTAGTAGCCGTCGTCACCCGCGCCGATGACCGCGCGTCCGTGGGCGATGCACGCGGTGGATTCGACGTGGCTTTTCGTCCGGTAGCTCCAAAGCACCGCGCCGCCGCGCGTGACATCGAGGCAGGTGATGCGTCCGTCTTTCACCTGGTGCAGGCCCTCGCCGGTGACGAGGTATTTGCCCGTGACGGCGGGGGAGGAAAACGTGGCGCGAAAGCCGTCGGGCGCGGATTTCCAGACGACTCCGCCGGTGTCGGCGTCGAGGCAGTAGATCGCGCCGCGCGTGGAGAAGACGCCGACCTCGGCGGAGGTGACGTAGAGCCGGTTGCCGACGACGGCGGGCGAGGAGTGGAAAGTTTTCGCGTCGCTGGCGAAGCTCCAGTTGATCCCGCCGGTGGTCGGCGACGGGCTGCCGGCCACCGCGCCGGTGCGCTGCGGTCCGCCGCGAAAGGTGGGCCAGTCGTGCGTCGCGGTTTCGGCGTTGGTGACGGTGCCGGTGTTGCGGAAAACCGCGCGCGCGCCAAGGACCGTGCCGGCGATGACGGCCAGCGCGAGCAGGACCGAGAGTTTCAGCCGCCAGAGGATCCGCAGAGCGAGCTTAAAGGTGCGCGGTTTGAACAACGCGAGCAGGGCGCTGCCGAGGCCGAGCAGAATCGCGGGAAGCATGGCCAGCAGCACTTGCAGCGGACCGACGAGGATCGGGACGACGGCGAGATCCGTGGGAAAAAATGCGTTCACGCGAGGAGGCTGGCGCAGCGCCCGGGACTGGGGCCGCTATTTCGCGGTGGGATCGACGGGGAGGGAAACGGGCGGGCGGAAGAAGGAGGCGACGGGCGCGTCAATTTCCGGCGGTGGGGTGCGGAGTTCGGCGATGGCGATTTGCTCGAAGGGATCGGGCAGCGTCACGCGCAGAAACGGCGGCGGGGTTTCGCGCAGGCCGGTGGGGACGGTGAGAGGTTCGGCGCGGATGATGGCTTCGGTCGGGTCGGTCGCGAGCTGCGGGCGGTCCCAGGCGGGCGGGCGTCCGCGAGTCTCGGGTGCGGGGCTGGTGGCGATCCAGACGGTGACAAGCGCGGGGTCGGGCCCGATGGCGTGGGCGGGCGGAGTGGCGGGCAGGACGAGTGGCGTGGGGAGTGAAACGGGAGGCGAGGGCAGGGGAGATTCCGGCAGGGAAAAGGGCGCGGTTTTCGGGATGCGCTGGTCGCCGGGGAGGGCGTTCGCTTTTTCCGGCGAGTCCGCCGGCGGCAGCCAGGTGCGGACGGGGACGGCGAAAATTGTGTTGGGATTCCACGGCGCGGACGGAGCGCCAGCGGTGGCAGGCGGTGGGGTCGCCGCGGGTGCTGCGGGTGGGGGAGGTGGGGAGAGCGTGGGTTTCAGTTTTTCGCGCAGAGCGGCTTCGGCGGGGCCGCGTTCGGGTGAAGCCCCGGGTTTGGCGTCGGCACCGCCGGTGGGTTTGCTGTCCGCCGGGCCGCAGCCGACCATGGTGGCGGCGACGAGGGCGAGGAACACGAGGTGCGGGCCTTCAGATGTGAGGTTCGAGTTCATGCGACGGGCGATCATTTTACTTCGATCCTCAATATGACTGGCGTGCCTTCGGCGGGCAGGACGTTGGTGTTCGTTTCGAGCCGCAGGAGCGAGGCTTCGGCAACGGTTAGATTCGATTGCAGGACGGTTTCATCGCTCACCGGATAGATCGTGATCAGCGTGCCGCTGAGGTCGGCGCCATAGACCTTGGCGGGCTTGTGGGGATCGGGTTGGCGCATCGCCGAGCCGGTGAAATGCCATTTCAGCGCCGGCATCTTTTTGCCCGTGCGGATGTCGATCATCGCGGGCTCGATGGGCACGAGGCGCGTCTTGCCCGCGACTCCGGGGAGTTCGAGCGAAACGGCGACCTCCGGGCCGGTGGCGCTGGCGTCTTCGCCTTTGGCGGGCCTGCCGGGTTTCAGGCCGAGCTGTTCGAGCGCCTTGTGAATCTCGCTCGGCTTGGCCTCGAAGGTCACGATGGTTTCGTGCGCCTTCTGCCCGCGCGGCGTGGGAAAAGTGGCGAGCACTTCGAGCGGATAGACGTCCTTGAGGTTCGGCAGTTTTCGCGGCGCGATTTTCGCCGGGATGGAGATTCGCCGGTTTGCTTTGTCCACGGCGATCACCGCACCCGCCGCGCCCGCGCCCGCCGCTTTGTCGGAGAGGCACACGACCACAGACGGCTGGTTCGGCTGGTCGCCGTCGAGGTTGGTCGTCGCGAGAAAAAGCTCGCCGCCATGCACGACGGGAGAGCCGAAGAACATGCCCGGCCCTTGCACCGCGGGGTCGGCGGCGACGTTGAACGTCCACTCCGCTTTGCCGTCGGCGAGGCTGATCGCGTGGACGATGCCCTTCAAGTCGGCGGCGTACACGCTGCCACCCGAGACCGCCGGTCCGGCGAAAAATGGCGCGCCCGCGTTGTAGCTCCACTTCTCCGCGCCGTTTGCCACGGTCCATGCGCGCACCGTGCCGTCCGTCGCCGTCGCCACCGCGAGATCGCCGCTCACCGCGACCGCCGAAAGCACGCCGCCGGGCAGTTCCTTGCGCCAGAGGACCGCGCCGTTCTCGATGTTCACGGCGAGCACTTCGCCCTTCGCCGTTGGGATGAGTTTGCGGTCAAAGCGGATGCTGCTGCAGCCGACGAGCACCGTATTGCCGGCCACGGTCGGACCGGCCCACGGGTTGTATTTTCCTACGAGCGGCACCTCCCACAGCACCTTGCCATCGCCCGCCGCGAGGCAGACCAGCGCGCGCTTGCCGACCTTGTCGTCGTCGATGTACGCCGACGCCACGAGCACGCGCTCACCGGCCACCGCGACCGCGGCATCGACGTGCAGCGTGCCTTTGCCCTGCTGCCAGACGAGCTTCGGCGCGGGCTTCGGCAGCGCGGCCTCGCTCGGCGGGATGGCGAATTCAGGGTCCTTCTTTTTCGCCTCGGCATACTTCGCCGTCATCTCGGCCCAGCGCGTGTCGAGGAGTTTCTGCACCGCCGCGGGGTCCGTGTCCTGGCCGTCGAGCGTGAGCTTTTTCAACTCCACGCAGATCACGCCTGCGTCGCCCGCGCCGATGTAAACGCGATCCTTCTCGATGGTCGGCGAGCCTTCCATGTGGACGAGTTTTCCGGGGATTGAATACTGCCAGACGGGCCGGCCATTCTCCGCGCGGATGCAGTAGAGCGTCGCGCCGTCGGTCTGGTGCATGCCGTCGCCGAAGACCACGAGGCCGCCGGTGACCGCGGGCGCGGAGACGGAGGGGAGTTTGATGAACGGTGACGCCTTCGACCACAGCGCGCGCTCGGCGACGTCGGCATCGATGGAGAAGGCGTGCAGCGTCGGTGTGCTGAACGCGCCGAGCCCCGCGAGATACAGCGTGCCCGCGTCCGGCACCGGCGACGCGATGAAGTGTTCCGCCGCCTTGTAGGCCCACAGCACGCGCGGCTTCTTCGGGCCGGGCTGGGCGTCGATGTTTCCGGTGCGCTGGAGGTTTCCGCGGCTGGTGGTCCAGTCGGCGGAGGCGCGGGGGAGGGTGAGGAAAAGGGTGAGGA
>CAYQBV010000015.1:0-7944 GCA_964415705.1 uncultured Chthoniobacter sp. | reverse complement strand
CGGCTGGTGGTCCAGTCGGCGGAGGCGCGGGGGAGGGTGAGGAAAAGGGTGAGGAAAAGGGTGAGGAGGAGAAGGGCGGCGAGGCGCATCGGGCTGGGTTTTCGTGCATGATGCGCTGCGGACGAACCACGCATTGACGGCATCCGGCAGCGCAAATACGGTGCGAGCGCCATGGAAGCCATCGCCGAAAAACTGGAAACCAAGCTCCACGAGTGGAAGCCGGAAACCTCGCAAAAGGTTCGCGCGCTGGTGGCGGAAATCATCGAGTTGGCGGACGACGACGCTTTGGACATCGGTCGTTCGAGGAGCGTCGAACAGGAAGTGATGGACATTCTCAATGAGCCCTCGTCCCGGTGAGACGATGGCACGCATAAAGCAGGCGCTCCGCTTCGCGTTAGATTTGGATTAGCTGGCGACTTCATTAGACCGAGAGGTTAGCGACCGGCGCAACTTGCACGACCGCTCGGTAGTTGGAGAAGGGCCGCTTAGTATTCGTGTTCGTCTTCATCGGGTTCTCCTTCGTGACGGCGTGCTCGCAGAAAGCGCGACAACGTGCAGCCGACGGGAATCAAGTCGTAGCCGTCCATGACAAACAGAAAGACCTCCGGGTCGCGCTCCGTCGGGTCGATGAAATACAATCCTTCGGAGCCATCGTCTGCGAACTCAATGAAGCGCTCGAATCCCTCGAAGAACTTCAATGAGTTTTCGTTGAGCGGTGTGTACGACTCCACAAACCATTGGGAGCGGCTCCGACCGCCGCTCCGCCCGCTGGTGACCGTACGCAGGAGGAAGGACCATAGGTTGGCGAGCTTCGAGACAAAGCGACTGCGGGTCGTGACAGTAAACCCGGTCCTGGAAAGTTCATTCTGATCGGCATAGAGACGACGCAACGGCTCGGGTAAGGGATGTGAGAAATGACCCTCGATCAGATCGAATCTCGGATTCAGCAACTCTTCAGGTGGGGCGTTTCCAGGCATAGGTGGAACATCACTGCTTCGCCACCGCCGGCCCCGCCACTCGCTGCGGGTCGCCGATGAGGACGGCGGATTCCTGGCCTTCGTTGTTGAGGATGAGGTCGAGGACGCCGTCTTTGTTGAGGTCGATGGCGGCGAGGGCGCGGGTGTTGAAGATGCGCTGGAGGAAGCCGATCTCCTCGGTGGCGTCGGCGAAGGTGCCGTTGCCAGTGTGGCGGAAGTAGCGGTTCGGGCCGCGCAGGCAGCCGACGAGGAGATCGAGCTGGCCGCGGTTGTTGAAGTCGGTCCACACGGCGCACGCGGCGTCGCCGGTGAACGCGGCGAGCGCGCCGGATTTCGCGGTGATGTCGGTGAAGTGGCCCTTGCCGTCGTTGCGGAAAAGTTTACTCCCGCCGGACTGCGGCACGAACACGTCGGGCGCTTTGTCGCCATCGAAGTCGCCGAAGACCGGCGTGATTTGCCCGGCGCGAAACGCGAGGCCGGAGTCTTTCGCTTCGGCGAAACCTTCCTTCTTGTTCAGCACGAGCACGCCGTTGCCCGCGCTGTAGAGAAAGTCGGTGCGCCCGTCGCCATCGACATCGGCCAGCGCGAGGCGGTCGCCTTTCAACCGGCCCGCGAGGCCGTCGCGCCCGAGCCCGACTTTGTCGGAAACATCGTCGAACTTCGGCACGGCGGCGGCGCTCACGTTCAGCAACAGCCGCAGCCCGTTGAAGCCGTCGGCGAGCAGGATGTCGGGCTTGCCGTCGCCGTTTTGGTCGAGCCACGCGGCGGCGGTGAGATTGGTGTAAGCCGTGCGCGGCAGGCTGGCGGTGTCGTCCTTGAAAGTGCCCGCGCCCGTGTTCGTGAAAAGCCGCGCGCCCGAGGGCGTGGCGAGCAGCAGGTCGGGTTTGCCGTCGCCGTTGTAGTCGGCCCACGACGCCGCGCGCGCGCCGTCGGTCACGGGGAGCGCGACCTCATTGAGCGAGCCGCCCGCGTTTTGCAGCAGCACCACTTTCGCGCTGCCGAAAAGGCAGAGGTCCATCTTGCCGTCGCCGTCGAAATCCGCCGGAGCCACGCCGGCCGCGCCGGGGCTGGTGCGGTTGAGCGCGGCGTATTGCTGAAAGCCGGGCATGCCCGCGAGCGGGCGCAGATCCTCGACGCCCCAGCCGGCGAAATCCCGCGTGGCGTTGTAGTCCTGGATGGCGAGGCTGGCCTTGATCCGCTGCACGCGCGCGGTGCGGAGCTGGATGGCCGTCTTGTCGCCATCGACCATCGCCGGGACGGTGACCTCCTGCCCGGCGAGGATGGCGGTGACAGCGGCGATGAGCTTCTCCGGTTTGCCCGCATAGCTGCGCAGCAGGTACGGCTCGGCGTGAATCATATTCCACCACTCGCCGCCCGCGCCGCACTGATACCAGTAGTCCTTGATGCAGATTTCCGACGAGCCGCCGTTGTGAAACATCACCGCGGTCTGCCCGACCTCGGCCCAAGCCATGACGTTCTGCCATTCGCGCGGGTGGAAACCGGCCTGCCCGATGTTGTGCTTCATCACGTCGCCGGGCTGCTTGCCTTTGAGGTCGGAGACTTTGGTGTAAATGATGAGGTTCTTCTCGCGGTCCACTTTATCGACGCGGAGGACGATGATGTTTGTGGAGTCGGCGATGACCTTGCCGAGGGAAAACGGCACCTCCACGTAGGCGCGGGCGGGGAGAGAAAGGCACGCGAGGAAGACCAGGAGCGCCGCGACTCGGGATGCGAAAGGGGAGCGCGGGCTTCCAGCCCGTAGCAGCCGGCTTCCAGCCGGCGTCCGGGGGGCGTGAGATAGATAGGGAATCGGTGAGCTGCCGGACGCACCCAGCGCAGCCGGCAGGATGCCGGCTGCCACGGGCTGGAAGCCCGCGCTCCCCTCTTCGCTCGGAAAGCCCGCGCTCCCCGTGCCGCTGGGAAGTCCGCGCGTTTCGCCGGGAAGTCGGCGCTCCATTTGGAAGAGGAGCGGGTGCTGCTGGAAAATCCTGCTTGCGCCACGCATGACTATTTCAATCCCTCCAAACCCTTCCGCGCCACGTCGGCCCACGGGCTTTTCGGGTAATCATTGAGCACCTGCTCCCATTGCTTTTTCGCCTCGGCGGGCTTGAAGAGTTCCAGATACGCGCGGGCGCCTTCGCAGCGCGCGGCGGCGGCCAGCTCGGGATACGAATACGTGTAGGGCACCGCGAGCAGCGCGGCGGAGGCTTCCTCCCAGCGCTTCTGCTCCAGCCGGCACAGGCCGATCTGCAACTGCGCTTTCGCCGCGAGTTCCGTGGTCGTGCGCTTGGTCACTTCGGTGAACGACGCCACGGCGTTGTCGTAATTTTTCTGGCTCTGCCAGACCCAGCCGATGGCGTAGCGCGCCTCGTCGATCCACGGGCTTTGCGGATAGCGTTGCACCAGCACCTCGAGCGTCTGCCGCGCGGGGTCCCACTGGCTGCTTTGCGTGTAGGCGAAAGCGAGGCGCAGCACCGCGCGGTCGCTGATGCCGGCGATGTTGTGGAGTTTTCCGTCGTCGCGGAACGGCAGCAACTGCTCGATGGCCTTGGGCCAGTTCTGCTGCTGGATGAGCGCCTCGCCGACGATGGCGCGAGCCTCCATGCCGTCCGGGCTGTCGGGCGTGGCGAGCAGCGGCTGCAAATTGGCGAGCGCCTGCACGGGATTTTTCCGCGCGAGATTGGCGGCGGCGAGGCCCAGACGGAGGCGCGGGGAAATGTCACCCGCGGGCGCTTTCTCCAGCGAATCGGTGAGCAGCTCGGTGGAGGAATCCGTTTCGCCGCGGGCGCTGAAAATCTCCGCCAGCTCACTGCGCGCCTGCGTGGCGACGGACGAGGCCGGCGCGGCGGCGATGATTTTCTGGTAAACCTCGATGGCGCGTTTCTCGGCGGGCGGCCGGGCGGCGGGAGCGGGCGCTGGGGCTGCGGCGGGCGCTTTCGCGGGCGTGCCAGCGGGAGCGGGCGCAGCGACGACCGGCGGGCGCTGCGCGATGAGCTTGGCCGTTTCGCTTTCCACATCGGAGATCAGGCGGAAGCACCACGCCGCCTCGTAAAGCATGCGCAGATGCGCGTCGGAACCGTTCGCCATCGGGCGGAGCTGCTCGGCCTGGACGAGGTAGCCGTCGGCGGAATCGCGCAGCGCGTCGGTCTGCGTCTCGACCACTTTCAAAGCCGCCACGTATTGCTCGGGATTCGCGTCGGGCTTGGCCGCGGCGGTGCGCGCCGTGGCGAGCAGCGCGGTCGCTTCCTCGCGTTTGCACTGGCTCAGGCGCCACTCCGCGTTCAGCCCCTCGGGCTTGCCGGGGAAGGCTTTCGCCAGCGCGTCGAACTGCGCGCGGGCCTCGGGCAGCTTGCCGGATTCCTTCAGCGCCACGGAGTGTTCGTATTGGATCATCGGCACCCACGGCGCGCGCGCGGGCTCGGCGGCGAGCTTGCCCTCGTGCTGCGCCCGGCACGCCGCCATGATGTTCACCGCCTCCGCCGCTTTGCCCTGCGCGCGGAGGAGGACGGAGAGCCGGAGCAGGGCGAGCGGCGCGTTCGGCGTGGCGTTGAGCGGCGCGTTTTGAAACTGCGTGAACAACCCCGCGGCGGCATTCGCATCGCCGAGCAGCGCCTGGCTTTTCGCCAACTCGAAGACCGCGACCGAGCGCGTCGGCTCCTTGTCGGTCAGGTTCATCGCCTTGGTGTAAGTGTCGCGCGCGGCGGTGAGGATTTTCGTGCGCTCGGCGGGCGCGGCCATGAGCATGCCGACCCGCTGCTGGCAGTAGCCGAGCTTGAGCAGCGCGTCGGCCGCCTGCGGGCTCTGCGGCTGCGCGGCAGCGAAATTTTCGAGCAGCTTCGCGGCCTGCTCCGCCTGCTGGATAAAACGCGCGGCCTGGATCGCGTCATCGGTTTCCGCCGGGAATCCGCGCATCAGGCAATCGGCGAGGAGATACGGCACGTTCGCGAGATCGCCGGTGCGGTCGGCGTCGGCGATGGTGGTGAAAGTGAGCGCGGCTTCCGCGTAGCTGCCGAGCCGGTAGAGCGCGGTCGCGAGCCCGTTGCGCGCCATGTTGATGTGCGGGAACTCGGGATACTTCCGCACCACGCGCTTGTAGCGGGTGATGGCCTCGGCGAGCACCGCTTTCTGCCCGTTCGGGTCGGCGGTTTTCACCGCGCGGATGTAGGCGCTTTCCGCGGCGCGGAAAAGGACCACCGGCAGCAGCGTGCTCGCCGGATATGTTTGCTCGAAGCGCACCGCCGCCGCCTCCGCCTCGGGATACTGCGCGGCGAGATGCCGCGCCGTGACCTGGCGCTGCATGGCTTCCTCGGCGCGGTCGAGCTTCTCGTTGATGATGAGATCGTAGTTCGTCACCGCCTCGGGAAATTGCTTTGCGAGCACCGCGGTGTCGGCGAGTTCCATGAGGATGCCCGCGCGCCGGAGCTTCGCGTCGGGATCGGTGGCGGCGAGCGGCTGCACTTTGGCCGCGGCGCGGCGCAGCAGGTCGAGCGCGGCGACCGCCGCCGGATCAAACTCCGCCGGCTTCGCGGGATCGGCCGCGCCGATCTTCGCACGGGCGAGCCACGTCAGCGCCTGATCCGCGAGCTGCGGGTGTTCCTTCAGCGGGTCGAGCGCGGCGTTGGCCTCGGGCCATTTCTTGAGCTGCACGTTGCACGCGCCAATGCGGAACTGCGCCTCCGCGAGCAGCGCCGACTTCGGATACTTCTGCGCGAACGCCGCGAACATCGCCGCCGCGTCCGTCTGCTTCCCTTCGTCGAACGTGAGCACCGCGCTGTAAAACTCCGTGCGCGCCACGTGCTCGGGCGGCGGCTGATTCACCAGCGCCTCCAGCGCGGCCTTTTGCTCCGGCTTCAACGCCGCCGGATTTTGCAACGTCGTCTGCGCCGCCTTCTTCTGCTCCTCGTAACCGGCCAGCACCGCCTTGTATTGCGCGCCCGCCTCCGCGAGTTCGCCGCTGAGATGATGCGTCCGTGCGAGCAGGTAGCGGGTATGCACACCGAACTCCTGCGCGAACGGCGCGAGCTGGCTCAGCTCCCGCCCGGCGAGCACGTATTCCTTTTGCAAAAAATTCGCGTGCCCGAAGTGATACGCCACCAGCGGGCGGTTGCGGCTCTTCGTCCACGCCGGATCGTTCAGCACGGTCCACGCGAGATCGCCCGCCTCCTTGGCCTTGCCCGTCCGCAGCAGCATCTCCGCCTGATCGCACCGCGCGCGGACCAGCCACTCGCCCTCGATCGGCAGCACCGGCGGCGGCTCACCCTCCGGCTTTTTCCACCGCGCCGTGAACATCTCCGCCGCCTGCTGAAAAAACTTCGCCGCCTCGCCAAAACTCACCGCCGCCGCGGCCCGCAGCGCCGCTTCCTCATTCGGCTTCGCCGCGATCTGCGCGAGGGTCTGCGTGCCCGCCAGCCGATGCGCCGCGCCCATGAAATACAACGCCAGCGGCCGCTCCGGAAACTCCGCGCCCGCCGCCTGCGTGAACGTTTCCAGCGCGCCCTTCACATCGCCCGTCTCCAGCAGCGCTAGCCCCAGCCCGTAGCGTCCCGCCGCCGCGTCCTTGTGATTTGGCGCGACCTTCAAAAACTCCCGGAACCGCTCCGCCGCCACCGGAAACTGCGCCTCATTGAAAGCCCGCCGTCCCGCATTCAGTACCACCGCCGCCGCCTCATCCGGCGAAAGCGGCGCCTGCGCGTGCAGCGCGTGCGGCCAAGAGCCGAGGACGAGTCCCGCCGCGAGCGGTGCGAGCCAAAATTTGCGGGAGCTGGGGTGGGGAAAATTCATAGCGGTTGTAGAGCCGGGAAGGTGGAGACTTCTTAGACGAATGAAATAAGAAAACCGGCGCGCCCCCGTTTGTGAATTACCTGCTGACGTTGACCCGCGCCCACGCTAGTTCCCGCGGCATGGCCTGCGTTTTGATCATCCACGAAGTCGCAGACTACCCCGCTTGGAAGAAGGTCTCCGACGGAGCGGTGGACATTCGGAGGGAGGCCGGCGAGCGGTCCTTGCAGGTGCTCCGGTACGAGAACGACGCGAACCGCATCGTGCATTTCTCGGCGTGGACCTCCCTGGCGGCTGCGCGGCGCTTTTTCGAATCGCCCAAGCTCGTCCGCATCCGCGCGGAGGCGGGCGTGAAGGCGCCGGACTTCATCTATCTGGAGCAGCTCGAAGCGGGGACGCTGTAAATTTCGCGCACGCCGGCGATTCATCGGGCTGGCCGTCCGGCCGGGGTGGGATACGCTCGCTGCCTTGTCCGACTCCGACCCAGACCACTACGCCACTCTCGGCCTCGACCGGCGCTGCACGGCGGCGCAGATTCGCACGGCTTACCGGCTCCTTTCCAAACAGCACCACCCCGATCTGCACGGCGGAGCGGAGGAAGCGGTGCGGCGGGCGCAGGCGCTGAATGCGGCGCACGAAATCCTGAGCGATCCCGCGCGCCGCCGGGCGTATGATCGCGATCTGGCGGACGAGGAAGGACGCACGGCGGTTCCGCGGCGGGCGGGAAAGATCGAGCGCAACGTGACGCAGGACGTGCTGCTGCGGATTGAGGATTTCCTGCGCGGCACGGAGCTGGAGGTGCGCGTGCAGGATCCGGCGAATCCGCATGGCGCGGAAAGCTATCGGCTGGAGGTGCCGCCGGACACGGCACCGGGCACGCGCTTGCGCCTGGAGCGGGCCGAGCCGTTTGCGGGGGGCTGGGTGGTGGTGCGTTTGAAAGTGCGGCCGGGCTTCCGTTTCAAGGCGCGCGGGGCGGACTTGCGCTGCGAGTTGCGGATCGATGCGCGCCGCGCGACGCAAGGCGGCACGGAAACGATGCCGGGGCCGGCGGGCGGGATGCTCCGGGTGGCGATTCCGGCGGGCGTGGGACGCGGCGAGATCGTGCGGATCGCGGGCGAAGGGCTGCCGAAGCCGCGCGGGGGCCGGGGCGATTTGCTGGTGCGGGTCACGTATCGCCCGGAGGTGCGCG
>CAYQBV010000014.1:0-31129 GCA_964415705.1 uncultured Chthoniobacter sp. | reverse complement strand
TGGCTGCCTTACTAGGATTTGAACCTAGACAAAACGATTCAGAGTCGTTTGTGCTACCGTTACACCATAAGGCAAAATGGGAGGGCAGAAGCTATGGATGCGGTGCGGGTTGTAAATGACTTTTTGCCGGGCGAAATGGGTCCATCCAGCCGGCCGCAGCGTCACTTCCCGAGCGGCTGCGAAATGTGGGCGTCGGCGGGCGGGGTGAAGTCGAAGGTGCCGGCAGGGAACGCGGCGGGGCGCTGGTTTTTGTAGGTGGTGACGAGGCGATCCCCTTTCGGGAGCGTCGTTTCGGTGCGCTGAATCTTGAACTCGGCATCCACGAAAACGGCGAGTTCTTTGACCATCCTCCGCAACCCGCCCATGCGGGGCGTGAGGGCGAGGCGGTAGCCGTCCGCCTCGCGCGCGGCGGTGCAGGTGTAAAATTTTTCGACGTTCTGGAAATTGAGCCCGGCGGTGAGGGCGGCGATCGAGTCGTCGAAGAACTGGCGCTGGCCGAGTGTGTAAAGCTCGGCCTCTTTGAAGGCCGGGGAGTAAATCCAGAGCTTCGCGCCGTCGCTCACGGTGAGGCTGGGGCTGCTGCCTTTGACCTCGCGGCGGAATTTGTTCGGCACCTGGAATGAAAGCGTGCCTTCGCTGGTCAGCGGCTTGGTCAGCAGATGCGTGGATTTTTGCTCGGTAAAATCGGCGGTCAACGTGGGAAATTTCGCACGATGCTCCTGGAGGGATTTCATCAGCGCCTGCGTCTCGGCAAGCGGGAGGTCGGCGGCCCAGGTGCAAGGGCTGGCGGCGAGGAGGACGAGAAAAAGCAGGCGCATGAGTGGTGGCATGAAGGGCCGCGCATTCAGCGCAAGCACGGGCGGGAGCGCAAGAGTTTGTCCGTCTCGAGAAAAAGCTGGGTTTCGCACCCGCGGGCGCTACCCCGCCACGAGCTTGGCCTGCAGCGCCCGCGCCTTGGCCTCGGCGTCGTGGGCCGCTTTCGCGTAGGCGTCGAAGTCGTTGAACCAATACTTTTTCGACCAGCGATACATCCAGTGCTGCTCGGGGATTTCCTCGCCGGGCAGCGATTGCTAAAAGCGGGGCTCCATCCTAACAAGTATCTCCTCGACGACCGCCGGGTCCACCCGCGTGGTCGCGTTGTTGTCGAGATAGATGAGTTTGCTATGAGTCATGGCTGGCCGGAAAAAGGTGCGCACTCCAACGCAAGCCCCGGACCACGCGAACGGAAGATCGCGTCAGAGCCGCCCGGCGTTTCCACACTGGCGGGAGACCGTGGGTCGGCCTCTCCAAGAACTCACGCGAGGAGCGGTTTGATGACCGTGCCGCTCACATCCGTGAGGCGGTAGTCGCGGCCGCCGTGGCGGTAGGTGAGGCGGGTGTGGTCGAGGCCGAGGAGGTGAAGGATGGTGGCGTGGAGGTCGTGAAAGTGGACGCCGTCCCGGACGATGGTGTTGCCGTAGTCATCAGTCTCGCCGTGGGCCTGGCCACCGCGCACACCGCCGCCCGCCATCCAGCAGGTGAAGGCTTGGGCATGATGCTCGCGGCCTTTCGCATCCTTGGCCGTGTTGAAAGGTGTGCGGCCAAACTCTGTGGCCCAGACGACCAGCGTGTCGGCGAGCATCCCGCGCTGTTTCAGATCGGTGAGCAGTGCGGCGATGGGCTGGTCCACGTTGCGGGCAAGCGGCGCGTGCTCTTCGATGTTGCCGTGCGAGTCCCAGTTTCGCGAGGCGCCGGTGTCGATCAGTTCGATGAAGCGCACCCCGCGCTCAGCGAGCCGGCGGGCGATGAGACACTGCCAGGCGAAGCCCTTCGTGCTGCCGCGCGGGAGACCGTAGAGCTCGTGCGTGGCGTCATTTTCGCCGGCAAGGTCGAAGGCCTCTGGCGCGGCGGCCTGCATCCCGCAGGCGGTCTCGAAGGAACGGATGCGCGCGGCGAGTTGCGGATCCGCGCTGCGGCTGGCGAGGTGCCGCCGGTTGAAGGCCGCCGCCATGCTCAGCTCCATGTCCTGCAGTTCGGGGTCGGCGACGCGACGCCGGATATTTGGCACGGGCTCCGGGCCGGGCACGACGTGCGTGCCCTGATGGCAGCCGGGCAGGAAGTCTGCGGACCACAATTGCGCGCCGCTGTACGGGAGCGCGGGCGCGATGACCATGAAGCCGGGGAGATTCGCATTTTCCGTCCCAAGTCCGTAGCTGATCCACGAGCCCATGCTGGGCCGCGTGAAGGATACAGAGCCGGTGTGTATGCCGAGCGTTGCCTCGGCGTGGTCCGCGTTGTCGCTGAACATCGACCGGATGAGGCACAGGTCATCGGCGCACGACGCGATCTTTGGAAAGAGCTCGCTGATCCACAGGCCGGACTGCCCGCGCTGCTTGAATTCCCAGCCGGGCCTTTTGTAAAATTTCACCGCGCTCCGGTTCTCCGCGGCGAAGGCGGCGAGCATTTTTTTCGGCACCTCGTACGGCTGATTGTGATCCGCGATGAGCTGCGGTTTGTAATCGAAGGAATCCACGTGCGACACGCCGCCGCTCATGTGGAGAAAGATCACGCGTTTCGCCTTTGGCGCGAAATGCGGCGGCTGGGGCGCGAGCGGATCGTCCGGCGCGGGCGGTGTGGCGAGCAGCTCGGAAAGGATGCCGGGGAGGACCAGCGAACTGCCGAGGAGGGAGCGGATGGCGGTACGGCGGTTCATTTGTCAGTCGAGATAAAGGAACTCATCGGCGCTGAGGAGCACGCGGGCGAGGCTGGCCCACGCTTGCTCGGGCGGCATCTGCTTCTTTTCGCGGAGCTGCGCGAGGTAGCCGGTGAACATCGCCGTTTCCTCCGGCTCCGGCGGGCGGGCGTAGAGGGTGAGAAAGGCCAGCTCGACGCGCTTTGATTCATCGGGCGCGAGGCTGGCGAGGCGGACCGCGAGGCGGGCCGCGCGCTCGTGGACGAAGGGGTCGTTCATGGCAAAGAGCGCTTGCAACGGCGTCGTGCTGGTGGCGCGGACGGCGGTGCTGGAGTTCGTATCCGCTCCGTCGAAGAGCGCGAGGAAGGGGTGTTTCCGCAGGCGTTGCTGCATCTGATAGACGGCGCGCTGACGGGTGTCGTAGAGCGCGAAGAACTGGTTGTGCTGCGTGAAGCCCCAAGTGTTGACGTGGGGAAACGGGTGCTCGCCGCCGGGCGTGAAATCGAGGTCGCCGCTCACGAAGAGCATCGTGTCGCGGATGGATTCCGCATCGAGCCGCTGGCGCGCGGCGTGCGACCACAGCGCATTGGCCGGATCCTGCGCCGGGGCGCCGCTGCTCGCGAGCTGCCAGGTGTGCGAGAGGAGCAGCAGCCGGTGCATGGCCTTCACCGACCAACCGCTTTCGACAAACCGGGCCGCGAGAAAATCCAGCAGCTCGGGATGCGACGGCGACTGCCCGCGGGTGCCGAAGTCATTCGGCGTGGCGACGAGGCCTCGCCCGAAATGCTGCTGCCAAAGCCGGTTCACAAGCACACGGGCGGTGAGCGGATTCGCCGGATCGGTGATCCACTGCGCCAGCTCCAACCGGCCGCTGCCGGTCGTTTCCTTCGGCAGCGCCTGGCCGCCGAGCACTTGCAAGAAACCGCGCGGCACTTCCTCGCCGAGCCGCTTCGGATCGCCGCGGACTTGCAGCCGCGCGTTGGCCGCGGCGCGCTCGCTCACGGCGTAGGCCAGCGGGTAAAGCGGCGTCTCGCTCAGGCGTTTCCCTTTCTCCCGCACCGCGGCGGCGACTTTTGCGGCGGCATCGACGTGCGCTTTTTTTTCCGGCGATTCCGGCTCTTTTTCTGCCACGGCCTTGGCTGCGTCCGCCGCCTTTTTTTCAACCTCGATGGCGGCGAGCTGCTCGGAGCGGGCCTTCGCGAGCTGTGCGACCTCTGCCTTGGGCACGAGCGGGACGAGATTGGCCGGGCGGCTCTTCCCCTCGCTGCCGGGATGCGGAAAAGTGGTGCTGCTCAAGATGCCGTAGAGCGCGTAGTAGTCGCGGCTCGAGATGGGGTCGAACTTGTGGTCGTGGCAGCGCGCGCAGTTGATCGAAAGACCGAGGAAGGCGTGGCCCAGATTGTCGATCGCGTCGTCCAGCGTGAGGTGCGGCTCGCCGTCGCCGCCGGCGAAATGCCGCGCGATCGCGAGATAGCCCGTGGCAACGATGCGCCGCTGCCGCTCGGGTTCGGTGGTGAAGGCGAGGAGATCGCCGGCCAGTTGCTCGCGCAAGAATTGATCGAACGGCAGGTCGTCGTTGAACGCCTGCAAAACGTAGTTCCGATACTTGAAAGCCTGCGGCACCGGGTAATCCGAGGCGTTGCCGCAGGTATCCGCATACCGCACCACATCCAGCCAATGCCTTCCCCAGCGTTCGCCATAGCGCGGCGAAGCCAGCAGCCGATCCACCACGCGCGCATCGGCGTCGGGCCCGGTGTCCTGTAAAAATGCCTCCACCTCGGCCGGTGTCGGCGGCAGGCCGGTGAGATCGTAAGTCACGCGGCGGAGCAGGGTTTGCCGATCCGCGTCTGGCGCGGGTTTCACACCGGCCTGCTCCATGCGGTCGAGGGTGAAAAGGTCCACCTCATTGCGCACCCACGCGCGGTCCTGCACCGCGGGCAACGGCGGGGTTTGCACCGGTTGAAACGCCCAGTGTTTGCGCCCTTTTTCAAAATCAATCGCGGCCACCGCCGGCACCGCCTCTGCCGCTGGAGCCTCCGCGCGCGGGTCCGGCGCTCCGCGCTTCACCCACTCGATGATGTCATTCACCGCCTGCGCCGCCAGCGCGTGCTTCGGCGGCATCTGCAAATCCTTGTCCCAATAGCGCACCGCGGTCACGAGCAGGCTGTCGTCCGGCTTCCCCGGCACGATCACCGCGCCCGACGCCCCGCCCTTCATCCACCCTGCGCGCGAATCCAGCCGCAAATCGCCCTTCTGTTTCTTCGCCCCGTGGCATTCCACGCAGACCTCGACCAGCACCGGCCGGATACGCTGTTCAAAAAACTCGACGCCCGCATCCGATGCCACCGCGCGGACCACCATGCCGGGGAGGCAGAGTGACAGGCTGAGCGCAAAAGTGGGGATTCGGAAGTTCACTCTCAAGCCTAACCCTTTGGAGGTTGTCGCACTTAGGGCGGATCGTTCCATACGCTCGCATGCCGGACGGGTGGGCGGTCCTTTGCTAAACCTCCGCGGGTTCGCGGGCCATCCGGGCCTGCAGCGCCCGCGCCTTGGCCTCGGCGTCGTGGGCCACGTTCGCGTAGGCGTCGAAGTCGTTGAACCAATACTTTTTCGACCAGCGATACATCCAGTGCTGCTCGGGGATTTCCTCGCCGGGCAGCCACTGCGAAAAGCGCGGCTCCATCGCTTCGAGTTCGGCCATCGCGGTGCCGCGCATCGTCGTGTCGCGCGCGCCGTGTTTCACGACGAGGTCTTTGACCAAATCCGGCCGCTCCAGGACCACGCAGCCGCGGGTGTGCTGGGCGCTGAGTTCGCGGAAGTCTTTGAGGAAAGTGCTGTCGCGCATCGTGGCGAAGACGCCGCGCGGGTCGCGGATGTTTTCCGTGGCAAACTGAATAATCGGGCACGGCTCGATGTCGCCGCGCGGGTTCACGTGATGCGAGATGCCGGTACTCATCGGGCAGAGCGCCTTGCCCTCGCCGTCGTAGTAGGCGTCGATGATCGCGATCGGCACCTTCGCGCGCATCTCGACGACGAAACGGCGCACGCGGACGAGCTGCGCAGGCGTGAGCGCGAGCTGCGCGTTCATCTTTGGCCCGACCGGGCGATACGTGTGAAACCAGCAGTAATGCACGCCACGCGCAATCAGCTCGCGCAGCCACGATTCGGTGCAGAGGTCGTCGATATTCGTCTGGCAAACGCTCGTCGCCACGCCGGTGAGAATCTTCTCCCGCAGACACGCATCCAGCCCGCGCAGGGTCCGTGCGAAGACCTCCTTTTTGCCCCGCCGCTCGTCGCTCACGATCTCGCGGCCTTCGATGGAAATGAGCGGCGTCGCATTGCCGATCTTGCGGAGCTGCTTGGCGATTTTGTCGGTGATGAACTGCCCGTTCGTGAAGACCTGGAAATACGCGTCCGGGTGCGCCGCGAGCAGGTCGAGCAGCTCCGGGTGCATGAACGGCTCGCCGCCGAGGATGCCGAAGAACGCGTTCCCGTGGGCCTTCGCGTCGGTGATCGTGCGGTTGAGCGTCTCCAGATCGATCTGCGTCCGCTCCGCCTCCACATCCACCCAGCAGCCCTGGCAGCGCAGGTTGCAGCTATTGAGGATCGAGAGGTAAAGGAACGGCGGAAAGTATTCCCCGCGCTTGATCCGCCGCTTGAATTTCTCCACCGAAAGCAGCCCCTTCACCCCGAAATTCCACGCGAACTTCCCCAGCAACCGCGGATCGGTCGTGCGGAGGATGCGGAGGGCGAGGGCAGGAAACATGGGCGCGCAGATCGTGGCGCATCACCGGCGGGTTTCCAAATGGAAATCCCGCGTCCCCGTTCCCTCGTGCCCAAGCTCCAGCTTGGACACGCACCCTGTCACCGAAGCTCCAGCTTCGTCGGCGTCGCTCCTGCGAGGATTCACACCCAGCGCCAGCCTCACCCACTGTTCCACGCAAGTTCCGGCGGAGAGCGGCAGCGCGTGGCGGGCGTCGTCGAAGCGGAGCTTCGCAGCCAAGTGCGTTCCTAAGCTGGAGCTTAGGAACGAGGGGACGAGGGGAGGCTCCGTCACTCCGCCGGATTCTTCGTCCGCCACGCGGCCAGGATGTCGCGCGAATACGCGTCGCTGCGCCAGCGACCACAGCTTTGCTTCCGCGAAAATGCGGGTGGTGGCCAGCAGCATCGCGGCCCACTCCTGCGCACCGCTGAACGGCTCCAGCCAGATGTCGAAATCCTTCGTCTGCCGAGTCAGCCCGTGTGCGATCATCGCCATCCCACCCAAGAGGATCACGCGATGTCGCGCGGCTAGCTCGCGGATGAAAAGATTTTTGGGAATGTCTGTTGCCATGCTTCAACGACGTCGCCGACCTGCGCCGCAATCCACGCGCACTCGTCCACCGTGCGCGGCGGGTGCGGCAGCCACGGCTCAGAGTTGTCGGGCGTCTTGACGGCCTTGTAATCGCTCGGGCGCGCAGCGTGGCGGCGCTCGGTCATCTTGCGCCGCGCCAGCGCGCACGAGTAGCGCTTCTTGAGTTCATCGATGGTCGGGCGAATCTGGCGCATGGACGCCGGGAGTTACCACGGATTGCGGCAAAAACCAAATCATGGCTTCGCCTCCAGCCGCCCCTCTCTCTTGCGTCTGCGAGGTTTTTTCTCCTCGGTCCCAAGCTCCCGCTCGGGACCGCACTTGGGGGCGAAGTTGCACTTCGCGCGGATGGCGTGTCTGGGGGCGGAGCGGGCACCGATTCCCGCCCGCCGAGGGGACGGAGGGGAAAAGTGGGGGTCGGAGGGCGGGCGAGCAGACATCCCCGCCCTGCGAAGTGTAAATTCGCTCCCAAGCGCGTGCCGAAGCTGGAGCTACGGCACGAGGGGAGAAATCCAATGCGCGCAACTTGCGGACAACGAGCCCGCTCAGTTCGCCAGCAGTTTCACCAGCCGTTCGTTGACGAAGAGGATTTCCTTGCCGGCTTTGACTTTGGCCACGAGGCCGGCGGCGGCGAGGTCGTGGAGGTAGCGGGAGGCGGAGACGCGGTTGCCGAGGCCGGCTTCCTCGAGGTGGCGGATTTTGCAGTAGGGGCGGACGAAAAGCTGCTCGATGAGTTCCTTGGAAAAGGTGCGCTTGGGCAGCTTGAGCCGGCCTTCTTCCACCATGCGCACGAGCAGGTCGCCGATGGCTTCGATCTTTAGCACGGTCGTCTCGGCGGTGGTCTCGACGGCGCGCAGGACGTAGAGAATCCACGGCTCCCAGGCGCCGGTCTCGGTCACTTCGCGGAGGTGGCGGTAGTAGTGGCTTTTGTTTTCGATGATGTAGCGGCTGAGGAAAAGGATGGGCTGTTCAAGGAGGCGCTGCTGGAGGAGGAAAAGGATGAGCAGGATGCACCCGGTGCGGCCGTTGCCATCGGAGAAGGGGTGGATGGCCTCGAACTGGTAGTGGAGCACGGCGAGCTTCACGAGCGGGTCGAGGTCGTCCTCGGTGGTGTTGATGAACTGCTCGAGGTTCGCGAGCAGCTTGCGGATGCGCGGAGCACCGTCGGGCGGCGTATAGACGACCTCGCCGGTGGCGCGGTTTTTCAAATCCGCGCCGGGATGCGCGCGGATGCCGGGCACGTCGGCCTTGATCATGCGGACGATCTCGATGGTGAGGTCGGCAGAAAGGCGGCGGTGGTCGCGCAGGGCGTGGGCACCGTGCCAGAGGGCTTCGTTGTAATGCAGCACCTCCTTGGCGTGCGGGCTGACCTCGGGCGAATCCCCGCTCAGGCCGCGGTACAGCTCGTCGCTCGTGGTGAAGATGTTCTCAATCTCCGAACTCGCGCGCGCCTCCTGGATGGCGAGGTTGTTGAGCAGGATCGAGGCGTTCGGCACCGTGCGCGTGCGCCCTTTCAACTCGGCCAGACTACGGCTGGCGCGGATGGCGGCCTTCAAAACTGCGGGCGTTTCGAGGTGCGCGGCGGGTGGGAGCAGCGGGAGGTCGTTGTAGGGCTTGGTGCGGTCAAATGTGGGCACGCCGTGGACATGTAGCGGGAGACGTGTTCACGAAACAGGAAATTTTGCGCATGAGCCGAGCCTCGTGCGCATTGCGTGAACACCTCGGACGCCGTCGCGCCGGGCCTTTCGTGGACAGGGAAAACTCCGCGCCAAGCTAGGCCCGCCATTTGCTAACCAATATCCGCTATGACACCAATCGGCCTCGAAATGACAGCGAACGCTCCGACCTTCGAGCAGCGGCGGAGCACTGCCGAATCGCTCATCGAAAGCACGCAGTCGATCACCGTCGCGCCGCCCGTGGCTTTTCAGGTATTCATGCTCACTCGCGGCCCGGATTACACCTGCGAGGCACTGGTCGATCTTGTGAGTCTCGATCCATCCCTCACAGCGACGATCCTTCGGCTCTGCAACTCCGTGATTTTCCGCGGCCGCGGCGTCTCCTCGCTGCGCGAAGCCGTGCTCCGCATCGGCAACGGCGTCATCGCAGAAAAGGCGATGTCCATCACCGTCGGTCGCTTGCTGGCGGTGCGAAAGACGGCCTACTGCCCCGATCCAAACGCCGTCTGGCGGCACTCCGTGCAAACTGCCCTCGCCTGCCGCTACCTCAGTTCCTACTGCGAAAGCACCCGCTGGGATCCTGACCTCACTTTTACCGCGGGCCTGCTCCACGACATCGGAAAAATGGTCATCAACTCCGCCCCGAACGCCGACACCTCGCGCATCCTGCAGCTCAGCGCGGACCGCCACATCGAGCGCGCCGATGCCGAACTGGAAGTCCTCGGCGCGGATCACGCGGAGATCGGCGGTTTGATCCTCGAACGCTGGAATCTGCCGACGGAAATCGCGCAGGGCGTGCGCTTTCACCATGCGCCAGAGTTCGACGGGCCCGGCTTGGCCAATCTCGTCCACGTGGCCAATCAATGCGCCAAAGTGCATGCGGGTTCCAAATCGTGGGAGGATTTCAAAGCCGGACTGCATCCCTTCGCCCTCGATCAGCTCGGGCTCTCACTTCCGACGGTGGAAGCGTGCTGGGCCGACGTCCTGCTCGACATGGACGCGATCGAGAGCTTCATGTGGAGCTGAGGCGCGGCCGCTCGGGCTCACCGAAGACGGCTCGGGCCACTGCCATCACGCCGGCCCTCCCCTACCCCTCGGTCGGGCGCGGCGTGTCCATGAGCGCGAGGATGCGCTGCGTTTTCCCGGCGTAGTCGAGGGCGTGAAAGATGCGGATTTCATCCACGCGCCGGGCTCCGTTGAGCGCATCGAGAAACCGGGTATACCGCGCGGCCAGCTCCCCGGTTTCGAGGTAGCGTCCGCGCAGGTTGTGATCGGCGAACGCTTGGGGAGATTGCTGCGCGAAAAGGTGAAAGCGCAGCCAGCGACGGTCGGTGCGCGAGACCTTCTGCGTCTTCCGGAAGAAGGCGACGAAAAGCAGCAGCACGAGGTAGGTATCGACCTGCGCCTGAAGTTCGAGATTGCGGGCGAAATCCTCGGTCGCGATCTCCTGGACGCCACGCTGGAACTGGAGCGCGGCGTGGAGCGCGTGGTTGATCTCTTCGACGAAGGCGATGAGCGAACGAATGTTCGCGTCGTTCAGGCCCTTCCGCGGGTCATTGCGCTCGAGCTGCTCGATGAGCCAGCGCGAGTAGTAGATGCCGATGTGCAGGCGGCCGTCGGATTTCCGCAGAAAGGTCCGCGCGAGTTCGCTCAGTTCGCGCGCGGCGGCACCCGCCGCACGGCTGAGCTGGCCACAGCGCTGGCGGTCGATGAGGCAGTCTTCGAGATTGATGCCGACCCGCGCGTAGGTGCGCTCGAAAAGCCGCTGGATGTCGCTGAAAAGCGTGACGGTCATGCGATCAGCGGGATGTTCGGCGCGTGCCCGGCGTCGAGATGGAGCAGCGAATCGGAGAGCCGGTTCAACGCGAGCCGGGCTTCGTGAAAGCCGTCCGCCAGCGTGTCGAAAACCCCACCGAGCGCGCACGAACGCGCGACCGCATGGGTGGCCACGGCTTTGAAATTCGCGCTTCCGACCTCCTCGTAAAAATCCAGATCGGGCGCACCCCGCCGGCTCCGCCGCTCGACCGTCTCGTGGAAAATTCCCGTGATGAAGAGCGCATAATTGCCGACGTGCGCGCGGATCAGAAACGTCTGCGCGGGCGAGGCGTGGCGCAGCGCGATGAGCATGTCCGAGACGTACTGCACCGGGTTTGCGCTACCGTCCGCCGGCGATTTCATTCGGGCGGTTTGGGAAAAAGTTTCGAGCAGCGAAGCGAGATAGTCGCTGACCCGGCGGTCGGTCAGCCCCGTCGATTGCAAGACATGCCTGATCAAAACGTAGAAGTAGAGCTGTGGCGAAATGCCCAGCGTGCCGTCCTGCGCGAGCACCGATTCCACCAGCCGCGGGTTGTCGAGAATCGAGTCGCGGGCCTCCGCGTCGGTGAGCAATTCCACGAGGCTCACGGAGTCCCGCTCGGACCGGGCGAGGGTTTGGACGACGAACTCAAAATCCGCCGCCGTGAAGCGTTCCCGACAATTGGCTTTAATCATCGGGAATGGAAAACAAGCAGTGGTCGTACCAGCTCATCTTCTCGTTGCCTGAACGATGCGCTGGCGCGCGCTTTGCGCAACCGCGGCGCTGAGAAAACCGCGCCCTCAAGCACCCCGTCCCGCCCCGACCGACGCTACAGCGGCTCGATGCTCATGGCACCGGTCGTCATCGTCCAGGCGTCGGCGAGGGGCAGGCGCTTGAGTTCGTGCCCGGCACCCCAGGAGTCGGAGAAGAGCACTTCCTCTTTTTGCGGGTTGTAACCGATGATCAGCCGCATGTGGCCGCCGGCCGTCTGGGGGATGCCAGCCTCGGTGGTGAGGCCGAGCATCACGGTCCAGAGCAGCGGAATCCCTTGGTCAATGTGGCTCTGGATGAGCCGCTGAAAGCGCGCCATGTCGGACTTGTTTTTGGTCCGCACTTCCTTGAGCACGTCCCCTTTCATCGCCCGATACACGGCCCCCACGTCGATCATGCGACCGGGATCGGGAACCTCGGGGACGCCGGCTTTTTTCGCCGCGCGGTTGTAGTCGGCGATGAGCTTGAGCAGGTCCTTGATCGTGTCGCCCTGCTGCACGTCGCGCACGCGGACCTTCAAGCGCGCGCTGACTTTCTTCAGGGCAGCAAACATGGCGTCCGTGCTCGTTCCGCCGTCGGTCTTGGTGTTGGCGATCTGGGCCAGTTCGTTGGCATCGACCGGGTTGCCGTAGTAGCGCATCACGCGTTCGGCGGTGGCGACGACGCAGTAGCCTTTCTGCCCCTGATCGACCATCGGCACGTCGCCGATCCACACGTCGCCCGTGGTCGCGTCCTTTTTCACGTGCGTCGGGCCGGCAAACTTCGCGCGCTGGCTGGTCGTCGCGCCGGCGAGGAGACCAGCCTTTTTCTCCGGCGCGGTGATTTCGAGACGCACAAACTCCGCGCGGAACGGGATGTCGCGCGCTCTGACTGCCTTGGTCTTGCTGTACTCGAGGAGGAAGCGCGCTTGAGGCGTGAGCCAAAGCAGCCCCTCGGCCTTGACGGCGCTCGCGGGGTCTTTTCCGCGCACCGTGAATTTCACGCCGCTCGCCTTCGTGACCGCGTCGGCGGAGGCGCGCACGAGGGCGTCAAATTTGTCCTCGGGCAGCTCGCCGGCGTCGCCGCGGCCATACAGCGTGACGGTGATTTCCTTGAGCGCGCCGCCTTCGAAGCGGGCCACGCTTTCCACCGCCGGTTGCCCGTAAACGGTGATGTCCGGGCGGGCGACGCGCGCGGAATCCTGGGCGTTGGAGGTCCAGCGATAACCCAGCGGGCCAGCGGCCGCCATGAAGTCGCTGGCCTTCTGCGTCCACAAATTTTCCCCCGCGAGCAGCAGGTCGAGCGGGGCGGCGAAAGTGGACGCGCTGGCGACGAGGAAGGCGGCGAGGAGGAGCTTCATGGGATGCGGGGTTGCTGCTGGGTCAGGCAGTGAAAGGCACCGAGTCCCCAGATGAGTTCGCGGCAGTCGATGGGGACGATCTCCCGGTCGGGGAAGGCTTTCTCCAAAACGGCGCAGGCCCATTTGTCGTTGGCGTCGGCGAAGACGGGGAGGAGCACGACCTTGTTGGCGATGTAGAAATTCGCGTAGCTCGCGGGCAGGCGCTGGTCGTCGCGCACGATGCGGCCGGGCATGGGCAGGACGTGGATTTCCAGCGGCGTGCCGTCCTCGGCGTGCATGCTGCGCAGCGTTTCGAGATTGGCCTGGAGCGGCTCGTGGTTGTGGTCGTTTTCGTCCTCCTCCACGACGGTGACGACGGCGGTGCGGCTGACGAAACGCGTGAGGTCGTCCACGTGGCCGTCGGTGTCGTCGCCCTCGATCCCGTCGCCGAGCCAGAGGATGTTCGTCACGCCGAGGTAGTCGCGAAGCCGCTGCTCGATGTCCTTTTGCGTGAGATCCGGGTTGCGGTTGGGGTTGAGGAGGCAGGCTTTCGTGGTGAGAAGCGTGCCCGCGCCGTTGACCTCGATGGAACCGCCTTCGAGGACCATTTTCGGAAAGTAAATCGGGAGCTTCTGGTGCTCGGCGATGCGCTTGGGCACGTCGTCGTCGAAGTCGAACGGCGGATATTTCCAACCCCAGGCGTTGTAGTCCCAGTCCACGATGGCGAGCCGCGGATCGGCGTCGCGCGTGAGGTAGATCGGGCCGTGGTCGCGGCACCACGGTTCATTGATCGGGATGTGGAAAAAGGTGACGTGATCGGTGCTCACCTTGGCGGCGCGGAGGTGGCCGCGGACGAGCGCCTCGTGTTTTGCGTCGCAGACATTGATGTGAACTTTTTCCGACCGCCCGAGCGCGCGGACCATCTCGGCGAGCGTGGGCACGATGCGCTCGTAGGAGTCGGGAAAGCTGATGCCGTCCGGGCGCGGCCAGGACATCCAGGTGGCCTCGTGCGGCTCCCACTCGGCGGGCATGCGGTAGCCGAGGGCGGCGGGCGTGGAGCAGGGCTTGATGGTGGCCGTTTCAGACATAGCGGGGTGGGAAAATCCGAAATCCGAAACTCGAAATCCGAAACAAATTCCAAATGCGGGAAAGTGGGGAAACGGCTGGGGACGCGGCTCGGGGAATTGCGGCTTTTCTCATTTCAAAACTTTCGGATTTGTTTCGGATTTCGAGTTTCGAATTTCGGATTTTCTTTCTAGTCGATGAAGCGCTTCCCGATGTCGCCATACGCATCAATGCGCCGGTCGCGAAAGAACGGCCAGTGCGTGCGCTGGGTGTCGAGCGCGTCGAGATCGGCCTCCACGATGAGCGTTTCTTCATCGCCGACGGACGCTTTCGCCACGATCTGGCCCGCCGGGTCGGCGACGAAACTTTGTCCCCAAAACTCAATGCCTGCGCCGCCGTCCGGCGCCTCATGGCCCACGCGATTCGGCACCGCGACGTAGCATCCGTTGGCGATGGCGTGGGAGCGCTGGATCGTCTCCCACGCGCTGTGCTGGCGCGCGCCATATTGCGCTTTTTCGCCGGGATGCCAGCCGATGGCCGTGGGGAAAAAGAGAATCTCTGCACCAGCCAGCGCGGTCAGCCGCGCGGACTCGGGATACCACTGGTCCCAGCAGACGCAGACGCCGATCTTCGCAAACTTCGTCTGCCACGCGCGGAAGCCGAGGTCGCCCGGCGTGAAGTAGAATTTCTCGTAAAACAGCGGGTCATCCGGGATGTGCATCTTCCGGTATTTGCCGAGATAGGCGCCGTCGGCGTCGATGATCGCGGCGGTGTTGTGGTAGAGGCCGGCGCTGCGTTTTTCGAAAAGCGACGCGATGATGACGATGCCGCGCTCCTTCGCCAAACGGGCCATCGCCGCGGTGCTCGGGCCGGGGATTTCCTCGGCGAGCTGGAAGTATTTGTGATCCTCGACCTGACAGAAATATTGCGAGGTGAAAAGCTCCTGCAGGCAGACGATCTGCGCGCCGCGATCCGCCGCCTCGGCGGTCTTGGCGAGCGCCTTCGCGAGGTTTTCGCGCGGCTCCGGGGAGCAGCGCATCTGGACGAGACCGAGGGTGACTTTGCGGGCTGTGGAAGACATGCGAAAAAAAGTGCCACGCCGCGCACCGGCGCGGCGTGGGTTGCGGGGAAAATGTGCGGGCGGGAAACGGAAATCAACCCGCGAAATCGCCACGCTGGCCGCTGGAAACATTCGCCCCGGGGAGCGCGGGGAGTGGAAAGGGGAGCGCGGGCTTCCAGCCCGTTGGAGCCGGCATCCTGCCGGCGACCCGCACGCGTGATGCTCTCCACGGGCTGTAGACGCAGCCGCGCCCCATCCGCAGCCGGCAGGATGCCGGCTGCTGCGGCCAGGATGGCCGCGCTCCCCCATCAGATTCCCATCGCACTCGCTTCCAGCCGCCGAGACCCCATCGCCCCTTCTCCTCTTCAGCGCCCGCGCGGGGGCGGAGTGCGGGCGGATGGTCGGCGGCCCGTAGTTGCTGGGGCTGGTGGATACGATCCTCGCCAGCCACACCGAGCGGACGCCGCGGCGCTGGCCCGAGGGCGGGAAGCTTTTGACACCGTGCCGTGCCCGCAAGGGCTGCCCATCGGCGAACTGCTCGCAGAGGGGCGGCCGGCGCCGGCTTACTTGATCGAATCGGCAGCGACGATCTTGATGCTCTCCACACCGACGCGCGCCTTCGGCTTGCTCGGCTCGCCACTGGCGCTGGCGACCACGGCGGAGTCGCCGAGCTTCTTCAGCACGTCCTCGCCTTTGATGAGCTTGCCGAAGCAGGTGTATTTGCCATTGAGCGCCTGCGCGCCTTCGAGGCAGATGAAAAACTGGCAGCTCGCCGAGTCGGGGCTGGCCGAGCGGGCCATCGAGATCACGCCGAGGTCATGTTTGCGCTCGTTGAATTCCGCCTTCAGTTTTTCGTCCGCACTCCCCGTGCCCCACATCATTTCCTTGCTCGGGTCTTTGGAAAGCGGATCGCCGCCCTGGATCATGAAGCCTTTGATGATGCGGTGAAACGCGGTGCCGTCATAGAAGCCGCTCTTCGCGAGCTTGATGAAATTCGCGACGGTCTTCGGCGCGACCTCGGGCCAGAACTCGACGACCAGTTCGCCGGCCGAGGTGTTGATGACCGCGACTTCTTTCGCGGATTTTTCCTCCGCCGCACGCGCTGCGGGAGCGAGGGCGAGGGCGAGGGCGGTGGTCGTGAGGAGGAAAGAATGCAGGAGATTTTTCATATGGTTCCGGGAGAATTGCCACGCTCCCGCAGCGCTGTCACGCCGAGAAAATGCGGCGCGCAAATCCAGGCGCGGCGCGTTACGCGAAGGTTGCAAGGCGGTTTTCGGACGCTAGTATGCGCCTTCGTCATTCATGAAATTCCACGCACTTTTCCTGGCGGTACTGTTCGGGGCGGCGACGCTCCAGGCGCAGACAGGAGCCCCTCCCGAATCGAATTCACCCGTCCTCCTCGCCCAGGCGGCCGCGCCTTCAAAAAAGGACAGCGCCGTGACGGCGATCAATGACCGCGGGGCGAAAGATGCGAAGGACGCCAAGGACGCGGCCATCGCGGCCGCAGCCTCCGCCGAGGACACGATGACCATCTCCGCGAACCGCGCGAGTGCGAGTGCGCCGTCCTCAGAGAGCACGACCGGTGCCGTGACTCCGGTGACGCTCTGGAAGCTCATCCTCGACGGCGGATATGCGATGATCCCGCTCGGCGCGCTTTCGGTCATCACGGTGATGCTCGTGCTCGTCTATCTTTTCACCCTCCGGCGCAGTTCCATCCTCTCGCCGCAGTATATGAATACGGCGGACGTGCTTTTGAAAAAGCGCGACTACCTCGGGCTGCTGGCGATCTCCAGCCGGCACAGCGAGGCCGTGGCGCGGGTGGTCCAGCGCACTTTGGATTTCGCCACGAAGAACCCCACGGCTCCCTACGATGTGGTGCGCGAGATCGCGGAAACCGAGGCCGGCAGCCAGGCCGCATCGCTCCAGCACCGCACCGTGTACCTCGCGGACATCGGCATGCTTTCTCCGATGATCGGACTGCTCGGGACCGTTATCGGCATCATCCGCTCTTTTGGCCTGCTGGGCAGCGGGCAGACGACCACCTCCCGCGACCTGTTGCTCGCCAATGGCGTATCCGAGGCGCTCATTGCCACCGCGGCCGGCCTCGTGCTCGGCATCCTCGCCATGTTTTTCTACTCCATCTTTCGCAACCGCGTGCAGAGCCTGATCTCCGATTTGGAAATCGCCACAGCCCACATCATCGGCCTCGTGGCGCTGAACTACGGCAAGAAACGCGACAACTCACGCGTGGCCGTGGACGAGGAGTATTGATCCGAGCGCATGAATCTCCGCAAACGGACTGAGCCCCACATCATCGGCTTCCAGATCGCGCCGATGGTGGACATCCTCCTCGTGCTGCTCTGCTTCTTCATCGTCACCTGGACCTTTGCGAAAAAAGAACTCGATCTGAAAGTGCGCGTGCCCTCGGCACAGAACGCCTCGGAGTCCGCTTCTGTGGTCAATCAAACCGTGCTCAACGTCCGCCCCGACGGCACGGTGATCTGGAACAACAAGCCCGTCCCGCGCGCCGAATTGCTCACGCGGTTGAAGGAACTCTCGGGGCTTTTCCCCGACTACTCGATCATCGTGCGCGGGCATGAGAACGCCGAATGGCGGCGCATCTCCGACGTGCTCGACACCTGCCGCGAGGCCAACATCTGGAACGTCGCGTTTGCCACGCGGAAAGCCGAATGAGGCGCCGGGCGCTGGTGGGGGCAAGTCTGGCCGCGCTGGTCCTCGCGCTGCCTCCGGCGAACGGCCAGGAAACGAAGCCGCCGGTGCTGAAACCGTTCGCGCTCGACGACGACGGCAAACCGATCCCTCGCGCCGAACCCATCGCCCCGGCGGCCACGCCCCGGCCCTCCACCTCCAGGCCCCCCGGCCTGGCCGCCCCGCCCAAGCCCGTCACCGTGCCCGACCCTGCCGATCCGGGAACGATCCGCGTGACCCCGAGCGGCACCCCGCGTTCCGCGGAGCAACTCCAGATCGACCTGGCCAATGGCTACTACGCCAAGAAAATGTTTGATCTGGCCGCGCCGGAGTACGAGAAATTCCTCACCGTTCACCCGAACTCCGAGATGCGGCCGGAGGCTCTCTTTCGCCTCGGCGAATCGTACCGGCGCAACGGCACCATGAACGCCGCGCGCAACGCCTACGAGACGCTGCTCTCGCAGTTTCAGAACGGCGAATTCATCGGCCCCGCCGCCTACCGGCTCGCGGAGATGTGCTACGCCGAGAAGCAATACCGCGAGGCGCTCAACCTCTACCGCAAGGCCTCCGTGCGGTTGAAAGATCCCGCCGTCGCGAACTCCGCGAAGTTTTTCACCGGTCGCTCACTCGAAGCACTCGGCCAGAAACTCGACGCCCGCACGGCCTACGAAGACCTCGCCGCGACCGTCGAAAACAATCCCTTTCAAGACGCCAGCCGCCTCTCCGCCGCGCTCCTGCTCCGCGAGGGTGGCCGCACCGCCGACGCCGTCAAACAGATGCAGGTTCTCTCGGTCAAAGGGGAGAATCCCGACCTGAAACTCGAAGCCACCGTCCGCCTCGGCTTGTGGTCGCTGGAGACAGAACCGCCGCAACCGGCCCAAGCGGAAACCGCGTTTAAGAAAGCCCTCACCATGCCGGGCCCGGCGCGCTGGAAAGAGATCGCTCAAGTCGGAGTGCTCCGCATCGCGTTCGACGGCGGCAAATACCAGCAGGTCATTGAGAGCTACAATCAGCCGGGCGCACAGTTCTCCGCCGATGTCCGCCCCGAGCTTATCCTGCTCGTCGCTGACTCCCTGCGCCAGCTCGGCAAGACCGCCGAGGCCATGGGGTTCTACGATTCCGTAATCCGGGATTTTCCCAGCTCCGTGTACGCGAAAGAGGCGCAATACCAGCGGCTAAAGATGCTCTACACCGGCGGCGACGACCAACTGGTGCCCGCCATCGACCAGTATCTCGCCGCCAATCCCGAGGCCGAAAAGCGCGACCAGATCATGCTCATGAAGGCCGAGCTCCTTTTCAAAAAGAGGGACTACGCCAACGCCGCGCCGATTTACTCCGCGGTCGAGCTTTCGCACCAGCTTTCCGGCAACCTCAAGGCGGAGGCACTCTTCAAACTCGGCTGGTGCCAGATGGAAATGAAAGCCGTCGAACAGGGCACGAAAGCCTTCACTGCATTCATCGACGGCTACCCCACGCACAAGCTCATCCCGGCCGCCATGACCCAGCGCGCGATCGGCTGGCAATCGCAGAAAAATCTCGGTGCCGCCCTCGCCGACTACAACGACCTCATCAAGAAATTCCCGCAAGCCAAGGAACGCGAGATGGCCCTGCACCAAAAGGGCCTCATCCTCGGCATGCAGGGCGACAACTCGGCCATGGCCGAAACCTTCAAACTCCTCCTCACCGACTACCCGAAAACTGCCGCCCGCGGGCAGGCCGTTTATTGGCTGGGCTGGGCCGCTTTTGAGGCCAAGAACTGGAAGGACGCCGTGCCTTATCTCGACGAGGCGCGGAAGACGGACAAAGAGCAATGGGGCGAGAAAGCCAGCATCCGGCTCCTGATCTCGCACTACTCCCTCGAGGACAAAGTCGCCACTGCTCGCGAGGTCGATTTTTACTCGAAAGAAGGAAAGACCAAAGTGCCCGCGGTGATCCTCCGCTGGCTCGGAACCGAGTTGAGCAATGGCGGAGCCTTTGAATCCGCGGAAAAATATCTGCTCCTGCTCACGTCCCGCGACGAAGTCACACCCGACGATTTCCTCCTCCTCGGTCGCAGCCAGCACGCGCTGGAGAAATATAAGGAGGCGAGCGAATCCATCGGAGCGTATCTCAAGGCCGTGAAGCTCCCGAAGCAGCGGTCGGAAGGGCTTCTCGCACTCACGAAATCGCAAATTGCGCTCAAGGAATTCGACGCCGCCCAGAAGTCCGTGGACGAAGTCACGCGGCTGCAACCCGAAGGTGATTTCAACGCCGAGGCCCGCATCAGCGCCGGCGACATCCAGATGGCCCGCGGCAAAACGGAGGAAGCGGCAAAACTCTACGAAGCCGTGCACCTCGTCGGCGTCGATCATCAGGAAATCACCCCGCGCTCCCTCTCCAAGGCCATCCAGGCCTACCGCGCCGCCGGCAACGACGAGAAAGTCAAGAAACTCACCAACCTCCTCCAAAGCCGTTACCCAGAGTACGTTCAGGGCAATAAGGCACCCTAGTCGGCACCAGCGCGTGCTGGTGAAGATCATCGGAGAGTGACAGGCGGCGGGGGTCGGGTGAAAGGTGCCGGCGTGAACGATGTCGTCGCCGCATACCGCGAGTTGGAAACACGCATCCTCGCCGCCCTGCGGGAGGATTTGCGCGAGGCGGAGTTCGACGCACTGGCGCTGGAGGCACACGCTTTTCAAAAGCGTTGGAACGCGCCCTACGCGAATTTTTGCGCGGCGCGCCCGACCGCGACGCACTGGCGGGAGATTCCGGCGGTGCCGCAAAGCGCGTTCAAAACGGCGCGGCTCTCGGTCGCGCCGCCGGGGATGATCGCGCGGACGTTTCGCACGAGCGGGACGACGGGCGAGGGTTGCGGCGAGCATCATTTCATCGACCCGCGGCTGTATGACGCGGCGGTGCTGGCAGGGTGGGATCGGCTGGATCGCCGCAGCGTGGAGGCGGTGATTTTGCTCGTCCCGGAAAGCGCCGACGCTCCACATTCGTCGCTCTCGCAGATGTTCAGCGCGCTGGCGCGGGAGCGCTTCGGCGAGTTTGTCTTCGCGGTGGTGAATGGAGCCGGTGTGCTCGATGTGGAGCGTTTTCGCACGGCGATGAAGACCTGCTTTTCCGCGAAACGCCCGGTCGCGTTGCTCGGCACGGCGCTGGCGTTTCTTCATCTAAGCGAACAGGTCGGCGGGGAATGTTTTGACCGGCTACCCGGCACGCTGGTGCTTGAAACCGGCGGCTACAAAGGCAGCGGGCGGGAGGTGCCGAAAGTTGAGCTCTACCGCCGAATCGGCGGGCTCTTTGACCTGGAGCCGGAAGACATCATCAACGAATACGGCATGACGGAACTCAGCTCGCAGTTTTACACCCGCGGGCTCGGCCAGCCGCACGAGGGTCCGCCGTGGCTACGTGCAGTCGTCATCGATCCCGAGACGGGAGGCGAGGCGGCAGTGGGTGAAACGGGGGTGCTGCGCATTTTCGATCTCGCGAATCTCGGCTCGGTGCTGGCCGTGGAAACGCAGGATCTCGCGGTGCGGCACGAGCGCGGCTTCGAACTGCTCGGGCGCGCTCCCGCGGCGCTCCCGCGCGGCTGCTCGCGCGCGGCGGATGAAAGGCTGCGCGCGTGAATGCGCCGGGCTTACTTTCCATGAACACCGCCGAACGCGCCCACCACCTCGCTGCCGCCGCGGCACGCTTCCCCTTTCTCGGCCGCACGACCGCGGATGAGCTGCTCGCGCTGGTCCGCGCGGAGTTCGGCCATGCGGAGGCGCTGGATGATTTTGTCCCGTACGGCGGACACTGCGCAAAAGTGCTGGCGGTGGAGACGATCCTCCACGTGGTCAGCGGCAACACCCCGGCGGCCGGGCTGCAAAGTCTCATCCGCGGACTGCTGCTGGGCGCGCACAACCTTTGCAAAACTCCCTCCGCGGGCCTGCCGGAGATCGGTGAGTTTCGTGCCGCGCTGCCGGCGGAACTGACGGCGCGCGTGGAAATCGCCGGCGAACTCCCCGCCGAGTGGCTCGCCCGCGCCGACGCGCTGATCGTCTTCGGCCACGACGCCACGATCGCGCATTTCCGCACCCTTGCGCGACCTGAGCAGCGCTTCATCGCGCACGGCCACCGGCTGAGCTTCGGCGTGGTCTTCGACGACCCGGCGCACGCATCCGCGCCGCTCGCCGCGCGCGATGCCTCGCTTTTCGATCAGCAAGGCTGCCTTTCACCGCATGTTTTCTACGTGGCTGGAGACGCCCGCGGCTATGCGGCCCGGCTGGCGGAAGAGATGCGCGCGTTTCAAGAGCGGGAGCCGCGCGGAAAGATCGCCCTCGCCGAGGCCAACGCGATTCGCACGCGCCGCGAGGATCTCGCCTTCCGCGCCGCCCAGGGCGAGCCGGTCACGCTGTGGCAGAGCGAGGCCTCGACGGCGTGGACGGTGGCTTTCGACACGCGACCCGGCTTTCCGCGCTCGCCACTGAACCGCTTCGTTTTCGTCAAACCGCTGCCCACAGATTTCGGGGCGGAGTTGCGCGAGGTCCGCGCACACTTGAGTTGCGCCGGGTTCTGGCCCGCCACGCTCGCCCACGCCCGCACGCTCGCACCGCTCGGCGTCTCCCGCCTTGGCCCGCTCGGGCAGATGCAGGAGCCGCCGTGGACGTGGCTCCAGGACGGCGCGCCCGCGCTCGCGCCGCTGGTGCGCTGGGTCGGGGCGGAAGGCGTGCGCGAGTAGAGAGTTGCATTTCCCGCGGGCGCTTCGCATTTTTCCCCGCATGTCGAAAGAAGACGCGATCAAGACGGAAGGCGTCGTCCAGGAAGTTCTCCCCGGAACCATGTTCCGCGTGAAGCTGCCGAACGGCACGCTGGTTCTCGCCCACATATCGGGCAAAATGCGCAAACACTTCATCCGCATCGTGCCGGGCGACAAAGTCGAAATCGAGCTATCAGCCTACGATCTGATGAAAGCGCGCATCATTTTCCGCGAGCAATAGGCGCAAAGCCGGGACTCCCGCCGATCTCATTTCCAGAAACCAAAGCAACGCAATAACCAACAACGCATTATGTCCGACGAAACGAATCCCAAACCCGCCGCGAGCAATCTCGAAAACGCCAAGGCCCACGCCAAGGAGGTCGTGGACTCCACCAAGGCCCACCTGAAGGAGGCGGTCGATAGCTCGAAAGAGCACCTCAAACACGCGGCGGATGACCTCCGCGCGGCGGCCGAAGCCAAGGCGCGCGAACTGCGCGAGACGGCCTCCGCGAAGACGGCGGAGTTCCGCGGTCGCGCTGAGCAGACCTACGGCGAAACGCGTGAGCGCGTGCGCACGCTGCAGGAAGATGGCGAGGCCTACATCCGCGAGAATCCGACGAAAGCCGTGCTGACCGCCGTGGCTGCGGGCTTTGTGCTCGGGCTGATCTTCCGCCGCTAGGCCCGGTGTAATGCCCGACCCCACGACCGAGAATTTCCGCGCGTCGGAAGCCGCCGGAATCTTCGGCCACCTCACCGCGCTCCTCTCCGCGAAGCTCGCGTATCTGCGGGCGCGCCTGGAACTCGTGGGCCTGGAAGGCCGGGAGGCCGCCGTGCATTACGGCGTCATCCTGGCCCTCGCGATTGGCGGGCTGATCGTGCTGGTCTTCGGCTACTTCTTCCTCGTCATCGCGCTCGTGTTTCTCGTCGCGCATCTCCTCGGCGGGGCGACCGCGTGGATCTGGGTGACGCTCGGCGCGGCGTTGCTGCACTTCCTCGCGGCGGCAGTGCTGCTGGTCGTGGCGAAAGCACGGCTCGGTGCGCCGATGTTTGCCGACTCACTCCATGAACTCAAACAAGACCAGGAATGGCTAAAGACCAACGCAAAGCCGAACTGACCGCCGAACTCGCCCTCGCCCGTGGCCGCCTCTCGGCGAATCTCCACGCGCTCCGGTGCGACCTGGATTTTTCCACCCGCGTGAAAGGCGCAGTGATGAGAAATCCGGCCACGTGGGTGGGCGGCGCGACACTTTTCGGCATGCTCCTCGCCAAGCTCCCCGCGCGGCGCAAGAAGATCGTCGTCTCGACCGACGGAAAACCGGCCAGGCTCGGCACGGCCGGCAAGCCCGGCCTGCTCCTCGGCGCGCTGAAAATCGCCTTCGACCTCTCCCGTCCCGCGCTCGCGAAGTGGGCCGGACAGCGGGTGGCCGACTACATGGACGGTGCGAAACCCAGCGGGCGGGCGCGATCATGATTCGCCCGCAGATTCAGCACCCATCAGCTTTGCTGGCCGGTGAACGAAGTTTCGTTTGCAATTCACCCGCCCGCCGATAGCAGTCACGCCGCTTTTCATGGACGATCCCAATCCACCGCAAATTCCCCGCGTTGCTGTGCCCCGCGCAGTCCCGGTACCGCGAGCCGTGTCCGGAGCGGCGCCACGGGTCGTCGCCGTGCCGGCGGAGCCCACAGAGCCCGTTGCGGATGCCATTCTCCAAGCCGAACTGTCCGCCGTCGTGGCGGTGGTGGCGGAGGAGCCGGTGCATACACTGGCGCATGTGGATGACTACCTGCGGATCGGGCAGGAATCCAACGCCTCGGACGTTCACCTCGGGGTTAATGCCCAACCCATCTGGCGGCGGAACGGTCTTCTCGAACCCGTCTGGCCCCAGTCCGACAAGCTCACGGCGCACGACACGGAAACTCTCGCCATGGGTTTCCTCAATGACGCCCAGAAACAGATGCTCGCCGAGCGGGGAGACATCGATTTTGCCTACGCCACGGATTTCGGGCGCTTCCGCGCGAGCGTCGTGCGCCAGCGGCTTGGGATTGATGTCGTCTTCCGCATCATCAGCACGAACCTGCGTTCGATGGACGAACTCGGGCTCCCGGAATCGCTCAAGCTGCTCACCCAGTATCACAACGGCCTCGTGCTCGTGACCGGCTCCGTGGGCTCAGGAAAATCCACCACGCTCGCGGCGCTCGTGGACGAGGTGAATAAAACCCGGCACGACCACATCATCACACTCGAAGACCCGATCGAATACATCATCGAGTCGAAAAGTTGCCACGTTACGCAACGCGAAGTTCACACCCACACGAAATCCTTTGGCGCGGCCTTGCGCGGCGCACTGCGCGAGGATCCGGACGTCATCATGGTCGGGGAAATGCGCGATCTGGAGACCATCTCGCTGGCGATCACAGCTTCGGAAACGGGGCACCTCGTGCTCGGCACCCTGCATACCGGCAGCGCTGCGCGCACCCTGGATCGCGTGCTCGATGTCTTTCCCATCGATCAGCGCGAGCAGATCCGCGTCATGGTCAGCGAATCACTGCGCGGCATCATTTCCCAGCAACTCGTCCCCCGTAAAGACGGGCGCGGGCGCGTCCTCGCCATGGAAATCCTCACGAATACTCCCGCCGTCGGCAACCTCATCCGCGAAGCCAAGACCTACATGCTCCCCGGCGTCATGCAGACCGGGAAAAAACAGGGCATGAAGCTCATGGACGACAGCCTGATGGAACTCTACGACAACGGTCTGATCTCGCAGGAGGAAGCGTACGTTCGCGCGGAGCAGAAGGCCCTCATGCGGCAACATTTCGCGCATTGATGCAGGATTGACCGATCCTCTGTCGCCCACGCGTACGACAATCCTCAATTTCCACCCATGGCCTACATCGACCAATTCTTTGAAGTCCTCATCAATGCCGGCGCTTCCGATCTTCATCTCGGGCAAGGTCAGCCGCCAAAAATCCGCCGCCACGGCGAGGTCGTCGCCATTCGGGAAGAGGTGCTTTCTCATGACGAGATGGCTTTCATGATGAGCGAAATCAGCGGGGCGGATCGCTGGGAAAAGTATCTGGCAGGCGGCGATCTCGACTTCGCCTACGAGATGGATGAACACTCCCGATTCCGCTGCAACTTTCTCAAGCAAACCCACGGTTACGGCTGCGTCTTTCGTCTGATTCCGACAAAAATCATGACCCTCGACCAGCTCGGCATCCCCGCAGTGGTCAAAGATTTCGGCCATCTCCGCGGCGGCCTGGTTCTCGTCACCGGCCCGACCGGCTCCGGCAAATCGACGACGCTGGCCGCCCTCATCGACTACATCAATGAAAACTTCACGCGGCACATCATCACCGTCGAGGAGCCCATTGAGTTCGTGCATAATAACAAACGCTCGATCATCACCCAGCGCGAGGTTCCCGAGAATACCGTCTCGTTCCCACAGGGGCTGAAAGCCGCGCTGCGCGAGGATTCCGACATCGTGCTGGTCGGAGAAATGCGCGATCTCGAAACCATCCAGCTCGCCCTGACGGCGGCGGAGACGGGTCTGCTGGTCTTCGGAACCCTGCACACCAATAACGCGCGCAAGACGGTGGACCGCATGATCGACGTTTTCCCCAGCGACCAGCAGAGCCAGGTCCGCACCATGCTGGCGAGCTCGCTGCGCGGCGTGGTTGCGCAGTTGCTTTTGAAGAAATCGCCCGAGGCCGGCGGGGGTCGGATCGCGGTGAACGAAATTCTCGTCGTGAACAGCGCGGCATCCGCCATCATCCGCGAGGGAGCCACGCAGAAACTGCAGGACGTTATCGTCGGGGGCAAAGGCCAGGGCATGCAATTCATGGACGATGCCATCTGGAGCGTCATGCAGCAGGGCATCGTGAGCCCGCACGAAGCCTACATGAAGGCCATCGACAAGAACCGTTTCCGCGTTTTCCTCCCGCCGGAAGACAGCGGACTGTAGGCGGTGAAGATCCGGAACGGTGGAGCCAGCTGCCGGATTCCAAAGGTCCGGCGAAAAGCAAAAACGCGACCCTTTGCAAGGTCGCGTTTCTGTGGACCAAACTCGGAAGAGTTCGGCGGAATCGAATGCGAGATTACTTGATCTCGACCTTGGCGCCGGCCGCTTCGATCTTCTTCTTGATCTCTTCGGCTTCTTCCTTGGTGACACCTTCCTTGAGGGTCTTCGGAGCGCCCTCGACGAGCGCCTTGGCTTCGGCGAGACCGAGGCCAGCGACGCACGCGCGCACTTCCTTGATGACGCCGATCTTGTTGGCGCCGGTTTCCTTGAGAATGACGTCAAACGCCGTCTTCTCTTCGACCGGAGCTGCCGCCGCGGGTCCGCCGACTGCTGCGGCCGCGACCGGAGCCGCTGCGCTTACGCCCCATTTTTCTTCGAGTTGCTTCACGAGGCCCGCGACTTCGAGAACGGTGAGGCCGCTGAGTTGTTCCACTAATGTGCTGGTATCTGCCATATACTGATTGCTGCGCGGTATCGTCGCCACCCGAAGCTTCGGGCGATTTCAGACCGGCTGCCGCCGGCCCGACGAGGAACCATTTGTTGGTTGTTTAAGTTGCGGACACCAATTGCGATGTTCGCGCTTCTCCGGTTGGCACCGGAAAATTTTTCAGACTGCGGGCGGAGCCTCGGCAGGCTCAACGGCTGCGGATTCGGGTTCAGTTGCCGCTGCTGCGGGCTCCGCAGGCTCAGCGGCGGCCGGGGCGGAAGCGGCGTCCTTCTCAGCCTTGGCCTGTAGCAAGCGGGCGAGTGAAGAGGCGGGTTCGTTGAGGACGCGGACGAGTTGGCTCGCCGGGGCGTTGAGGGTGCCGAGAAGGGTGGCCAGCAGCACGTCGCGCGACGGCAGATCGGCGATGGTATTGATCTGCTCTGTCGTGACGACGATCCGATCGACGACGCCCGTTTTCATCTCGGGCTTCTTGAATTCGGCGGTGAAGTTCTTCAGGACCTTGGCCGCGGCAGCGACGTCTTTGTCGCCCACGACGATGGCGGTCTGCCCTTTCAGGCCATCGAGTTCAGGCAGACCGGCGTTCTTGGCGGCGCGGCGCAGAAAGGTGTTCTTCACAACGTGGCAGCGGGCACCGACATTCCAAAGGCGGTTCCGGAGTTCAGCAAACTGAACGACTTTCAGGCCGGTGTAATCGGCGACGAACAGGAAAGGCGAGGCGTTCAGTTTCGCCTGCAAATCTTCTACGATGGTCTCTTTCGCGGGATGCATGTGATGGGTCTCCGGTTAGTTCTTGATGAAGGACGAGGCGTCGATTTTCAGGCCCGGCGTCATCGTCGCACTGAGGGTCACGTTCTCGACAAAGATCCCCTTGGCCGTTGCCGGTCGGGCTTTGACCACGGCTTCGATGACGGCGGCGCCATTCTCGACAAGCGCCTGTGCTTCAAACGAAAATTTGCCAACAGGCACGGCACAGTTGCCGTTTTTGTCGAGCTTGAATTCGACGCGCCCGGCTTTGACTTCCTTGACGGCCCTCGCAGTGTCTTCAGTTACGGTGCCGGTCTTTGGGTTGGGCATCAGGCCGCGCGGGCCGAGCACTTTGCCAAGCTTGCGGACTTCCGCCATGGCTCCCGGTGTGGCGATGGCCACGTCGAAATCTTGAAATCCTCCAACGCACTTCTCGATCATGTCCTTGTAACCCACGAACTCGGCGCCAGCTTCCCGGGCGGCGTTTGCGGCCTGACCTTCGGCAAAGACGAGCACGCGCACGTTTTTCCCCGAACCATTGGGGAGCGGGCACGTTCCACGCACCATCTGGTCGGATTGCTTGGGATCGACCCCGAGTCGGAAGGACAGCGTGACCGTCTGGTCAAACTTGGGAGCCGGAAGGGTTTTGAGAAGCGAGACCGCCTCAGTGAGCGCGTAGCTCTTCTTTGCGTCCACCTTTTCGGCGGCGGAACGGTACCGTTTGCTGCGTTTGTTTTGCATGATATTTTGCAGTGCTGGCGAACCGGACGGCTCTCCTGCGGGTTTGGTTTGGATTTTTTTCGCCTAGATGCGGAGCGCGGAAGTTATCGATCGACGGCTCCCTGTCAAAAGAAAATACAGGTTTACTGCGCCTCAACTTCCACGCCCATCTGACGCGCAGTACCGGCGATGATGCGGTAAGCCGCAGACTCGTCACGAGCATTGAGGTCCTTCATCTTGATTTTAACGATGTCGAGCACCTGCTTCTTGGTCAGCTTGCCGACCTTCTGCTTGTTGGGTTCTTTCGAGCCGGCGGCAATGTTCGCGATTTTTTTGATAAGAATCGATGCGGGCGGCGACTTCGTGATGAAGCTAAACGTCTTGTCTTTATAGACAGTGATCACCACCGGCAGGATGTCCCCGGCCTGCTTCTGCGTCGCTGCATTGAACTCCTTGCAGAAGGCCATGATATTCACGCCTTGCTGACCAAGCGCGGGACCTACGGGCGGAGCCGGGTTTGCCTGTCCAGCTGGGATCTGAAGTTTGATTTTACCGACGATTTCTTTAGCCATCTGATTAGTGGGTTGGAGTTAGTGAGGAGAGAAGGGATTCGGCTAGCCGCGCTCGACCTGCCAATATTCGAGATCGACCAAAGTATTGCGCCCGAAGATCGAAACAGAGACTCGGAGCTTGCCACGATCGGGGTCGATTTCTTCCACTACTCCCGCTTGGTTTTGGAAGGGTCCGTCGGCGACCTTGACCGTTTCCCCAATACTAAAGGAAATCTTTGGCTTGGCCTTTTCCTCGCCTCCGCGAATTTGTGCGAGCATACCCTCCACCTCAGACTGTGCCATGGCGATCGGACGATCCTTATTGCCGGCAAAACCGATCACGCCAGTCGTATCCTTGATGAAATACCAAGTATTTTCGACGAGCTGCTGATTGTCATCTAACAGGTACATATTTACGAAAATATACCCTGGGTAAAGCTTTCGGACCGTCTCGGTCTTCTTGCCGGCCTTGATCGAAGACACGCGCTCAGTCGGCAGAAGAATCTCGTAAACAAAATCACCCATCTCCTCGGTCTTGATTCTTTTAACGAGGTTATCATGCACCTTGTTCTCTTGTCCGGAGAGAAGGTGGACGGCGTACCACTGCTGGCGTTTCTGTTCTTCGGTCATGTTGGGTTACTTTTGAGGCGCGCCGAAAATCCAACCCATGAGGATATTGAAAATGAAATCCCATCCGGCCACGTAGCCGCTGAGGAGCAGCATCGCTATGGTTACGATGATCGTAGAGTCCGTGAGTTCCTTGTATCTTTTCATCCCCTTTTCCTTGGGATCCCAGGGCCAAGAGGCCTTGCGGAGTTCAGCTTTGACCTCACTTGTGAAACTTCGAACCGAGCGCCAGGAGCGAGCAAAAACCGCGACCACGACAACAAGCAGCATCCAAAGGGCAATGCTCACCCACCAAGTGCCGCTGATATTAAGCCATTCCAGGTATTTCATTTGCAGTGTGGCGCACGTCAGGAGGGAATCGAACCCCCAACCGGCGGTTTTGGAGACCGCTGCTCTACCAATTGAGCTACTGACGTAACTTATCTAGTTTCTGCCGAAAACGCGGAGCGGACTGAACATCCGCCCCGCGCGAGATTCGACAAGGTCTGTTTTTAATAATTACTTGGCAACGATTTCCGCGATACGACCGGCTCCGACGGTCTTTCCGCCCTCGCGGATCGCAAAACGCATGGATTTTTCCATGGCTACAGGGGTGATGAGCTCAACCTCGACCGACACGTTATCGCCGGGCATAACCATTTCCACACCTTCGGGAAGCTTGACCGAGCCAGTCACGTCCGTTGTGCGGAAATAGAACTGCGGGCGATAGTTCGAGAAGAATGGCGTGTGGCGGCCGCCTTCGTCCTTCGATAGAACGTAAATTTCCGCCTTGAACTTGGTGTGCGGCTTGATGCTGCCGGGCTTCGCGATAACCATGCCGCGCTCGACGTCGTCCTTCTTCGTGCCACGGAGGAGCAAGCCGACATTGTCGCCAGCGCGAGCTTCGTCCAGCAGCTTGCGGAACATTTCGATGTCCGTAACGGTCGTCTTCGCTGTGTCGCGGATGCCGACGAGTTCAACTTCCTCCATTTTCTTGAGGATGCCACGCTCGACACGTCCGGTGGCCACGGTGCCTCGACCTTCAATGTTGAACACGTCTTCGACCGGCATCAGAAACGGCTGATCCACCGGGCGCTCAGGAAGCGGGATGTAATCGTCCACCGCGTCCATGAGCTCCTGAATGCACTTTGCATCCGCGTGATTCGGGTCGCCGGAAGCAAGCGCCTTCGTGGCGCTACCCTTCACGAAAGGAATCTTGTCACCCGGGAAATCATACTGCGTTAGCAGATCACGCACTTCCATGTCCACGAGATCGAGCAACTCAGGGTCATCAACCATGTCGCACTTGTTCAGAAACACGACAACCGACGGGACACCAACCTGACGGGCGAGCAGGATGTGCTCACGCGTCTGAGGCATCGGGCCGTCGGCAGCAGAAACCACCAAGATCGCGCCGTCCATCTGCGCAGCGCCCGTGATCATATTCTTCACGTAGTCGGCGTGACCGGGGCAATCAACGTGGGCGTAGTGGCGCTTCTCTGTCTGATACTCGACGTGAGCGGTATTGATCGTGATGCCGCGCTCCTTTTCCTCTGGGGCAGCATCGATGTCCGCGTAACCCTTGGCTTCAGCGAAGCCTTTTTTGGAAAGAATAGTGGTAATTGCCGCAGTGAGCGTGGTCTTGCCGTGATCGACGTGGCCGATCGTGCCGATGTTCACATGGGGTTTATTGCGTTCGAATTGGGCCTTGGCCATAAGAGCGGTGTTGTTTTGGTTGGTCTGGTTGTTGTTGTTTTACTTAAAAAGTCAGTCGACTGAGCCTGCGACCGGGATCGAACCGGTGACCTCGTCCTTACCAAGGACGTGCTCTACCAACTGAGCTACGTGAGCCGCTAAACCGTTGGAGCGGGTAGTGGGAATCGAACCCACGTCATCAGC
>CAYQBV010000013.1:0-31351 GCA_964415705.1 uncultured Chthoniobacter sp. | reverse complement strand
AAAGTGGGGCTACTCGCTGACCGTCGTGCAGACGGGCATCCCGCCGGCCCTGGCCGCAAAGCTCCTCGTCACCGGGAAGCTCAAGGAGCGGGGCGTGATGATGCCGGAGGCGCTCGATCCCGAGCCATTCATGGAGAACTTTTCGCGCGAGGGACTGCAACTCTTCGTCGAAAAGCGGGAAGTGGAGCGGATGTAGCCGGAACGCCGGACGACCACCGGAGAGTTGCCGTTTTCCCGACAGCACCCTGCCGCCAGACTTGACGCGCGGGGACGAACCGGGCGAAATGCGTGCTCCCAACTGCCAACCTCAACCCACACCCAAATCATCATGCGTTTCGGCCTCAATACCTTCCTCTACGCCAGCCCTTTCACCACGGAGCAGGCGCCCAAACTTTTCGCGAAGCTCAAAAAATGGGGCTTTGATACCGCCGAAATTCCGGTTGAGGCGCTGGAGCATTGCGACCCCGCAAAAGTAAAGGCCGCGGCGGACAAGGCCGGTATCAAGATCGGCTCGCTCTGCGCGTGCATGGGGCCGGGCCGGGATTTCCGCGGCAGCGCGGCGGACCAAAAAACCGCCACAGCCTACATCCACGGGCTCATCGACCAGGCGGCCATCATGGGCTGCCCGTCGGTCATCGGACCGATCTATTCTGTCGTCGGGCTCATCGGGCCACATGACGACGCGGAGAAAAAGCAGCAGTTCGACCTCGTGGTGAAGAACCTCAAGCCGCTCGCGAAATACGCCGAGAGCAAGGGCGTGCAGCTTTGCATCGAGCCGCTCAACCGCTTCGAGACCGACTTCCTCAACACCTGCGATCAGGGGCTGAAGCTCGTGAAAGCCGTGGGCAGCAAAGCGGTGAAACTGCACCTCGACACCTTCCACATGAACATCGAGGAAAAGAACCAGGCGGCGGCGATCCTCAAGGCCGGCCAGCATCTCGCGCACTTCCACGCCTGCGGCTGCGACCGGGGCACGCCCGGTGGCGATCACATCGACTGGAAGCCCATCGTGGCCGCGCTGAAGAAGATCGGCTACACGGGCGACGTGGTCATCGAGTCGTTCACCACCGATGTGAAAGTGATCGCCCGCGCCGCGGCCATCTGGCGGAAGATGGAGCCGAAACGGGACGACATCGCGGTCAAGGGACTCGCGAACATGAAGAAATTCTTCGGCAAGAAGTAGCATTCCGCTCGTCCGCGAGTTCGAGCTTTTCCAAGACCACCGGTGCCCCGCGCATCGGTGGTCTTGCGCTCTCCGCGCCTCACGCCTTTTTCACAAAGCACGCCTTCAGCCCGATGGCGCTGCCGTCGATCTTGCAGAAAATCTCGTGGTCGCCGTCCACGAGGCGGATGCCCTTGGCTTTCGTCCCACCTTTGATGACCTGCGAGGAGCCTTTCAGCTTGAGATCCTTGATCAGCGTCACCGAATCGCCATCGGCGAGCACGACCCCGTGGGCGTCCCGGACCACGCGCGGGCCGGCGGCCTCGGGTTCGCGCGCCCATTCGTGACCGCAGGTCCCGCACTCCCAGATCTCCGGGTGCTCCAAAACATCGGTCATTTCACACATCGGACACGCGGGTTTGCTCACAGGCCGGAACGGTAGGCATCCGCTGCGCGGAAACTCAACCGCTTACTCCCGCGCGACGCGGACCAGTTCCACCGCGTATTCCGCCACGGGCACGCGCACCTGTCCGCCGGTGATGACCAGCGGCTGCCATGCGCCCTTCGCGCGGTCGAAGAATTTCGCCGTCTTCGCGCCCTTCAACTCCAGCACCGCCTCCTGCGCCCGATACGGATTGTGCCCCGCGAGGAGGAGCACCTCCCGCTTTGCCGCATCGGCACAAACGCCGATCAGCACCTCGCCACTGCGGACCGCAAAATCGGCATCCGCCGGCACCGCGGCCAGCCCGCCCGGCACGACCGCCGGCGCCACCTCGTCGTTGCGCGCGTCCGTCGAGATCGGCGTCGAGTAAACCGCCGTCGGGAGGCTCAGCCGCATCAGTTCCGCGCCGACCGGGGCAAACTGCGCGTTCACCTTTTGCACATCCCGCCCCAGCGCATCGAGCCGCCCGTCCGCGTCCACGATCCCGCCCCGATAGTGATACATATAGCCGCGCAACCCGAACGGAATGGACGTCGCCATGGTGTAGCCCGCGCGATTCGGATTCCCCTGCCCCACGATCCCGGGTTGGGCGTCGTCGTAGCGGAGGAAGCCGGCCTGCCGCGCCTGCGCGAGACTGCAAGCCGCCCCGAGATTTTTCCAATGGCCGCCGCGCTTCCAATGGAAGTCGTAGTAGCCAAACAGGTCCATTCCCACCACCGCGCTCATCTTGCTCATGCGATAACACCCCACGTAGGCCGGGTGCGTGCCGTCCCACTCCTGCACCGCACGCACATCGCGGCTCCGCCCCTCGGCCTGGCCCGCGATGTTGTCGCTCCAGAGGTGGTATCCGTAGATCGTCGGATTTCCCCGCAAGCTCTCGCACAGCTTCCGGCACGCCTCGGGGTTTTTGTAAACGTGATGCTCCTCCACCAGCAGATCGACCATCATCTGCAGGTCGTGCCTGCGGCAAATCTCTGCGCGCTTCTCGTCGTATGCGCACAGGATCACGTTGAAGTGCGCCTCCTTCGCCGCCACCACGATCTTCTCAAATTCGGCCAGGTCCTTCGGGAGAAAATCGGCCGCGTAACCCTTGTTGAAGATGATCGCGAACCGCTGCGGCTGACGCAGAAGCCGGGCCGCGGGAGTTTCCCGAGTGGACTCCCCGGCCGCGTCGGGCGCAGCCAAAAGGCGGGCGGCAAAGAGCAGGGAAACGAAGCAGACGTTGACCAGTGCGTTCATGGGGATGCCGCCCTTATGCCTGGCTTCACCGATCGCCGCAACCCACGACTCGCCCCGGCCCCGCTACTTTGCGCCGGCCGCCTCCGGTGCCGCCCACATCTCGGAGACGCGGGTGATTTTCTGCGCCCGCCCCGTCGTTTCGTCGATCTCCACCACCGCGCCGCAGAGCCGTATGGGGCCGCCGGCGATGGGGAAAGTGATGGGCCGCCCAGTGAGGAAACGCTGGATGACCGGGCCGAGTTCGCGACCGAGGGAGCTCTCGCTCGGGCCACAGAAACCGGCGTCGGTCAGGTAGGCGGTGCCGCCGGGGAAGATCTGATCGTCCGCGGTCTGGCAATGCGTGTGCGTGCCCACCACCGCGCTCACGCGGCCATCGAGGTAGCGGCCCATGGCGATTTTCTCAGACGTCGTCTCGCCGTGGCAATCCACGAAAATGATCGGCGTCTCCGCGCGCAGCCGGGCGATTTCGTCGCGCATGGCGAGGAAGGGATTTTCCAGCGGCGGATTCATGAAGGTCCGGCACTGCACATTGACGACGGCGACTTTGCCCTTCGCGGTTTCGAGCACGATGGAGCCGCCGCCGGGCGTGCCGGGCGGGTAGTTCAGCGGGCGCAGCAGCCGCGGCTCGTTGTTGAGAAAAGGAACGATCTCCTTTTGATCCCAAATGTGATCCCCGGTGGTGATGACCGCCGCCCCGGCGCGCATGAGATCGACGGCGATCTTCGGCGTGATCCCGCGCCCGTTGGCCGAGTTCTCGCCATTGACCACGATGAAATCCAGCCCCCACTCCTCGCGCCACCGCGGCAGCACGTCGATGACCGCGCGCCGTCCGGGTTCGCCAACGATGTCGCCGAGAAAGAGAAGCTTGAGCATGGGCGCACGGTGTAGCGGGCGGGCGGGCGGGCGGAAAGTGGATAGCGCGGCAGGGAAAAGAAAGTTCCCGCCGGCCGCTGTGCTCCGTTCGTCCGTGAGGAAACCGCTGATCAAAGCGGAGTTGGCTGGGAAGCCCCCGGCGCGTGTGATTCCAGTACCAGGTTCGGCGCGATGGCGAATAAGTTGAAGAAAAATGGTGACCTCCGCAAAGCAGGAAGCGGTGGGTGGGAGCTATTGCGCGAGTTTCGAGTGTTTCCTGTTGTTGGGGCACACGCCCGGAGTGACCAGCAGCGCGCGGCGGGCCAGGAAGAGGTTCTTGAGGATGTGAACCAAGCGGAGCGAGACAGCCAAAGAACGGAGCCTTCGCCCGCAGGGCAGCGCCGGAGGGCGCTGGCCACCTGGCCCGTCTGCATCGGCCCACCGCCACCCGCAGCTCCGGATAAGACCGGTTGCCAAAGGGGTGCTCCCTTGGTTAGAACCGGCACCCTTATGGAAAACTCCCCGCCTCCGATCGCTCCCCCGCAAACCTCCGGCCTCGCCATCACTAGTCTGGTGCTCGGGATTCTCGGGTTTTGCACTTTCGGACTCACGGCCATTCCGGCGGTCATCTGCGGACACATCGCGCTGAGCCAAATCGGGAAATCCGCTGGCCGGGCCACTGGCTCGGGCTTGGCCATAGGCGGGCTGGTGACCGGCTACCTGGGCCTGCTGCTGCTTGTAATTTCGCTCATCTCGATCCTCGCCGGAGTGGCGCTGCCAGTCTTTGGCGAGGTCAAGGAAAGGGCCACCCTGACCAAGGCGCTTGCCAACGCCAAACAGATCAGAATCGGCTGCAAATTTTACGCTGAAGATCACAACGGGAAGTTCCCGGAGAAGCTCGAAGACCTGATCCCGGACTACCTGCCCGACGCTGCGGTGCTGGCGTGCCCGTATCCCGATCCGAAGCATCCCGTGCCGTTTGAATACTTTGGCGGAAGCGAGAAGGACGACCCGCAAAAGGTGCTCGTCTCCAGCCCGGAGGTTCCGGGCAAAGGGCGGGTCTTTGTCTATGTCGATGGGAGCGGCATCGTGAAAACGCGCCAGCAGCTCAAACGGGAAAAGTAGCGCCCGGTAAGACCGCTCGTTTTCAGGCCCCGACGGCTTCCGCCGCGAGGGTGGCGCAGCCGATCATGCCGGCCTCGTTGCCGAGGGCGGCGGGGACGACGCGGAGGTTCTCGTGGTAAAGGGCCTGGGTGCGCTCGCGGATGGTGCGACGGATGGGCGTGAAAAGGAGGTCGCCCGCTTGGGCCACGCCACCGCCGATGACGATGGCGTCGGGGTTCAGGAGCCAGATGACATTTACGAGCGCGGCACCGATCTCCACGCCGACGGCCTCCCACAGCCCGAGCGCGATGGCATCGCCTCCGCTGGCGGCTTCGGCAAGGGCGAGCGGGGTGCAGTGCTCCGCCGGCACCTCGCGTCCGGCGGCGCGATAGAGCTGAGCGGCGCGGGCGGCGATCTGGTGGTTGCCCACGTATTCCTCGAGTCCGCCGGAGTTGCCGTAGGGCCCCGGGAGGCCGCGGTAGTCGATGCTGGCGTGCCCGATTTCGCCGGCGGCGAGCTGCGCCCCGCGGTAGAGCCGGCCATCGAGGATGAATGCTCCGCCCACGCCGGTGCCAAGAGTGATGCAGAGCACGTGGCGTCCATCCACGGCGGCGCCGTATTTCCATTCGCCGTAGGCCATCGCCTTGGCGTCGTTCTCGATGATCGCGGGGAGCCCGGTGCGGGCGGAAAGCATCGCGCGCAGCGGCACTTCGCTCCAGCCGGGGACGTTGGTGAGCGTGCGCACGACGCCGTTCACGCTATCGACCAACCCCGGCAGTCCCACGCCCACGGCGGCGACTTCGGGATGCGCGCCGCGCAAGACCGCGATGAGCCGGAGCATCTCGGCGATGAGCGCATCGGCCTGCGGGAAAAGCTGCGTGTCGATGACCGCGCCGTGCGCCAGCACGCGCCCGTCGCGGATGACGGCGGATTTGATCGTCGTGCCGCCGAAATCGATCCCGATGGCTGTGCGCGTGGTCTGCATGAGGTGGGGCGACATTGCGGGAGCCAAGGGCGGGCGGTCAATGCGCGCGTGGGCAAAAGGCTGGCGTCGGGAGCGGGGGTGGGCAGTATTCAGTATTCAGTATTCAGTATTCAGTTTTCAGTCCCGACGCGGATTCCGAACACTGAACACTGAACACTGAACACTGCCCCACGCCTGCCTGATGACGCTCCACAATCCCACCGCCGACGTTTTCATCCCCGATGGACTCCCACCTGCCGACGCCCTCGCGCGCGTCACGCACCTCGGCATTGGCGCGCATCAGGATGACTTGGAATTCATGGCCTTTCACGGCATCGCCGCGTGTTACGAGAGCGCCGCGGAGTGGTTCGGCGGCGTGACCTGCACGAATGGCGCGGGCAGCGCGCGGCAGGGGAAGTTCGCGGACTTCACCGATGCGCAGATGATGGCCGTGCGCCGCGAGGAGCAGCGCGCGGCCGCCACGCTCGGGCGCTATGCCGCCATGCTCCAGCTCGACTACCCGAGCAGCGTAGTGCAGGACCCCGCCGATCCGCGCCTCGTCGCCGACCTCACAGCCATCCTCGCCGCCACACAGCCGCGCCTCGTTTACACCCACAACCCGGCCGACAAACACAGCACGCACATCGCCGTCGTTGTCGCCGTCATCCAGGCCATCCGCGCCCTGCCCCGCGCGCAACGCCCGCAGGCCGTGCATGGCTGCGAAGTCTGGCGCGATCTCGACTGGCTGCCCGACGCCGAGAAGACCATCCACGATGTCTCCGGCCACGACGCCCTCGCCGCCGAGATCAATGGCCTTTTTCACTCCCAGATCGCCGGGGGCAAACGCTACGATCTCGCCGTGCTCGGACGCCGCCACGCGAATGCCACCTTCCTCGCCAGCCACACCGTGGACCGCGGCGACGCCCTCGCTTTCGCCCTGGACCTCACTCCCCTCGCCCACGACGACTCGCTCGACATCGTCAGCTACGTCACCGGCTTCATCGACCGTTTCAAAGCCGAAGTCGCCACCGGTCTCCGCCAGCGGCTCGGGAGTTAGTGCTTGGGCAGACGGCAAATGAAGGCGCTGCGGAGTATTCAGTTTTCAGTGTTCAGTATTCAGTGTTCGGAATCAGAGTCCACTCGGTGACTGAATACTGCATACTGCATACTGCATACTGCATACTGCATACTCGCTCCTCCACCCGCCTCCGACGCACCAGCCCATGGAAATCATCATCCAACCCACCGCCGAAGCCGCCTCCCTCCTCGCCGCGCGCCACCTCGCCCGGCTCATCCGCGAAAAGCCCAACGCCGTCCTCGGCCTCGCCACCGGCCACACCCCGCTCGCCCTCTACCGCGAACTCATCCGCCTGCACCGCGAGGACGGCCTCGATTTCAGCCGAGTGACCACCTTCAACCTCGACGAATACGTGGGCCTCGCACCCAACCACCCCGCGAGCTACCACGCCTTCATGCAGGAGCATCTCTTCGCGCACGTCAATGTCTCGCCCTCGCGCATCCACATCCCCGACGGCCTCGCCACGGACATCCCCGCCTCGTGCCGCGCCTACGAGGAGGCCATCCGCGACGCCGGCGGCATCGATCTCCAGGTGCTCGGCATCGGCGGCGACGGCCACATCGGCTTCAACGAACCCTCCTCCTCCCTCGCCTCGCGCACCCGCATCAAGACGATCACCGAGCGCACCCGCCGCGACAACGCCTACGCCTTTGGCAGCCTCGACGAAATGCCGCACCACGTCATCACCATGGGCGTCGGCACCATCATGGACACGCGCCAGGTGCTGCTCCTCGCCTTCGGCGCGAGAAAGGCGGACGCCATCGCCGCGGCGGTCGAGGGCCCGATCACCGCGATGAACCCCGCCTCCATCCTCCAGATGCACCCCGTGGCGAAGTGCCTCATGGACGAGCCCGCCGCCACCCAGCTCACGCGGCTCGATTACTACCGCTGGGTGTATGACGGGAAACCGGACTGGCAAAAGGTTTAAGCGCCACGTTTCGCTTCGCCGTGCTCCAACTCATTGGAGGGCCGTCCTCGGGGAGGAACGCCAGAATGGAACAGCGCCATCCACCGAGGACTCCCACCCGCTCTTCCTTCAACTCGACCAGCGTGCCGTTTTGGAGCGCGGCCTCGATCTTCGGCAGGTGACTGGCGAACATCAGTTGGGTCGCCCGTAAACCAAGATTTCCTGTGCGCACCAGCACGAGCTTCCAAGGCCGTCCGTGCCGCAGATGGGAGTATTAGAAATCCGTATCCTTCGTCACCACAACACGCTGTTCCGACATCGAAACCTCGTTGATTGCGCCGTCGCGCGACGCATTCCTTTCCGGGAGGTCCAGCGTGTGAATCGGATCATGTCCCGCGGCCTGGAATATCCCCCGCAAACTCGGCGGAAGGTGAGCGTCGATCAGAAACTTCATGCCGCCGCCGCTCACCCTCCGCGCAACTTCAGCGACTGGGTGGCAAATTGCATGCAGGCCTGCAAGTCTTCCCGTTCCAGATCAGGGAACTCCGCCAGCACCTCATCGAAAGTATCGCCGCCCGAGAGGCACTCCAAAATGGACTCCACCGGATAACGGAGTCCGCGAATCGTGGGCTTTCCGTGACATACAGATGGATCAATCGTCATCCGTTCGAGTAGAGCGGCGGCAGTCTCCGCGCGAGGATAGTCGGATTGATCCGAGCGTCCAAGGCCAGCGGTCGCACGGAGGGGACCACGCTTCGCCAAGACGGAGCACTACATCAGATTCGACGCCACCTCGGCCATCTCGCTGCGCTCACCTTTGAAGAGGTTGATGTGCGCCATGAAGGACTGACCCTGGAGCCGGTTGCGGGTGAAGACGAGGCCGTTGGTGTGGGCGTCCACGTAGGGATTGTCGATCTGCGCGAGGTCGCCGATGAGGATGATCTTGCTCCCTTTTCCCATCCGCGTGACGAGCGTCTTGGCCTCGTGCGGCGTGAGCTGCTGGGCTTCATCCACGATGAAAATCGCGCGCGGAATCGAGCGCCCGCGAATGTGCGCGATGGCTTCGATCTCGAGCAGACCGGCCTGCATGAGCGGCTCGTAGGGGCGCGCGATTTTTCCACCGGCCGAACCGTTGCCCGCACCGTAGGCGGGCGACGCGGACTTGCGGGCGCTCTGCTTTTTGCTGTCGAAATGCTCGGGCCTGCGGGGCTTGCCGAGGAGCTGCTCGAGGGCGTCGTAGGCGGGCTGCACCCAGGGCTGCATCTTTTCCTCCATGCGGCCGGGGAGAAAGCCGATGTCCCGCCCAGTCGGCATGATGACCCGGGTGATGAGCATTTTCTCGTAGTCGCCTCGCTGCACCTGCTCGAGCGCGGCGCCCACGCTGAGCAGGGTTTTGCCGGTGCCGGCCTTGCCATAGACGGTGATGAGCGTGAGCGCGGGATCGTAGAGCGCGTCGAGCAGGAAGCGCTGGCCAAGATTCGCGGCCTGGAGCGTGCGGCCGTCGCGGATCACGATGCGGTCGTGCCGCAGCCGCAGAAACTCGCCGCCGCCGAGGTGCCGCGCGGGGACGCCGTGGGTCGGCTCTTCTTCGTTGCGCAGGAGCACGTATTGATTCGGCACCAGTCCTCGGGCATCCGGCAGCGTGATGCGCTCCTGGCTGGTAAAGGCCTGGAGGGTGTAGCCGGGGATGTCGATGGCCTCGTAATCCTCCTCGCCGCTGCGCCTCTGGGTGCGGCGAATGTCGCTGTCCTCCACACGGTCCGTGCGGTAATCCTGCGCCTCGATCCCGAGCGCGCGGGCCTTGAGCTGCATGTTCAGATCCTTCGTCACGAGGATCGTCCCCGCGGCCTCGGTGTCCGCGAGATACGCGGCGCTGGCGAGGATGCGGTTGTCCGTGCTTTCGAGATCGGGGAAAAGCGTCTGCGCCTGCCGGCTGCGCGGCGACTCGGCGGTGATCTGCCATTCCTTGCCCACGTGCTTGATGCCGGGATTGATGAACACGCGCAGCCGTCCCCCGTTTTCCAGGGTCACGCCATCGCGCATCTGCGCGGTGGTGCCAAAGCGGGCGCCGAGCGTGCGGTGGACCTCGCGGGCATTGGCCCCGCGCGTGGTGGATTCGGATTTGAAACGGTCCAGCTCCTCCAGCACCTCCACGGGCACCCAGACGGCGTTTTCCTCAAACTGAAACATCGACTGCGGATCGTGAATCAGGACGTTCGTATCGAGGACGAAATGTTTGCGGGGCGGAGCGGTGGTTTTCTTGGCCATGGGTGGTTTCTAGTTTCTGGTTTCGGGTTTCTGGTTGTTCGCGTCGGCGCTGAACCTGGCGCGGTGGACGAACCAGAAACCAGAAACCAGTAACAAAAAATTACTCCACGCCATCGATATTCAAATACGTCGGCGTCCGGTCGCTCCGCCCGCCGGGCGCGACCCATTCGATCCGCATCTCTTTCAAAATCCACAACCCGTCCTCGGTCTTCTGTCCCGAGATGACCTTGAAACGGCGTACGAATTTTCCCGCGTCGTTGTAGGCCTCCGCCTGCATCAGTGCGCCGCTGTTCTTTGCGATCCACAGCTTCACGCTGCCATACTGCGACTCCGCCAGCGACCCCGGCTCCACGCGGACGATCCAGCACTTTTGCAGCACCATCGTCTGCTCGCCCACGACCTCCGCCTTGGGCCAATACAGGAACCGCAGCGACAAATCCTCGTAGCTCAAATCCGTGTCCCCCACCCGCGTATCGAAACGCGCCGGCGTGATCTTCTCCGTGCCGCCGCGCGTGACTTCCTCAAAGCGCGAAGTCTTCTCCGTCAGCCGGAGCTGGAGCGTGAGCGGCGGCGCGGTGAATTCGTAGCGCACCACCCCGCCGTTCAGGGTCAGGCGGAAAGGCACCGTCTTGCCTGCCGTGCGCAGTTCGCCCCGCAACGCGCGATTCTGCGCCGCCTGCGCCACGCGCACCGCCTTCAAAATCGCCTGCGCATCCGGTGCCTCCTCCGCCTGGGCGGCGCTCGCCAGGCACAGGATGCCGAGCACCAGAGCTGGGAAGGTAATGTGAAAATGCCAACTCATGCGCCGAAGACCCTGAGTGATTTGTGCATGGAGCAAAAGCACCATTTTTCCTCCTCGCTCCCAAAATGGGCGCTCCCCGAGCCCCATCGTGGGGGCGAGGCGAGAGGCGCCACACGCCCCTCTTCTCCCGCTCCGCGCGGCCTGCTGGAGCCGGGCGCACTGAGCCCGGCAAGCTCCGCCGCCAAATTGCCGCCAACCGGGGTCAGTGACCCCGGCTACAAAGACCAAGAAAAAGGGTAAAAGGGCTAAAGCGCAGAGGGTCTCTTCCGCCGCGCAAGCAGCAGGCCCTCGGCGAGCATTAAACTGACGCTCACGGTTGGCTCAGGGACGGTCGCAACACGAAAGCCCATGTGGTTGCCCCCGACCGTCGGAACGAGGCCGGAGCCGCCGCCGTAGACGAAGGAGGATCGCAGGTTGAACTCAAAGTCGTTCCACGAGCCGCCCCGCAGACCCGCGAAGAACTATCCATAACGGCGTCATTCCATTCCCACACATTGCCTCCTTGATCGAACGTCCCGTAGGAGCTGTCCGCCTGCGTGAACGCACCGACATCCGTCAGGTAATTCTGGCTGTCGCTGGAGCTCGTCGAGTTCGTCACCGCATACCCCCGTTGAACCCCTTCGCGACTTCGTCGTCCCGATAGAAGTTCCCGCTGTTCGCATCGCTCACACTCCCATTCCGGCTGTTCGGCAACGTATTGCTCCCCGTCGGATACTGCCAATACCCATCCGCCGCCGCCGGCTGGTAATACGCCGCCTGATACCACTCATTCTCACTCGGGATCCAATACTGCGAACCAACAGCCTTGGTGATCCCAACGCCCGAAGTCGCCCCATCGAGCGCATACGCTCCCGTCTCCGTCGTCCCAGCCGTCTGGCTCCCTGTGTTCGGCTGCCCGTTGTGCAGCCAGTTACTGAACCGGGCCGCGTCAAACCATCTCACCTACGTCACCGGCCGCTCCCAAGCCCCGACCACGGAATAACTGTAACTACCCGAGGAGCCCACACGCGCGCTTCCCGCGATGTTCAAATTCGTCCCCATCTCCAGATCGTAGAGCCCGTAGGTGTCCGTAACCGCCACCGCGTTCAAAAACTCCGCGTCCTGGTTGATCGTCACCTCATACTTGCCGATCGCGTAGGTCGTGGCCACGCCGCCGTAGCCGGTAGCGTCGTCAGGATTGCCGGGATCGCCCACCGTCACGGTGTCGAGCGTCAGCGCGTGCGCCGCGCTGCGCAGCGCCGCAGAGAGGGAATAAATTAAAATAGCTGGTTTTTTCATAAGTCGGCTTGGCCTGGGTTCTTTTCCTTTGTGGTTCGCCGCCGCGCCATATGGCGTTCGTGGGTGTCGCGGTGGAGGCAGAGTTCGGCGATCCTTCGCGGCACTTTTGCCGCACTGCCTCCAATGGCTCCGCGCAGCAGGATGGCGGCTTTCCACGTCGGACGCGGAGTCGCTGATGGGGGTGCGCCGGGGCGAAGAAACGCGGAGGTTGCGGCATTGACGCTGGGTGCTGCTGAGGCCGATAGCTTGCCACGTGAAACTGACCGTTCCGACCGCATTGATTCTGCTCACGCTTTCCGCGCGCGGACTGGCGGCCGGGGTGGTGCCGACGGCGGAGCAGATCGCATTTTTCGAGAATCACGTGCGGCCGGTGCTGGTCGAGTCGTGCATCAAGTGCCACGGGCCGGAGAAGCAGAAGCAGGGGCTGCGGCTGGATTCGCGGGAGGCGGTGCTGAAGGGGAGCGATGACGGGCCGATCCTCACGCCGGAAAATCCGGACGCGAGTCCGCTGGTGCGGGCGCTGCGGCGGGAGGGCGACAACCCGATGCCGCCAAAAGACAAGCTGCCGCCGGGGCAGGCGGATTTGCTCGTGCAGTGGGTGAAAATGGGTGCGCCGTATCCGGCAACGCCGGGTGTGGCGCAGGACAAGCTGCCAGATGCGTCGAAGCACTGGGCATTTCAGCCGGTGCGCCAACCGGCGGAGCCGACGGTGAAAGACACGGCGTGGGTGCAGTCGCCGATCGATCGTTTCGTGCTGGCGAAGCTGGAGGGAAAGGGGATGACGCCGTCGCCGCCGGCGGATCGTCGCACGCGGCTGCGGCGGGCGACGTTCGACCTGACGGGGCTGCCGCCGACCGCGGCGGAGATCGAGGCGTTTGAAAACGACACGGCGGACGGAGCGTTCGCACGGGTCCTCGACCGGTTGCTGGCCTCGCCGCGCTATGGCGAGCGCTGGGGACGGCACTGGCTGGATGTGGCGCGTTACGCGGACACGAAGGGCTACGTTTTCGAGGAGGAGCGGCGCTATCCGTACGCCTACACGTATCGCGATTGGGTGATCCGTGCGCTGAATGAAGACCTGCCGTACGACAAATTTCTCGTCGCGCAGATCGCGGCGGATCAGATGCCGGGCGCGGAGTCGCGCGATCTCGCGGCGATGGGTTTCCTCACGGTCGGCCGGCGTTTTCTGAACAACGTGGCGGACATCATCGACGACCGCATCGACGTAATCGCACGCGGCACGATGGCGCTGACCGTGGTGTGTGCGCGGTGCCACGATCACAAATACGACCCGATCCCGACGGCGGATTACTATTCGCTCTACGGCGTCTTCGCGAGTTCCACCGAGCCGCGGGATCTGCCGCTGCTCGCAGCGCCGGAGCAGAGTGCGCCATCTCAGGCGTTTCAAAAAGAACTCGAGGCGCGGCAGGCCAAGGTGGACGAATTCCTCCAGCAAAAAGGAACCGGGCCGGACGCGCTGAAGGGGGACGACCGCAAGCAGCTGACGGCGCTGCGCAAGAAGGTGGACGCGTGGCAGGTCGAGTCGCCGGATGCGCCGCCGCGCGCGATGGTCCTGAACGATCTGCCGAAGCCGGTGGAACCGCGCATTTTCAAACGCGGAAAGTCCGGCACGCCCGGCGACGCGGTGCCGCGGCAGTTTCTCCAGGTGGTGGCGGGCCAAGAGCGCCGGCCTTTCCAAAAAGGCAGCGGGCGACTCGAACTCGCGCAGGCCATCGCGAGCCGGGACAACCCGCTCACCGCGCGCGTGGCGGTAAACCGCGTGTGGCTGCATCACTTCGGCGCGGGGCTGGTGCGGACGCCGGGCGATTTCGGCGTGCGCAGCGATCCGCCCGTGCAGCCGGAACTGCTCGACTGGCTGGCCGCGCGCTTCGTCGCGGACGGTTGGTCGCTGAAAAAGCTGCACCGGCTGATCATGCTCTCGGCCACCTACCAGCAGGGCAGCGATGACCGCGCGGACTACCAGCGCACCGATCCAGACAACCAGCTCCTCTGGCGGATGAACCGCCAGCGACTCGGCTTCGAGGCGATGCGCGATGCGCTGCTCGCGGCCTCGGGCCGGCTCGACCTCACCGTCGGCGGACGCGCCGCCGATGTGCTGTCCTCCCGGCGCACCGTCTATGCGTCCATCGACCGCCAGAACCTGCCCGGCGTGTTTCGCACGTTCGATTTCGCCAGCCCCGATGCGATGACGCCGCAGCGCTTCCACACCGTCGGCCCGCAGCAGGCGCTCTTCATGATGAACAGTCCGTTCGTGGCCACGCAGGCGCAAAGCCTCGCGGCGCTCCCGGAATTTTCCCGGCTGACGAACGACGCCGAGCGCCTGCAGTTTCTCTACCGCCGCATCTTCGCGCGCGCCGCCGATTCCGAAGAGGTGCGGGCCGGCTTGCAGTTCGTGGCGGCGGCGGTGCCGGAGTCGGTGGAGAAAGCGCGGCCGGTGTGGCAGTGCGGCTACGGCTCGTTCGACGAGGCGGCGAAGACTGTGGCGTTCACTCCGCTGACGCACTGGACGGGTTCCGCGTGGCAGGGCGGTCCAAATCTTCCCGATCCGAAGATCGGCTGGGTCATGCTGAAATCCACCGGCGGTCATCCGGGCGGCCCGCAACTCATGGCCATCCGCCGCTGGACTGCACCGCGCGCCGCGGTGATCGAAATCAGCGGCAGCCTCTCGCGCCATGCGAGCGTCGGCGACGGCGTCCGCGCGCGGGTCGTGGTGGGCGGGAAAGAGGTGGCCGGTGAGTGGACCATCGAGAGCGCGGGCAAAGTCGCGACGACCGTGGCGCGCGTCGCGGTGCAGGCGGGCGACACCGTGGATTTCATCGTGGATTGCCGCGCCCAGGAAAGCAGCGACGCGTTTGGCTGGGTGCCGGAGCTGCGCGCACGCGAAGGCGAGCCCTCCGTTTGGAATGCGCAGAACGGTTTCGGCGGCCCGCCCCCCGTGCGGCTCGGTGCGTGGGAGAAATTCGCGCAGGTGTTGCTGGCGTCGAACGAGTTTGTCTTTGTGGACTGACCCATGAACCACCACGCCCCCAGCCTCGACGACCGCTTTCTCACGCGCCGCGATTTTCTGCACAAATGTGGAATGGGCATGGGCGCGCTCGCTTTGACGAAGATCATGGCTGGTCTCGGAATGGGGGAGGCGAGCGCCGCGGAAACGGCCGCCGGTTTCAACCCGCTCACGCCGAAAGCCGCGCACTTTCCCGCGAAAGCCAAGCGCGTCATCCACCTGTTCATGAATGGCGGGCCGTCGCAGGTGGATTCGTTCGATCCCAAGCCGCTGCTGACGAAATACCACGGCAAGCCGCTGCCGCTCGATCTCAAGACCGAGCGCAAGACCGGCGCGGCGCTGGGCTCGCCGTTTAAGTTTCGCAAATACGGGCAGAGCGGCATCGAGGTCAGCGAACTTTTCCCGCACACCGCGCAGTCCATCGACGACATCTGCGTGATCCGCTCGATGCACGCGGACGTGCCGAATCACGAGCCGTCGCTCCTGCTCATGAACTGCGGCGACGCCCGCCAGATCAGGCCGAGCGTGGGTTCGTGGGTCACGTATGGCTTGGGCACGGAAAACCTGAACCTCCCCGGTTTCATCTCCATGTGCCCCGGCGGCATGCCGATTCAGGAATCGCAAAACTGGCAGGCGGGCTTTCTGCCCGGCGCGTTTCAGGGCACCTATCTCAATACGAAAAACACCGAGATCGAGAAGCTGATCGAAAACATCCGCAACACCGCGCTGTCGTCGCGCGAACAGCGGCAGCAACTCGATCTGCTCCTCGCCATGAACCAGCGCCACCTCGAGCGCCGCCAGCAGGACGCGCAGCTCGAAGCGCGCGTCCAGTCTTTCGAACTCGCCTACCGCATGCAGATGGAAGCCGACGACGCTTTCGACATCGCGAAGGAGCCCGCGCCCATCCGCGCCATGTATGGCGACGGCGTGCAAGGCCGGCAGATGCTCATCGCGCGCCGGCTCGTCGAGCGCGGCGTGCGCTTCGTGCAGGTCTGGCACGGCGACGGCCAGCCGTGGGATAGCCACGACGACCTCGAGGTGAATCACCGCCGACTCGCCGGCGAGTGTGACCAGGCCATCGGCGCGCTGCTCCGCGACTTGAAACAGCGCGGTCTGCTCGAGGAGACGCTGGTCATCTGGGGCGGCGAGTTTGGGCGCACGCCCGTCGTCGAAATGCCCACACCCGGCAGCAACTCCGGCAAGATCAACGGCCGCGATCACAACCACTACGGCTTCACCATGTGGCTCGCCGGCGGCGGGGTGAAAGGCGGCCACGTCCACGGCGCGACCGACGAGTTTGGTTTCAAAGCCGTCGAGGATCGCGTCCATGTCCACGACCTCCACGCCACGATCCTGCACCTGCTGGGCTTCGATCACGAAAAGCTCACCTACCGCTACGCCGGCCGCGACTTCCGCCTGACCGACGTGCATGGAAACGTCGTGCGGGAGATCCTGGCGTAGCTTACTTCCCGGACGTCCGCTGGATCAGAGGCTCTTCAAATACGCCACAAGGTCGGCGATGCCCTGGGCAGTAAGGCCGAGCTGGGCGGGGTCGAGCATGAGGGATTTGTCCATTTTCGTGACGGAGGCGATGCGGGCTTGGGGGACGGTTTGGACGAGGCCGCCGGTGGATTTGATGATGAGCGGGTCGCCGCCGGAGAGGACGATGCCGGCGATGACGAGGCCGTCCTTGGTTTTGACTTCGCTGCCTTCAAAGCCGTGCGAGATCGAGGCGGAGGGCTGGGCGATGGCCTGGGCGATGATCTCGGCGGTCTGCTGTTTGCCGAAGGCCGTGAGGTCGGGGCCGAAGTCGGTGCCGTTGCTGCGGATGCGGTGGCAGGCGAGGCAGGCGGCGGCGGCGGTTTCGCCGCGCTTGACCTCGCCGGGGAGGCTGGCGATTTCGGCGGCGGACGGGAGCTTCGAGGCGTCGGTCACGGGCGGCGGGAGCGGGGCGGCGACGAGTTCCACTTTGTCGGCGTCGGAGCGGCCGAGCGCCTTGAGGGTGGCGTCGATGTCGTAGGCTTTCCACGCGCCGCTCTTGAGGCGGAGCAGCCACCATTTCGCGAGGTCCGCAAAGGGGAAATCCTTGGCGCTTTCCAACTCGATCATGGCGGCGGCGGCTTCGCGGCTGCGGACAAAGGCGAGCGCAGTGAGCATGAGTTTGCGCTGGTCCTTGCTGAGGCTGGCGGAAAGGGCGCGTGCCTTGAGATCGGCGGCGGCTTCCGGCGGATGCAGGCGCCAGGCGAGGCCGGCGAAAGCGTCGCTCCACGCGGCGGCGGGGCCGGCGGTTTTGGCGAGCGCGACATAGACCGCGGACTCTTTGCCCTCACTGCCGAGGCCCACGGCTTCGAGGTAGCTGCGATCCTGGCCGTCGAACTGCCGCGCGATTTTCACGAGGGTCTCGACACTCTGCGCGGCGGGCGTGTCGCGCAGGGCGATGGCGGCGTCGCGGCGCACGGCGGCGGATTCGTCGCCAGCCATTTGCGCGGCGAGCGCGGGGGTGTCGTGCGCGGTGCGGCGGAGCGCGCGGAAGGCGACAAGGCGCTGCGTGGCGTCCCTCGAGGCGAGCAGGAGCGTGACCTGCGCGAGCCCGGGTTCGCCCATCTGCGCAAGCAGCCAGATGGCGCGCGCGGCGATGTAAGGATTCTCGTCTTTCAGCAGCGCGGCGACGGCGGGCACGGCGGGCGCACCCTGCGCGCGGAGGCGGGTGAAGCCGCTGTTGCGGACGTTCGCGGCGGGACTGCGCAGCGCGGCGATCTGGCCGGCGGTGGTGGCGAGGTCGAGTTTCGGCACGACGGATTTGAAACCCTTCGGCGCGATGCGGTAAATCGAGCCGGCGAGCGCATTGTCGCCCGTGGCGTGGCCGCCGACGCCGGGGTCAAACCAGTCGGCGACATAGATCGCACCGTCCGGGCCGACGCACACATCGCTGGGACGGAAGAGCGTTTTCAACTCGCCCGTGGCGCGCCCGCCGAGGAAGTCGGAGCCGGCCCATTTGCGCTCCTTGTTCGACGTGAAGAAATCCATGCGCTCGAGTTTGAAGCCCGCGCCGTCCGGCTTCGGGAGGTAGCCAAAGACGACGTTCTTGCCGGCTTCGCACGCGAGCAGGAGGCCGCGCCATTGGTCGCCGAGCGCGCCGTTTTCATAAAAGGCCACGCCGGTCGGCGAGCCGCCGCCATAGACATCGCCGGCGGGCATGGTGCCGGGATCTTCCTGCCGCCACTCGGCGATGGGCGTGGGCTGGCCGGGGCGCTTGTCGGCCTCCCACGAGCGCTTGCCGTCGGCAGAAGCAAAGCCCGCGTTCCCGCCGTCGAGCATCGGCGTCACGCGGCAGGCGGGCGGATCGTCGTTGTCGCTTTGAAAGACGTCGCCAAGCGACGTGACGGTCTGCTCGTAGCTGTTGCGGAAGTTGTGGCCGATGATCTTCACGTTCGAGCCATCCGGTTGCATGCGCGCGGCGAACCCGCCGATCCACACGTGGCCGTCATCGCTCGCGCGCCCGGCGATTTCGCCCTTCGCGTACGGGCTGCCCATGAAGAACGTGCGCCCCGATTTGTCCGTGAACTGTGCGCCGGTGTTGCCCTGATTCCAATACCACTGGCCGTCCGGACCGGCGGTCACGCTGTGCAGACTGTGATCGTGCTGGCGTCCGCCGAAGCCGGTCAGCAGCACCTCGCGCTTGTCCACCTCGGGGTCGTATTTCCCGTCGCGGTTTACGTCCGTGAAAACGAGCATGTCCGGCGGCTGCGAGACCACGATTTTGTCGTCGAAAACGGCGACGCCGAGCGGGGAGACGAGCGCTTTCTCCTGCACGAAGACGGTGCTCTTGTCGGCCTGCCCCGCGCCGGTGGTGTCCTCGAGGATGACGATGCGGTCGCCCTCGGGACGGCGTCCGCCTTTGCCGCGATAGTTCACGCCCTCGGCGACGTAGAGTCGGCCCTGCGCGTCGAAGTCGATGTTCGTCGGGTTGTGGAGCAGCGGCGAGGTCGCCCAGAGCGTGACTTCGAGGCCGTCGGGCAGGGAGAAAAGTTCCGTCGGGACGAAAGCCGGGCGCGTGCTCGGGGTGGGTGCCGGCGCGGACGAGGGCCTCGTGGTATAGACGGCGAACCGCACGGCGGCGTCGCTCGGCGCGTTGTCCCGGATCATCCCGCCGTCATCGATGGCGACCTTTGCGCGAAAACGCTCCGCGCCCGCCGGGAGGTCATAGCCGATCGTCGAGGTCGCGTGCGTGCCGATGCCGCGCTCGTAAATTTTTTTGTTCACGCGCAGCGGCCCGCCATCGTTGGCCTTGCCGGCATGGACGCTGCCAAAGCCGGCGTTGGCGGACTTCCACGTGAGCGTGGTGAGGTCTTTCACCGTGCCGTCGGCCATGACGAGTTGCGGCTCGATCCAGTCCGACCAATCGCAACTGAACGAACCTTGGTCGGACACGACGAGCCAGAGTTCCTTCGCGTCTTTCACCACAACGTCCACCTCGACGAGCCGCGGCTGCGATTTGCTGTCCAGGACCGGGCTTTCAAAAAGCGGCTTCGCGGGCGTTTCCGCCAGCGCGGAGCCAGCCAGGGCAGCGATGATGGCCAGAAGGCCCGGGAAAGTGCGGCGTGAGGGGTGGGGAGGCGGCGTGTGGCGAATCATAATCGTATGGGAAAGTGGCGAAGTTGGCGGACCGCCCGCCGGGAGCAAGCGTGAATTGTGGCCTCCAGATGGCTGGAAGTGTGTCGATTCGAGGCAGATTTATGGTCGAAGCCAAGATGAGACCTCGACTTTTGCCAGATATCTGCGAAAAAAAGCCATGAAGACAAATTACGGATTTTCCCGCCGCGGTCCCGATCTTGTAGCCGAAGAACTGGCCACGGTGCTTTCGGCCAAGACCGCCTACGAGTTCAAAGCGCTGTTCCTGATCGTTCACGCCAACCTGCGCGCCCGCAACTCCGCGAGCGGCGGCGAGGAAATGCTCCGGCTGCGCGCCTACGAAAAGCTGCAGAACCTCGTGGGAGCAGGCATCGTCAAGAAGACCGGAAAAAAATACCGCGGCGTCGGCCCCGGCATTGTGAAGTTTTTCGAGGCGGCCGCCGAGATGAAGGAGAAACTCGCCGCTGGCCGCCCGACACACCTGCCGGCCTCCGCCCCAGCCGCGCCTGCCGCACTGGCGGCCCTCGCCGCTCCCGCTGCGCCGGTCCCCGCGGCCAAACTCGGGAAAGTGGTGAAGCCGGCGAAAGTCGTGAAAGTCGTGAAAGTCGTGAAAGCGGCGAAGACCACCAAGGCGGCCAAGCCCGCTAAATCCGCGGCACGGGCCTAACCCTCAACCGAATCATCCATTGCCAAAGCCGAACTATCAGTTTGAGAAGCGGAAACGGGATCTCGAGAAAAAGGCCAAGAAAGAGGAGAAAAAACTCCGCAAACGCCAAGCGAGTGAGAATCCCACCGCCGCGAATCCCGACGCCGAAGTGGGTGTGAGTTGAGATCGGTGGCGCGCGGCGAGGGTCGGTGAGGGTTTGTTCGCCCGCGTCTGCTACTGCAGAATCGGCGATGCGCCCTTAAGGATTTTCAGGGCAAAGAGCAGGCCGCCAGGGACCAGTTCGTAGAGGCGGTTGCGGTCGTCGAAAAAGAGCAGGTATTGGCGGAGTTCGTAGGCGCAAAGGGCGGCGGTCGCGACGCCGAGGATGAGCGACTGGCGGGCCCCGAAGCGGCGCGTGAGGTCCGCGAGCTGGCAGAATGCGAGCAGGCGCAACGGCATGTCCCAGATCGTGGTGTAACGGAGGTTCATGCCGTATTTCACGTTGCACATGAGGACGTAGCCGCAGGCCATGAACGCGGTGAGAAAGAGCAGCGCCCGGCTTTGCCAACCCGAAGAAAACGCCGCGCCGATCGCGAGGATCAGCACGATGGGGCTGACCAGCAGGTAGTCCACGAAGTAGCGATACCACGGGCCGTCACCGGTGCGAATGGCGTATTCCAGTTGGTGCGCCTTGGTCACGAGCAGCTTGTAGATCGTGATGAAGCTGTCCGTCCCGCCGGCGAGCGTGATGAGCGCGGTAAGCCCAAGCAGCGGCCCGGCGATCATGCACAGGAGCAGCCGGGGCGTGGCCGTACCCCATTTCGCCCAGTGGTTCAGCCCGATTACGCCGCTCAGCGCGACGAAGACGAAGAAGGAATTCTCCTTGGTCAGCACCATCGCGGCGAGGCAGGCGGTGAGCGCGGCGAGCCGGCCCGGATGATCGGGCGCGCGGAGGTTTTCCCAGAGCAGCCAGAGGGACATCAGCGCCCAAAAGGCGAAGAAGCCGTCGATCATCCGATGCTGCGCAAGATGAATCTGGACGGGCGCGCAGGCCATGAGGGCGAGCGTCCCAAGCATCGCGCCATCGCCGCGCAGCCGCCGCGCGAAAAGGGCGGACGGGATCAGGATGAGGATCGCGAAAAGACAGGAGACGGCTTTGAGCGACGAGAGCGCCACCGCGTTCCCGACCGGGCCCGGCCTCTCCAGGCCGCCGGGGCCAAACACCTGGCTCCACAGGCTGCCGCAGAAAATGTAGAGGAAGCGTGTGGGCGGCAGCTCGGCCATACCGTCGCCGCTTTGCTGCTGGATGAAATACTCGCAGATCGCGGGATAGGCGCCGATGCCCTTGGCGTTCAGCAGCACCACGTAGCGCTGGTAGAGATGCTCGTCGAAACCGACGCCCGTGAAGCCGGCGGTCGGGTAAATGCGGAGGAAAGCGCCCATGGCCAGGAGCAGCAAAGCCAGCAGCCAGACCTTTCCGGAAGTCCGCGGCGCAGGCGCGGCGGCACGGTCGGGCGTGGCCTCGCGGGGAGGCGCGGGCATGAGGGGGGCGATGGAGAGGGTAAGGGACATCTCAGACATGAGATGAAATGTGAAAGCAAACGCCGGGCCTGATTGGCACGGCATCTTCTTTTCTCCGGGACTCAGCCTCATTTTGTCATCACCGCTACCCGTGCCCAGGTTCGTCCGCCTTCTTTTTCCGAGCTTCCTGCTGGCCAGCATCGCCGCAGCGCTCTTCTGCTTCACGCCGTTCTCCCCGCCGGATCGGCTGGCGGAATCGCTGGTCCTCGAAGTCGCCGTGGCGCCGCCGTCGGCAGGCGAACTACGCCTGGCGTGCGTGCGCGCCGGCGGTCCGGCGCGGCGCGAGCCAGCGGTGGCGCAGGTGAAAGCAGGGACGCCGCCGACGGCGCGCTTTGTTCTGCTCGCGGGCGCGTACCGCTCTTTTCGCCTCGGGACGGCGGCCGCTGCGGATGACTTGAAAATCACCGGCGCGCGAATCGTCGATCGCGCTGGCATTGAATTGGCGCGCTTCGACGCAGCCCGCTTTGAGCCCGCGCCCGGCGGCGGCGTGGAGATTTCGTGTGAACCGGCGCTCGTCCTGCAGTCATCAATGGCCGGGTATGACTGGTCATGGCTGCCGCCGCTCGCCGCACTGACGCTGGTGCTCAGCCTCGTGGTTTGGCGGTTTGCGCCGGCTTTGGAAAAGTTGCGCGTCCATGCGGTCGAGGCTGCGGCCCGCGTCGCGCCCACCGCCCGCCGGCGGCCGGTCCGCGCGCTCTTTGCCGTCGCGGTATTCGCCGTGTCAGTGAGCTGCTGGCCGGTGGTCTTCTGCGGTCAAAGTCACGTCTCGCCGAACAACGGCGCGACCTGTCTCTACACCGGTTTTCCCACGCTTCCCGGCGCGCCTGCCGGCCCGGTCGAAAATCCGAAATTCGCCGACATCGGCGCGATGCTTTGGGCACATCTGCCGTACTCCGTCGTCGAGCACCGCGCCATTTTCCGCGACCACGAACTCCCGCTCTGGAACCGCGCAAACTCCTGCGGCGTGCCGCTCCTTGGCCAGGGCCAGTCCATGATCGGCGACCCGCTGCACTGGATTCCACTCGTCGCCGGTGGCGCGGCCTGGGCATGGGACGCGAAGTTCGTCCTCGCGAAAATCCTCTTCGCCTTCGGGATCGGCCTGCTCGTGCGCGCAGCGGTCGGGCGGCTCGGCATCGCGGCGGCGCTGGCGGCATCGTCGGCGTTCATTGGATTCTTCGCCTACCGCTTCAATCACGCCGCGATCTTCAGCCTCAGCTACGCGCCGTGGATTCTGCTGGGTTGGCTCGAAATCGGACGTGCCGCAAGCTGGCGCGCCGCCGCGCCGTGGAGCGCGCTGCTCCTCGCGGCAAACTGGATGGAGCTGAACAGCGGCACCGCGAAGGAAGCCAGTATGCTCATCGGCGTGCTCAACGCGACTGGCGTCCTCACCCTCGTCCTCCGGCGCGAAAGCTGGATGGTGCAGGCGCGGAAGCTCGCCGTGGCCGGCACCGGGTTGCTCATCTTCACGCTTCTCAGCGCGCCGTGCTGGCTGGTCTTTCTCGACGCCCTGAGCCACTCGTGGACGACCTGCAATGTCCCGCGCTCCTACCAGATTCAGCCCGCGCTTTTCCTCGGGCTCTTCGACGATCTGTTCTACCGGCAGACCATTGATCGCGAAAACCACGCGAATCCCTCGGCCAATTTTTTCGTGCTGATCGGCGCGCTCTGGGCGGCCGTGCAGGCGCGGGCACTCCTGCGCGATCCGACGTTTCGCGCGCTGATCATCGCCGCCGGCGCGACCGCCCTGCTCGTCTTCGGCGTGGTCCCGGCGGCGTGGCTTGTGCGGCTGCCGTTGGTCGGCAATATCTCCCACGTCGATAACACCTTTTCGTGCGTCCTCATCGTCCTGCTATTTCCGCTCGCAGGTTTCGGCTGGCGCGAGTGTCGCGCGCGGATGACCAGTCCCGGCTGGCGCGGCGACTGGGTGACCACGCTGCTCCTGCTCGGCGTGCTGACCGGCGCGTTTCTCGGCTCCGCGCAGACCGTCACGCGCTCGCCGTTCACGCTGCGGCCCGAGGCGGAGGCGATCACGTTCAGCCCATTCTTTCTCGGCTACGCAGCAGCGCTGCTCCTCGCGGTGGCCGTGCTGCCCTTGATCGCGCGGCGGTGGCTCCAGCTTCGCGAGTGGACGGTCTCCCACGCGCTGCTCGCCGTGCTCGCGCTCTTCGCGCTCCACTTTCGCCACGGCATGTACGGCTCCACGAAGTTCGACCCGTACGTGATGAACCCACGCGAACGCGTCGATCTCAGCGCGCCGTCGCGCATGCTCGAGCATGTAAAATCGCGCCTCGCCGAACCCGCGCGGGTCGCCGGTTTCGGCGAAGTCCTCACGCCCGGCTTCAACGCTGTGTTCGGCCTCGACGGCATCGGCGGCCCGGACGCGCTGGTCAGCGCCTACTTCCGCGAATTTGTGGACGCCGCGAAGCTGCCGGTCGTCTGGGATTGGCGGCTGGCGGTCGGCAAGGACACGACGCCGCTGCTCCGTCCGTTCTACGATCTGCTGAACCTCCGCTGCTACCTCGGCGTGCCGCAGGCCGGCGGCGCGCCGGTTGGCGGTTTGTCGCACGTCGCTTCCTCCGATCTCGATCTCTACGAAAGCCCCGGTGTCTGGCCGCGCGCGTTTTTCACCGACTCCCTCGCGCGCTACCGGACGGCGGAGGAGTTCGCCCGCCTCGTCTGGGACGGCGATCGTCGCCCATTTGCGGCGCTTCAGGAGGGAACGGCGTGGCCCGGCGAAGTGCCCGCCGCGCCTGTGCGCCACAGCATTCCCGCGCACGGCTACCGCCTCACGAGCAACACCACGACCTTCACCATCGACGCGCCGGCTCGCGGCGTCGCCGTTCTCACCGAGACGTTCGAGGCGGAAAATTTTCGCGTGACCGTGAACGGTGCGCCCGTGCCTTACCTGCGTGTGAACCACGCGTTCTGCGGCGTGCCGATTCCGCAGGCGGGGCGTTTCGTCGTGCGCTTCGAGTACTGGCCGCGCCGCCTCACGCTCGCGCTCTGGCTCAGCACCGCCGGCCTCGCGTTGCTCGCCGGCGGCGTCGCGTGGCTGCGCCTCTCCCGCCCCGCTTCCGTTTTATGAGTCGCCTCTTTCGCGCCCTCATTTTTCCGTGCCTGCTCGCGGCGGTGCTGACCCTCTGGCTGCGCTGGCGGGCGCGCGGTTCGCCCGGCGCGCTGGCCCTGCTCCTGAGCCGGGACGCACGCGCGTTGCGGTGAAAAAAGTTTGCCGTGCTCGCCGTGAGCGCGCCGCTGTGGGTCGTCTTCTTCGACACGCTCCGCCGCGGCTTCACCATCTACGACGATCCCTTTGCCTGACACCTACGCGATGAACATCCCCGACAACCTCGGCTCGATGGCGCTGGCCGATTCTCCGTCGCCGGGGCTGAAGCGGATCGCGGCCTCGGACCTCGAAGTCCTGGCCAGCGACGCCGCCTGGCCGCGTGCGTTTTTCACCGGCCGCCTCGCGTGCTCCCCGGACGTGTCGGTGCTCATGAGTTGCGTGAAACGCGAAGACGGGCGTCCTTTCGCCGCCGTCATACAGGGCGAAAAACAGGCACCCGACCTTTCCGAAAACTCCGCGAGAGGAAGGTCACGCCCGCCCTCAACTATCGCCTGACCGCGAACACCACCAGTTTCACGGTCGATGCGCCCAACGCCGGGATCGCCGTGCTGAATGCGTCCTTCGTCGTGGATGATTTCCGCGCGCGGATCAACGGCCAACCCGCGCCAGTCTTCCTCGTAAACCACCTGTTCAAAGGCATCGCGCCGCCCGCGGCGGGGACGTAGCGCATCGAGATCGAATACTGGCCGCATCTGCTCACCCCGCGCTCTACGTCGCGCTTTTCGGGCTTCTCGCCACCGTCGGCGGCGCAGCGTGGCTGCTCTGGCCGGCCTCGCACCGCTGCCGCGCCTCCATTCGCGGCCACGCGCCGATCCCTGCCAGACTTAGTCCCGCAGCGCGAGCGGGTCAGCCGAACGTGTCCGAAGCCTGCGCGCATCCGCATGTTTCTCCGCATTGACCCGAGCCGCGCCAGTGCTAAGGTCCGCGCCACATTTACCTCCCGGCGCTGTGAGCGGTGGTCCCGAACCGAACCGGACGCAGCGCCCTCAGCACTCCCACCTACCCCAATATCATGAGCGAATCCGCAGTCGTCCCTACGCCGGGGGCAAGCCCGAAAATCTCCACCGTTCAGGAAGCCATCATCCGCATCGCGGGCAATTCGCAGGATGGCATCCAGGCCATCGGCGGCTTCCTTGCGCGCCTCGCCGGGCGCAGCGAGCAGGAGGTCATGACCTTCATGACAATTCCCTCCACGATCTCCGGCGGGCCGTCCATTTTCCAAGTCCGCATCGGCTCCGGCGAGGTGCTCAGCGCGGGCGATGAGGCCGACGTGCTGCTCTGCTTCTACGACCACAGCTACGCGAACCACATCAGCTCGCTGAAACGCGGCGGCATCGTGCTTTACGACTCCGATCACGTGACGCCGAACGAGGAACTGCTCGGCTCGTATCATCATGTGGGCGTGCCGATTTCCTCGCTCACCGTCGAGGCCATCGGCGGCACGGGCCGGGACAAAGGGAAGAACATCTACTCGCTCGGGCTGCTTGCGAAAATGTTCGACCTCAATGTGCCGAAGCTGACGAAACTGATCGAGGAGCGGTTTGGCGGCAAAGATCCGACGATCGTGGAAAACGCGCTCGCGTGTTTCAACTCGGGCTACGGCCATCAGGTGCAGGGGCTGTGGGAGACCTTCCAGTTTCAACACGCCGAGCACACCGGGCAGGCGCAGGTGGTGATGAGCGGAAATGAGGCGCTGGCTTACGGGCTCATCGCGGCGGGTGTGCGCTTCGGCGCGGGCTACCCGATCACACCGTGGAGCGACATCATGGAACTCCTCCGCCGCGAGCTGCCGAAATACGGCGGGACGTTTGTCCAGACCGAGGATGAAATCGCCGCGATCTCGATGGCGCTCGGCTCCAGCTACGCGGGGCGCGTGGCCGTGACGGGTTCGAGCGGGCCGGGCATTTCGCTGAAGACCGAGGCCATCGGCTGGGCCTCCATGGCCGAGATGCCGGTGGTCATCGTGGACGTGCAGCGCGGCGGACCCTCGACGGGCATGCCGACGAATGTCGAGCAGAGCGACCTGAACATCGCGTGCTTCGGCGGCCACGGCGACAGCCCGCGCGTGGTACTCGCGCCGGCCAGCGTGGAGGACTGCTTTTACACGGCGATCGAGGCGGTGAACATCGCGCGCAAATACTCCACTCCGGTCTTCATCCTCAGCGATCAGGGCATCGCCTCGCGCATCGAGGCGTTCCCGTATCCCGATCTCGAAAAAGTCTGCCAGGACATCTCGCCCGACCTTTCACCAGTCGCCGAGCACAAGCCCTACGACCTCGCCGCCGCCGACGGCATCACGCGCCACCTCGCACCCGGCACGCGCGTGGCGAGCGGAAAGTATCCCGTCGTCACCGGCCTCGAACACGACGAACTCGGCCATCCAACCGGCTCCGGCAAACTGCACACCCAGATGAACGCCAAGCGCCGCCGCAAGCTGCAGAAGCTCGCGGAGGAAATCCCCGTGCCGCAGATTTACGGCGCATCCGAAGGGCACGTCCTGCTCGTGAGCTGGGGATCCAGCAAGGGGCCGATCGAGGAAGCTGTGAAGCTTGGCCGCAAGCAGGGCGAAGCGATTTCCGCGCTCCACCTCAAGCATCTCAATCCGCTGCCCAACGGTCTGGAGAAAATTTTCAGTGGCTTCACCAAGATCGTGGTCGTCGAAATGAACGACGAGGGCCTCTACGGCTACGGCCAGCTCGGGGCCATCCTCCGCGCCCGCCACTGCGACCCGCGCATCCTCGGCGTGACGAAAACCGACGGCCTCCCCTGGAAGGTCAACGAAATCCTCCAGCGCGTGCTCACCGCGACGAAGTGATGACTGATGGAAATTCAAGGACGGCTGGAGATTTTCTTCGCGCGCCTGCGTGCCGCTCCGGCTTGTGCCACAGCCGAAGAAGCACTCGCCTTGATTTGCCGGCTGATCGAAGAAGTGGAAGACCAATTCTGTTCCGTTCCACGCCGACAACCGCCGCCTTTCAGATTCACCGGTCGCATGTATGCACCACAGCCCGACCATATCTTCGTCTCCGCGGAAGGAACGATCCGTGCCGAAACCAGGCGGCACACGATGCTCCTGACCCCCGATGGAGCCATCCGCATAACCCGCACCGGAAGCATTGAGCTTGAGTTCTCCAAACCCGGTATAACTGTCTGAGTATGCCTCCTCGTCTGCTCTCCGTGATTCAAGACCTGCGCCAGATCGCACCGCAAACTGCCATCGAATTGCGGCTGCTGCCGTCCGGCGTGGCGTTCCTCAACGTGTATCCGGGCCATCGCGAGTTTGTCTTGGAATACAGCCCGTCAGGAAGCGTCGGCGTTTCGGAAAACCGCGCAGACACTCCGCCTTTCGACATCGGTCACGATCATGTATTCGACACCGTGGAGCCCGCAGCCGAGCAGCTTCTTGCCCTGGTCCGTGCATCCTTGATTACCCCGCAAAGCCACGCCGCCTAGTCACCCCTCAACTTTTCCATGTCCACCCTCACCGCCACCCCGCTCCCACGCACCACCGCCGCCGGCATCCCGGTGCCCGACCTCCTCGACGCCGACCGCAAGGCGCTCACGAAAAAAGAGACCGCCGCCGACCATCCCACGTGGTGCCCCGGCTGCGGCGACTTCTCGGTCCTCGCGCTCTACTACAAACTCATCGAGAAGCGCAAAGTCTGGCATGAGAAAATCTGCACCGTCGCCGGCATCGGCTGCTCCTCGCGCTTTCCTTATTTCGTCCAGGCGCATGGCGTCCACTTCATCCACGGCCGCGCGCTCCCTTTCGCCAGCGGCGTGTCGCTTTCCCGGCCGGACTTGCACGTCTTCGTCTTTGGTGGCGATGGCGACGCCTTCTCGATTGGCGGTAATCATTTCAGCCACACCGCCCGGAAAAACATCAAGCTGACCTACGTCGTCATGGACAACCAAGTTTATGGCCTCACGAAAAAGCAGACCTCGCCCACATCGCCCATCGGCTTCAAATCGAAGACCGACGTGTGGGGTTCCACCGACCGGCCGATCAATCCGATGAAACAGGCCATCGCCGCCGGGGCCACCTTCGTCGCCCGCACCACCGCAACCAACATTCCGCACCTTCTCAAAACGATGGAAGCCGCGATGGACCACGACGGTTTCTCCTTCATCGAATGCCTCAGCGAGTGCATCGAGTTCTATCCCGGTGCCTTCGACGCCGCGAACCCGCGCAAAGGCGGCACCTTCTTTGAAGTGCCCACCGACCACGACGTGACCGACGAATACGCCGCCTACAAACTCGCCGACGCCGAAGGCTCGGGAGCGTTCGGCATTTTCTATCAGGTCAATCGCCCGACGAAAAACGCCAACGAGACCAAAGTCATCACCGACCACCGAGACAAAGTCGGCGACGCCGCCGACTGGCAGATTCTGAAGAAGACGTTTGATCGGATGAAGTAGCGGGGTGCTTGGTCGGTAAAGGAACGTCGCGATCAAGTTTTTGACCGAAGCGCCTACCCGATGGGAGAGGGAGGGAGAAAATGGGAAATACTTCGTTTTTAAACGCTGCCGGGCCTCGTCGGTGAGCACGGGTGATGAGGCCAGTCAGTCCTTCGCAGCGGGTTCGTCGGCGGACAAGCATGGTGGCGCTCTCGGAGGCGGCCTTGGGATCCAGCAACGAGAGATGCATGGCAACTGCATCACGAGGCCGCCCGCAAAACCGATCGCCACAGCCGTGAGCCTGTCTCAGTTGTGGGGAAATGCTGAGCTTACGCCTCCACGCTCAGAATCCCGGGTCCCTTGATGAAGCCGGGGGAGGTGGTGGCGGAATAGGTGCCGGGGGACTGCGGTTTTCCGTCGGGCGTGCGTTGCCGCACGCGCCGACCCCCTTTGAATGTCAATTTCAGCAAGGCGCCGCGTTCAACGGTGACGGCGGTTTTCTGACCCGGACTGCGTCCGGTGGCAATGACCAGCAATCCTTTGGCTACTGTCGTTATTCCAGCATAAGTATTGGTTCCTGAGAGTGTCCAGGTGCCGGTGCCCGTTTTGATGAGGGCGGTCGCAGCTTTGCCTGCGCGGTCGTGGGGATCGGTAATGTTGTCAGCGATTTCGCCGGAACCAGAGATGTCGCCCTTGAGCACAATGGTCTTGTTCGCACTATGACCCGAGATCACGAACGTGCTGCTGAGCCTCAGCAGTCCGGTGCCGGAGTGGTCAAAAGTCGCGGTGAAGTTCTTTCCCGCAAGATTCACAACCCGGTCAGTAGTCTCGCCGATCCCGGTCGAGACCAAGGCGCACGCCCCGTCGCCGTTGCCAATGACAATCTCGCCGGCCTCAATGCCCTGTGGCAAACCCAAGCTGCTGCTGGGCCGGCCCTTTCCTTTGACGTAGCTATTGAGCGAAGAGACCACCAGGGTGCCGGCCCCGCATTTCTTGAACAAGACCGCGCCACCACCGGCTCCTTTGGAGTTCGCGATGTCGGCTGACAACACGACTGGCTCCTTGGCGTTGGAGGTGTCCAAACAGAGCACCGCGCGCTCCATCAGACCGTTGTTGTTGACTGCCATCGAGAGGTTCTTGAGAAACGTGGCGGCATAGCCAATGGCTCAAGGAACTCCTACCGCGCCGCGGCCTGCGCCTGGAGGTGGTCAAACGCACCGATCTGCACACCTTCAAAATCCTGCCCAGGCGCTGGGTCGTGGAAACAACTTTCGGCTGGCTCTCTAACTACCGCCGTTTCGCCAAAGACTAGGAATATCACCCCGCAAACAGCGAGGCCCTCGTACCCATGGCAGCCTCCAAATTGATGGTCGCACGCCTCGCCAAGTGACTTTTTAGACGCCCTCTAAGTCAAGAAAGAGATCCGTTAGTGGATGGTCTCGATGATTTGAATGGCGAGATCAGTTGTTGGCCCTCTTGCGATAAAGAAAAGCATCGGAGGTGAGCAGGGATGTCAACAATGCCTTCATGCTGCCGTTGTTGTCGCGGTAGGCGTGGTGGGCGGCTTGGAGGATGGGGGCGTCGTTGAGGGTTTCATTGCGGCCCATCCAGAAGCGGAAGGCGTGGCGGACAAAGACTTGTTGGACGCGTTCGCTGTCGGCGAGTTTTTGGATCATTTCCAGAGGGTCTTTTACGGGGCCGTCTAAAGCGGGGTCGCCGCTGAGGATGATTTCGCCGGTGGTGTCCGCCGGCTTGCCTTGGTCCTCACTTCGGAGCATCCCCAGATGATTATACATTTCAAAAGGCAGGCCGAGAGGGTCCATCTTTTGGTGGCCGCGCCAACATTCCT
>CAYQBV010000012.1:0-32745 GCA_964415705.1 uncultured Chthoniobacter sp. | reverse complement strand
TCCTGCCGCCGGATGAACGCCCGAAGGCTGAGCACCGCCTGGGTGTGAATTTGCGAGATGCGGCCTTCGGTCACCCCGAAAATTGCCGCAATCTCCGACAACCTCATCCCCTCGAAGTAATACAACGCCAGGACCTTCTTCGGAATGTCTGGCAGCTTCTGCAGTTGTGCGATCATGAGCTGCACCAGTTCCTTTTTTTCCAACTCATCGCGACCGGATCTTTGCGTGTCGTCGGCGATGATCTCGTGCAGCGAGACATCGTCGGATTCATCCGAGAACGCCTCCCCGTCCAAGGGCACAAAGCTCGCCGGCTTGATCTCGTCCATCAGGGTCTCATACTGAATCGGCGTCAGACCCATTTCCCCGCACACTTCCGCCTCAGTCGCGGGCCGCCCGAGCCGTTGCTCGATTCCGCTGAGGCTGTCGTTAAAGCGTTTCGCCTTGTCGCGAATGGTGCGAGGCGTCCAGTCCATGCGCCGGAGCTCGTCGTGCACCGCTCCGCGAATGTGCAGTGTGGCAAACGAGGGAAACGTCGCCCCATGAACAGGATCGAATTTCCGTGCCGCCGAGAGCAACCCGTTAAAGCCGACGCTGTAGAGGTCGTCCATGTCGAGCGCCGCCGGAAGAAAGACGCGCATCCGGTTCACCGTCGTGCGCACGAGCGGCAGATGACGCTCGATCAGCGTGTCTTCATTGACTCCTGACTGATAGGCGCGCAACGCTTGGGCGGGATGGGACGATGGGGCAGAGGCGGTGGCAAACATACTATTAATTCTCTTTGGATTGGGCCTCGTGCTGGGCCTCGTGCTGGGCCTTGGCTCGGGCCGCCAGCAGGGCGACGTGATCGCGGATCGAACCCAGCACGACAAAGTGCAACCCGCGAAAGATCAGCGCTCCGACGCAACATCCGATTGAGGCATCGCGCAGGGCATAGGAAAGCGCATTGCCCGCATGGAGACTGGCCGCCAAGGTCAGAATGAGGCCGCAAAGGCCGCCGATCAGCAGAAAGAATTTCATTGGACTACCGCAGATTTAGCAGCTTGCAGACCAACCTCGGGAAACGTCCGCGCGAGCACGGAAGCGAAGACATTTTCCTCCAGATCACCCGCGATGTTCGGACCCGTGCCGAGGAAAAGCGGCGTCAGTTGATGATCGAGAAGAAACTCCCACAGCTTGCCCCACTGCGTGAGTTCATCGAGATGCGTAAAGACGACGTGGGTGCAACCTGCGCGGGCCGCGAAACCAAACGCCCGCTTGATCAGCTCGGGATCATACGCGGCGTTGATCACGATGACCCGGCTGGTGACAAACAATGGGCCGAGCGCTTCCATCAGCGGAGCCACATCATTCCCGCCGCTTGGCACGATCCCGGGCACATCGACGAAGAGCGACTCATCCGGCCCGAGCGTGGGAACGTCGGGAATTGACCGTGCGCACGGCACCCCCAGCGCCTCGCAAAAGACCGCCAGCGCATCGCCGGGGTTGGCCCGTTCGAGATCGAGTTTGAGCACGGCGCTGCGCTTTCCGCGTACGAAGACTTCGCTGGCCAACCATTTGCAAAGCGCCGTGGTTTTTCCGACGCCGGGACCGCCGATAAAGGCGACACGGTTCCCCAAAGGTCGGCGCTTGATGGCGTCGAAGTCCGCACGCAAATTCATCCCCACCCGCAGTAGGGCGCGCTGGCGTGGCATCGCTTCCAGCTCGCTCCAATCCGGCCGGCACTGCAGCCCGGCCAGCATCTGCGTCGAGAACCCACCCGCGCGAAGCAACCGGGACAGCCCACTCAGCTGGCTCTCGGGCTGACTCTCCGCGCTCGGCGCGCTCGCCGCGCTCGCCGCGACCGCAACAACCGCAACGACCGGGTCCGGCTCCGGAAAAACTCCACTTCCCTCGTCCTCCGCGCCCACTTCACTCGCCGGGCCCGCCACGTCCTCAGCCATCTCAGCGATCACCTCCAGCTTCGGTGCCTGAAGAAACCGCGCCAGTCCCGTCCCCTCGACCTGACGCACGGAAACCACCTTGGCTTTACCTTCAAAGCGGTCGCGCAAGACCGTGACCGCCTCCTCGGCGGAGCTAACGATAAAACGAATGCGTTGTTGGCTCATAGTTATGCGGCTCTCTCAACCGGACGGAGCAGGTGCGTCGGCATCCCGATCATTCCGAAATTTTGGATCTCCGTTTGCGCCGGAAGTTCCTGATAGGACAGCACCACCAGCTTGGAGAGCGACGGCTCGAAGAACCGCCGGAACGCGAGACGCATCTCGGCCGTGGTCAGAATCACGGGCGTCAGTCCCTGCTCGGTCATTGCCGTCATGGAACGGGAAAGTTCCGCCACCAGGTGCTGCGCCGTCTGCGGGTCCATCACCAAGCTCACTTCAAACTGCGAGCGCTGGACTTTGCTGACCAGAAGTTGCTCCAGCTTCGGGTCCAAGGTGAGCGCCCGCACCAGGCCCGGCTCGCTCTCGTAATCCGCCACAAAATAGACGCCCAGCCGCTTCCGCACTTGCTCGGAAAGGTCGTCCGGGTTTTTCGAAAGCGCGGCAAAGTCGGCGATGCACTCGAGGATGACCACGAGGTTCTTAATCGCAACGCCTTCGCGCAGGAGGTTCTGGAGCACCCTTTGGATGATGCCGACGTTGACCAAGTCCGGAATCAGTTCGCTGACCAGCGTCGGGTTCTGTTCTTTTGCGTGATCGACCAGTGTCTGCACGTCTTGCCGGCTCAGGATGAGATGCGCAGAACGTTTGATGACCTCCGAAAGATGCGTGATCAAAACCGACCCCGGATCCACCACCGTGTAGCCGTGCATTTCGGCGGCGCGCCTTTCTTCATCGGCGATCCAGGTGGCACTGATGCCAAAGACCGGCTCAACCGTAGGGACGCCTTTCAGCGGCACCGGGCTATTGGTCACATTCATCGCCAGCCAGCGACCTTGGAGGATGCGTCCACGCGCGAGTTCTTTGCCGCGCAAGAGGAAGCGATACTCGTTCGATTCCAGATCCAGACTGTCGCGAATGGCAATCGGCGGCACGATAATGCCCATCTCGCGGGCAAAGGTCTTCCTTACTCCGGTGACGCGATCCAGCACATCACCACCGTTCTTTTTCTCTGCGAGATGCAGCAGACCGCCCCCGAGTTCGAGCGAGAAGGTGTCCACTTCCACCAGCTTCTTAAAGTCCTCCGCGGGCTTCGCTGCCGGCTCTCCCGCACCTTGCGCTTTCGCGGTTGCCGCTGGGACCGCCTCGGCCAGCGCCTCGGCCTGCCGGGATTTGCTCAGGGTCCATGCCACAAATCCCGCCAGCCCTCCAAGGACCAGAAATGGCACCAGCGGCATGCCCGGTGCGACGCCAAAAACCCCCAGCATCACCGCGGCAATGGCCAACGCCCGCGGATAAAGCGTGAGCTGTTTGCTAATGTGCGCGCCGAGGTTCGCGTCCTCGCTGGCGCGCGTGACGAGGATACCCGCCGCGACACTCACCACGAGGGCCGGAATCTGCGCCACGAGACCTTCACCGATCGACAGCACCGTATATTTTTGCAGCGCCTCCACGACCGGCATGCCCTTTTGCACGATACCGATGACAAAGCCGCCAATGATGTTGATGAGGGTGATAAGGATGCCAGCGATGGCATCGCCACGGACGAACTTGCTGGCACCGTCCATGGCTCCGTAAAAGTCCGCCTCCTTCTGCACTTTCGCCCGGCGCTTCGTGGCGGTGGCTTCGTCGATCAGCCCCGCATTCATCTCGGCGTCGATACCCATCTGCTTGCCCGGCATCGCATCGAGGGTAAAGCGCGCCGCGACTTCCGCGATGCGACCCGCACCCTTGGTGATGACCATGAAGTTGATCACCACCAAGATCAGGAAAACGACCGCGCCCACCACGTAGTTGCCGCGAATGACGATGTGTCCGAACGCGTCGATGATGGTCCCGGCGTGTCCGTCCACAAGAATGAGCCGCGTCGAAGCGACGTTTAACGCCAGTCGGTAGAGCGTCACGGCCAGCAGCAGCGTGGGAAACCCGGAGAACTCTGCGGGATCTTTCACGTAGATGATGATCAAGAGCATCAGCAGCGAGATCCCGATGCTCGCCACGAGCAGCAGATCGAGCAGCAACGCGGGAATCGGCAGGACCAGCAGGACGATTGTCCCAAAGAGCGCGATGACGAAGAACAGGTCGCCCTTTTTGAGCGCCGTCACCAACCGCTGAAACCACGAGCCTCCGTTCATGCAGCACTCCTCCGCTCTTTGAGCCGATGGAAGTAGTAACGATGCGTCTTATAGACAAACGCGAGAATGTCCGCGACCGCTTGATAGAGTTCGAGCGGGATGGGTTTTCCGACTTTACCGACCTTGAAAAGCATCCGAGCCACGGGTTTGTTTTCCACCATCGGCACGCCATGTTCCGCGGCGAGCGCCTTGATGCGCATGGCAAAGGCGCGCTCGCCTTTGGCCAGCACCATCGGCGCTTTGTCGCGCCCGCGTTCATACTTCAGGGCGACGGCGAAATGCGTGGGGTTCGTGACGACCACGTCCGCTGTCGGGACCGCGCCGAGCATCTGCTTCTGCATCAGCCGCCGCGCCATCTGCCTCATGGCCATTTTGACCTTGGGATCACCATCCGACTGCCTCTGCTCCTCCGTGACTTCGTGCCGCGTCATCATCAAGTCGGATTTAATCTTCCGCATCTGATACGCGTAGTTGATTGCCGCAATGATCCCGATCGCGAGGATGAACCGGCCCAGCAGCATCGTCGCTGCACTGAGAATGAAGTCGCCCAACCGGTGGATCTGCACGGGCGTGTAGAAGATCGGGTCGTGCATGATGTTCTTCACCCCACCCCAGACCGTCAATCCCACCACCAGCAACTTCAGCAAATCCGAACCCAGCTTGACCCAGCCCTGGGTCGAAAAGATGCGCTGGAAACCCTTGATGGGATCGAGCCGCGAGAGCTTGAAACCCAGTGCCTTTGGCGAGAGCTGAAAACCACTCTGCAAGCCGCCCGCAAGCAAACCGGCTCCCGCACAGGCCAGTGCCATCGGCAGGACAAACTCCAGGATTGAGCGCGCGGCGATGGCACTCCACTCGCCAATCCCCTCGGGCTTGATGGCATACTTACCGAGGTGGCCAAATATGCCGACGCTGATCCCCGCGATTCGCTCGCAATATTCGCGCGAACCAAAGTTCAGGACAAAAAATGCCGCAATGAGGATGAAGACGACCTGCAGGTCGGGTACACGCGCAAACTGGCCTTCGTCAGTGGCTTGCTGAAGGCGCTTCTCTGTCGGTTGCTCTGTTTTTACTCCCTGGTCGGACACGGTATCGAGGTTACGGAATCAACCGGAGCATCAACTCCGGCGCTTGCCGCAATTGAGTTAGCACCAGTTGTGCCGTGAGCCCGAGAGTCAGCCCGAGGACCGTCATTCCCGCGACGATGCGGACGGCCGCACTTTCCGAGAACACGTTGATTCCCGGCGCTGCCTTGCCGAGAATCGCGAAGGTCATCGTGACGATGAAGTTGATCGCCATGATCGGCGCCGCCATTTGCACGGCGATCAGGAAAATGTTGCCCGTGCTATGGACGAACAGCTCCCCGATATTGCGCGTCAGCGCGGGCGCGCCCACGGGAGCGATATCGAAGCTGCGCAAAAAGGCCGCGAACATCGCGTGGTGCGCCCCAGAAATTAGGAACATCAGCGAGCCCATGTAGAAGAACGCCGATCCGATCGGGGTGGAATCAGCCTGCGAGATCGGATCAATCTGCGAACTCATGGTCAAGCCGATTTCCGTCGAGATCAGCTGCCCCGCGAACTCCAGCGCGAAGAACACCAGCCGCACTCCCAAGCCCATCATCAGTCCGATCAGCAGCTCATGACCGGCCGAGAGAATGAGGCCGATGATATCCGCCGGGATCGGCGCGGAGATGCGGGAAAAGCCGCTCACCACGTAAGCGAGGAAGGCAGCGATCCCGATCCGAAGCGGGATCGGGATCATCTTCCCGGAGAAAACCGGGGCGAGGAGCAGCAGTCCGCCCGAGCGGACGAACGCCATCAGCCAGATATGAAGCTGCTCGAACGTCATGGGGCCTCCTCCCTGCGGTCATCGGACCATCTGCGGGATCCGGAGGATGAACATGATCGTGAACTGCATCAGTTGGCGCAAAATCCACGGTGCCGCCACCACGAGCACGAGCGCGATCGCGAGCAACTTCGGCACGAAGGATAAGGTCTGCTCCTGAATGCTCGTGACCGACTGGACCAAACTCACGGCCAGGCCGACAAGCAGCGAAACCAGCAGGATAGGACTGATCACCAGGAGTGATGTCGTCACCAGTTGACGAAGAATTTCCACAGCTTGTTCGATGTTCATACGCCAAAGCTTTCCACCAACGACCGCACGACCAGATGCCATCCATCCACGAGAACGAAAAGAAGCAGCTTGAACGGCAGCGAAATCATGACCGGCGGCATCATCATCATACCCATCGACATGAGCGTCGAAGCTACGAGGAAGTCGATGATCAGGAACGGAATGAAGACCAGGAATCCCATCTGAAACGCCGTGCGCAGTTCACTAACGACGAAGGCTGGCGCAATCACGTTGATCGGCACTTCTTCAATCTTGGTCGGCCCGCGTCCCGAAAGGCCGAGAAAGAAGTCGATCTCCGTGGCGCGGGTTTGTTTCACCATGAAACTGCGCAACGGCCCGGAGGCCCGGTCCAGCGCCTGATCAGTACTGATCGTCTTCGCCATGTAGGGCTGGAGGGCATCGTCGTGGATCCGCTTGCCGATCGGAGCCATGATGAAGAATGTCAGGAAGAGCGACATCCCGATGAGAATCTGATTCGAGGGCGCACCCTGCACCCCGATGGCGCTGCGCACGAAGCCCAGAACGATCACGATCCGCGTGAAACTGGTCATTAGCATCAGGATGGAAGGTGCCAGCGTGAGCAGCGTCATCATCGCGACGATCTGAATCGCTGTGGCGACACTCCCCTGCTCCGATCCACCGAGATTGATGCTCAAAGCCGGCACAGCCGTCGGCGCCGGTTGCTGAGCGAACGCGCTGCCCGCGGACAACAATGACACCAGCACAACGAGCCACCAGCAGTGACGAAAACTACGCATCGCTACCCTCCGGCGCTAACTTGGGAAACTCTGGCTCCCCACCCGCGAGTGTACACAAGTAGTCGATGCGTCCGGGACACACCCCGAGCAGCACCTTGCGTTCTTCATACTGAGCCACCACGAGAAACTGCCGGTTCCCCAGCATCCGCGTTTCGCTGATGTTGAGTTTCCGCTCTCCTTTGAACTTGGGCTGAAAGATGGCGACGCCATTCCGCAGCAAAAAGAACCCGCCTCCGATCACTGCGAGCATCAGGCCGAGGTAAAGAGAGATCTGCAGGCTGCTCCCACCTTCCGATTTGAAAGCCAGCGGAAGCGAAGTCGGAACCGGCGGAGGTGTCGCCGCGACCGGCTTCGGGGTCGGCTCAACCACCGCGCTGGGTGGCACCGCCGATGCCTCCACAGACTCCTGCGCAAACGCCGAACTGATCGAAAGCGCAGCCACGGCCAGGGTCAGTAAGATTGTCTTCATGCGGCCTGCTCGCCGACGAGTTGGGTTATTTTGATCCCGAAGCTCTCCTCCACCACCACCACCTCGCCGAGCGCGATCAGCTTCTCGTTCACATAAAGCCCAACGGGGGCATTGGCTCGCTGATTCAATTGAATGATCGCGCCGGGATTCAGTTCCAGGACGTCACGCATCGCCAGTTGGCAGGTACCGAGTCGGACGGAGAGCTGGACTTTGACGTCGAGCACCGTGTTGAGGCGTTGATTTTCGAGGGCATTCACCATGGTTATCAGTCTTTCAGGGCACGTTGCCCCAGTTGCACCGCGACGTGGCCATTTTGCATGCCGACCGTCCCCACAAATTCTTCTGTGTTCGAGAGCCTAATACGGGTCTGTGACACCAGTTCCCGCGGCAATTGAATGACATCGCCTTCCCTCATCCCGAGCACCTCGGTGAGAGTGATTTCACGCACCTTCCACTCTGCCGTGATCGGCACCTGGATGCCGGCGTATGGCGCACGCCATTGCACCTGTTTCGGTTGCGGATCATCCCCGCTCTGCCGCGCCACTTGCATCCGCTTGACCATCGCTTCGATCATGGAAAATGGGATGCCGATCTGGAGTCGCTCCGTCAACTCACCGATCGTCACATCCACCTTGGTAGTGATGAAGACGGTCTCCGGTGTCGAGGTCTGGAGGAACCGTCCACTGGTTTCGTGCCCGATGCATTGCGGCTTCAGGATGGTCTTTTCCCCTTCCAGGATCTGCGCCCACTCACTCACGATAAGTTGCATCGCATCTTCCAGCAACGTCTCCTCAATCTCCGTGAGGCTGCGGTCAGCGTTGGTCACGCGCCCTTTTCCGCCGAGCAACCGATCCGCCATCGTGAGGCCCAGCGGCAGACTGATCTCCACGATGCCGACGCCCCGCAACGGCTCAATCTGAAACAACGTAAGGTGGGTCGGATTCCCGATCGTTTCACAAAATTCCCCGAAGGTGGCCGTACCAAATTTCGCGATCTTCAGACCGCACTCCATGCGGAAGAAGGTGGAGAGCCTCGCCGAAAGATGCTGAACGAAGCGCTGATGCAGCACGCCCAGTTGCCGCAGGTCAGCCTGGCCGAGGAAACCGGGATTGTGAAAGTTGTACCGGATCAGTTTTGCCTGATCCAGTTCTTCCAACCGGTTCCCTTCGTGACCGAAGATCGGCCCGGCGGCGACGGCCACCGATGCTGGTTCATGGACCGACTCCGGTGCTGCCTCAGCAGGGGCCTCTGTGCTCTCGGTCGGCTCCAGAGGGTCGCTCATTGGACTACGAATTCAGAGAAAAAAATCTGCGTGACGAGGTCCGACTTCACCGCCTGGTTGATGTTTGCCATCAAATCATTGCGGACCACATTCTTTGCCCCCGGTTGCTCGAGGTCGGCTAGCGTGCGCGAACCGAGAACTGTGCTCGCCACATCGAGTAGCTGCTTCTTGTTCTTTTCGACAACTTCCTTGAGATCAGCGTTGTCGCTGTAAATGGTAAAGCTGGCTTTGAGGTAGCGCGTCCCCATCGTTCCAGAAAGATTCACGACGACGCTTTCGAAATCATACGTTCCCTGACCACCGGCGTCGCCACCCTTCCCATGTCCACCTTTGGCCTCCGCCTTGCCGTGCCCGCCCTTTGCCTCAGCCTTGCCGTGTCCACCTTTCGCTTCCGCCTTGCCCTGCCCGTCATTGGTTTCACCACCACCGTTTCCATCTTTCCCGGCGGCGGCGGCCTCGGTGTTCTGCTCCTGGACGACCGCGCGGACTTTGGGAAGGATCACGAATTGCGCCACCCCATAGGTGATCCCCGGCATGAGCACGAGCATCACGATGACGGGCGCCCAGACATTCGGCGGCTTCGCCGCCTTGGCTGCTCCGTCCTTCGCTTCCGGTGCGGGTTCTGGATTAGACATACAAAAGTTACTCCTTGGTTACGGCGAACAGTTACCGCTTCAGGTTGATCACTTCCTCAAGCATCGAGTCAGCGACCGTGATGACCCGCGATCCCGCCTGGAAGCTGCGCTGCACGACAATCATGTCGGCGAACTCCTGACTCAGATCGACATTGGATAACTCCAGCGTCCCGACCTCGATCCGCCCCAGTCCGTTCGAGGCCGGCGAGTTGATGGCTGCGGAAAGAGAAATGCCCTGAACGGGGCCGGCTGCTTCCAATCCGCTGAACAGATTTTTTCCCTCGCGGGTCAGCGCGTTCGGATCATTGAAATGCTGCAACAAGACGCGCCCACGAATGAAGGCATCGCCATTCGAGAGCCCGATGATTACGTTACCCAGTTGGTCAACCGTGAAGGACCGCATCGTTGGTTTGCTGGCCGTGACCTGAGCATCCGTGAAAGTGCCGCCGGTGCTGTTGGTCAGACCGGCACCGATGGTTACATTGAAATCTATTTGTGTATCCCCAACCGTGGCTGGCGCAGTCGTGGTCTTCGTGTAGGTCAGAACGCCGCCGACATCGGTGGCATCATAGGTGGCCGCACCGTCGGAAAGACCCTGAATGCGGAAGCCATCACTGGTGACAAGAAAGCCCTGATCGTCCAACCGGAAGTCCCCCGAGCGGGAGGCATAATCCACGTTGTTCACGGTGTCTTTGACACGGAAGAACCCGTTTCCAGAAATTCCCAAGTCAGTATTCGAGCCGGTACTGGTGAGAGTTCCCTGCGAAAAGTTCGACGATACTCCGGAGAGTTGCACACCCGTCCCGATCTGGACCGAGGGCACGTTGGACCCGACTCCCGACGCGACCGCCGGCGCGGCTTGCTGCAAGAGATTGCTAAAACCATCGGTATACTCGGACCGCGAGTTCTTGAAGCCCGTGGTATTCACGTTGGCGATGTTGTTTGAGATGACCTGGATGCTTTGCGAGAACGTGTTGAGCGCGCTCACACCTGCGTTAAGTGTTCCGACGAGTGACATAGGATTAGTTTTTTAGTGGGTGGTGGATCGAGAGAGAAATTGAGCGACTTAAGCAGCCGGTTGACTCGTGATGCGGGTGACCTTGGCCGGGTCGTAGCTGCCCGTGCCGATCATCAGCCGCGGTGCGCCATCGACGAGCTTGATGGCCGTGACCTCGCCCGTGACATCGTCGCCGTCGGTGGTCAGCGTTACGACTTTTCCCAAATAGTCCTGGGCCGAGCTGAGGCGCTGGCCGGAGCTAAAGGTCTCGAAATTCTTTGAGAGCGCCCGCATTTCCTGCAGCGAAGTGAAGCTGGCCATCTGCGAGATGAACTGGGTGTCCTCCATCGGCTTCATCGGATCCTGCGTTTGGAGTTGGACGGTCAGCAGCTTGAGGAAGTCGTCCACGTCGAGCGTCTGCTTGCCGGTGGGAATGGCGGCGGTCGCGGGATCGAGGAAATCCACCTTGCTGCGCGTGGAAAGGATGTTGGAGAGGTCCATAGAGGTCAGGCGTAGAGCTGAATCCCAGCGGGAGCGGTGAGGGTGGGGCCGGAAACTGTCGAGCGACGCGGAGCGCCACGTCCCGGCGTATTCGCTGCGGCAAAGGCTTCGGCCTGCGCCTGGCTGAAAGCACGCTCCCGGCCTTCCCGCTGACGCTGGTTGAGGTCGTTCATGCCGGATTGGGAGTTGGGGGATTCGAAAACCGGCGTGGTCACCCGTGTGGTGCGATCGGAATTCTGTTCGGAGAATTGCGCCCAGTTTTGCTCAATGGCCCGCCGAAGTTCCTGCGAATCGGTGAGAAAGACCGGCTTCACTTCGCCGTTTGCAAAGTGCAGGCGCACCGTCAACTCCTGGCCGGCCTCAAGGCGGACCTGCACTTCCACACGCTCCTGCCCCGTGACCCGCAGACGCTCCGCCACTTCCACCGTCCGATTCAGGATTGTTTCCACATCCGTCCGGGTAATGGCGGTCGGCTCGGAGGTCGCCGGTGCTGGCGTGGTGAGGGGATTCCCAAAAGTCGGCACGAGCGCTGTCACTTCGCGCGGCTGCAGCTGAAAGGTAGATTTTTCCTCCTGCCGGGCGTCCGCTTCGGGCTGATTTTGAAACGGCGAATCGCCCGCCGGACGCGCCCCGATCGTAGGTGTCGCAGGTTCGGCGGCGTTCAAATTCGCAGCTGGCCCTGGAGTCTTGGGCTCGGGCACGCGGGGTTGGAGAGTGGCAGGCATGACACGCTCTTGCGTAGCAGCCGATGTGCCATCAGTGCTGATGGTTCCAGGATTCTCAGGCGGAGTCATCCCGGCTCGAACCGGACCCGTTACCTGCCGGTTCTGGGGCTCAACCACCACGCCGTCCGGATGCAACGGTTGCGTCGGTGCCTGGGTGCTGCGCTCCGTGGCTGGAGTGACGGCGGAAGCAGCGGCCGGTGCCGGGGCGCGCTCGGAACCGATAACCTCAATTTCCACGCCCTCCGGAATGTCCGCGACAACAGTCTCCGCCGTCCGCGGCACAGCGCCTCGAAGCGCGGGCACGGGATGGCTCTCAGCGAATTCGCGGGTGAAGTTTTCGCCAGCGAGCGGAGCCGATCGTGTGGGTGCGAGGCTGGTCTCGGGGAGCTGCCCCTCGAACGGAACCTCACTCATCCCAACCACCGGAGCCGCCCTGTCTCGACCGACCGCGCTTTGTCCCGCCGATGGGACTGCGGAGCTGAGGACTTCGGCGCGCACAGGAGCCCGCCGAATCGCTGGAGAAGCCACCGGCGCAGGATGGCTTGTCGTGGATGCAACAGTCGGCGGTTCAAGCGGCAGCGTCGGCGGCGGCGTTGCGGCTGTGGTATTCAGGATTGGCTCTGCTTGCGGGATTGCCACGACTTCGCGCGGCCCCGCCGCAGGATCCTGGTGTGGAAAAATAGTCTCGGAAGCGTCGGCTGGTGCATCCTCGGAAATCGTCTGCTCAACCACTGCCGCCGCCATCGGGAGTTTTGTCGCTTCGGGTGGAATCGTCCGCGGAACCCGGTGCTCAACGACCACACCCTCCTTCCGGTTCGGCGTCTGCGGTGGTGCACTCACCTGCCCATTTGGACTCGGCGCGGCGGCGTTCACCGGCACTGAAACGACCGCCTCCCCCGCTGGAGCGGGCGGCCTTACCTCCTCGGTTCCGGGGAGAGAATTCTCTGCAAAAACAGACGCCGGCAGCCCATCCGGAATCGCCACCGGCAAAGGCGGCGGCAGCGTCGAAAACATCGCGACCAGCGTGGACACTTCACCGCCGTTCTCCCCGGCGGGCCGAACCGGCGTTTCCGCCGGGGCTTCGGTTCCCTGCTCTCCCGCTTCCATCGGTGGATGGCGCGGGGTCGGAGAATTCCGTTCATCAAGCAGATTCTCGAATGAGAATCCCGGCACTGCCTGATCCGGCCCGGCGTCGGCGCGGGCACGCGGCTGGCCAGCGTCCATGGGTTGTCCGGGCAGGAGATTGATGGCATCCATACTTATGAGGTTCCTTTGGGGGCTGTTTTCAGCAGCCGAAGCTTGTCGCTGATGCGAGCGGCGCGCCGCGCCATCGTTTCCTCGCCGGGGCGGTCCCCGGATTTCGCCATCTCCCCGAGAATCGGCCCCACGCGATCCACCTTCATCGTCGCGAGGATTTTGACAGCCGAGTTCTCGTCCATCTCGCGGAGAATCGCCACGGCCGCCCCGGGGTTCATCACGCTGTAGGTTTGCGCGAGGGTCTTCAGATTTTTGACTTCCTGCACCTCGATTTCGACCACGCGCTGATTGATCTCATCGCGCAGCGCCTTGATCTCAAGCCGCTTTTTCTCCAACTCCGCGGCCTCCGCGGCGGTCTGAGTCTGCTGGGCCAGCGCGTTCTTCTGCTCGGTGGCCAGCTTCTCCCGCTCCGCCGCCAGTTCTTTGAAAAGGCTGTCCATCGCCTCGGTCTTAAAGCTCCAGAGGCGCGGTGGGAGTTCGGTCTTCGCCTCATCTACGCGCGCCGGGGACGCGATTCCCGAGACGGCCGGAACCAGTAGCGCGACCGTGGTGACGATGCTCATGACGCCGCCGAGCAGGGCGAGAACCCAGGGTGAAGCGAGTATCTTCATATGCTCACCTCCCGTAGTCCGAGGCCGTAGCGCGCCGTGATCATGTCGCCGATCATCGCTTCCTCCGCTTTGGCGGACTCCGCTTTCCACGCGGCCTGCTGTTTCTCTTTCAGCCTTGTCAGAGCCTCCCGCCGACGACGGGCGACGAGCATCGCCTCGCGGCGCTCGGTCACCATTTTCTCGATCATGGCCATCTCCGCCGAGCACCGCTCGCAGAGGCCCTGCTGCTGCTTGAGCGCGTTGAGATAAACCAACTGGTGCTGCCGATTCGACACGCCTTCGCGGGCCGTGCGCAGCGTTGCGTGATAGGCCTCCAGCGTCGCGCGCTCCTGATTGACGGTCGCCTCGGCCCGCGCCCTCGCCTGAAGCACCTGGGCGTAAGCTTCACGGGCCTGATCTTCCTCGCGTGTGCGAACGGTCAGGACGGACTCGAGGCGGTAGCGGAACAGTTTCATTGTAGGAGTAAGCCAAGCTGGTCGAGTGCCGCGCGCCGGGGCACGAGTTCATCCACGGATTGGCGGAGAAATCCGTTCAGACCGCCTTGTTTGGCAACGGCGAGATCAAGACGCGGATTGGTCCCTTTCACGTATGCGCCGATGCTGATGAGATCCTCGTTCCTGCGATAAAGCGCCAAAAGATCGCGCGCATTTCCCGCCACCTGCTGCTCGCCGGGCGAGGTTACGTCGCGCACGAGACGGCTCACACTTTCGAGCACGTCGATGGCGGGAAAATGATTGGCCGTAGCCAGCGCCCGCGTGAGCACGATGTGGCCATCGAGGATGCCACGAACGGCATCGGCGATCGGCTCGTTCATATCGTCGCCATCCACGAGCACCGTGTAAAAGGCGGTGATCGAACCGCGCTCCGCCGCGCCGGTACGCTCGAGCAGACGGGGCAGCAGCGCGAAAACGGACGGCGTGTAGCCGCGGCTGCTGGGCGTCTCGCCCACCGCCAGACCGATCTCCCGCTGCGCCATCGCGAACCGTGTGACCGAGTCCATCATGAAAAGCACTTTTTTCCCGGCGTCGCGAAAATGCTCCGCGATGGTCGTCGCGAGCATCGCCGCCCGGAGCCGGACCAGCGCCGATTGATCGGACGTGGAGCAGACGACGACCGAACGCTTCAGCCCCTCCACACCGAGATCCTTTTCGATGAATTCGCGCAACTCGCGGCCACGCTCACCGATCAGCGCGATGACGTTCACGTCGCTCTCTGCGCCGCGCGCCATCATCCCGAGCAGCGTCGATTTGCCCACGCCGCTGCCCGCGAAAATACCGACGCGCTGACCAAGCCCCACCGGGGTGAAGGCGTCGATCGCACGCACGCCCGTGGCCATCGGCTCGCTGATGCGCTGCCGGCGGAGGGCGTTCGGCGGAGCGCTGTGCAAGGAAGGACGCCGCTCGCAGACCAGCGGGCCGAGCCCGTCCATCGGTTGCCCGAGTCCGTCGATCGTGCGGCCGAGCAGGCCGAACCCGACCGGGGCCGAGGCGGCAAAGGCCGAGGCAAAAACCTCGCTGCCGGCACGGAGATTGTGCGTCTCGCCGAGCGGCATGAGGAGGAGTCGCTGATCGCGAAAGCCGACGACCTCCGCATGAATCGGCGCGTCGCCGCACCGCGCGTGAATCTCACACACCTCACCGAGCGCGAGGTTCGGTCCTTCGGATTCAATGATCAGCCCCGCTACGCGAACGACATGACCCACGCGTTGGACCGGACGCTCCGCGCGCAGACGCTCGCGGAACCGGGCGACGAGCTGCCCCGCATCGGAAATCGCTGGGTGCGCGCTCATTTCAGAAAGCTCTCCACGGTGCGCAACTTCGTCGCGAGGCGGCCATCGACGACGCCGAAACGGCTGCGCACGATGCAGTCGCCGGGTTGCAGTTCCGGGTTCGCGCGAAACGAAATCGCCGGATGCTTCGTCCGGAAATCCTCCTCATAACCGGCAATCAAACCGAGGTCGTGCTGCGCCAGCTGAATCTCCACCGGCTCACCGCTCGGTTCGATCTCGGCGAGCACATCCCGGGTGATGCCCAGCACTAGGTCCCGGTCAAAGTCGGTCTTCGCGAGGATGCGCGCCACCGCCTCCATGGTGAGTTCGGGAATCATCTCGTGGAGCTGCTTCGCCAGCAGATCATGCTGACTGGCGACCGCCACAAACGTCTGCGTCTGCAAATGCACCATCTCGCTGCGCTGCTCCAGCATCTGCCGCTCGATCAGCCGCCCGGCTTCCTCCGTACCGCGCTGATACGCCTCGCGTTTGGCCGCTTCCATCTGCTCCTCCGTGAAAACGGTCCGCGGTTTCGCCCCGAGCAAGACGACCCCACGCAGCGGTGCGCCGATCTTGATGATGCTATCCGCTGGCATTCTCGTCGCCTCCTCCATCGATGGTGATTTCTTCGGACTCTTCGAGTTTGCGAACGACGTCGATGATCTTGTTCTGCGCGGCTTCCACTTCCTTTGCTCTGGGCTGGCTGAGCATTTCGATTTCCTCCGTCAGCCCCTGGGCCGCGCGTTTCGACATGGCCGCCAGTATCGCCGTGGTGATCGCCGGGCGCGCTGTTTTGAGCGCGAGCGGGAGGCAGGAGGCATCGACTTCGCGCAGGACACGCTGAAGATCGGCGGTCGTGAGTCGGCTGAGGTCGTCGAAGCTGAAAACCATTTTGCGGATGGCCGCCCCGAGCGGGGCGTTGCGTTCTTCGACTTTGATCAGGAGGTTCTTCCGCATTTCCTTGTCGAGAGCATTGAGAATCTCCGCGCAGGCTTTCACCCCGCCGCTCCGGTTGAGGCCCTGCTGCATGGCCCGGCGGTCGATGTGCTGGTTCAGGTTTTTCGCCACCTTGTGGATGCTGTCGCGCGAGGTCGCATCCATCGCGCCCAGCCGCTCCACCACTTCCTCCCGCACTTCCGGCGTGAGCATCCCCACGATCTCCGCCGCCTTCGCCGTATCCATGCAGGAAAGGACAAACGCGATGGTCTGCGGCTGCTCGGATTTCACGAGGTTGAAGACCTGCTGACCGTCCATCTGGCGGATTTCATCGTTCGCCTCGGAGCGCGTCGCCGGTTCGCAGCGGCTGAGAATGGATGACGCCGTGTAGTCGCCTTTGGCCAGTTCCAGCGCCGCGTGAGTGAAGCCGAGTCCGCCCAAAGTGGACCGTGCGCCTTCTTCCACGACCCCGGCGAACTCGTCCATCACCTCGCGCTGCACGGCGGTCGGGATGAGCGGCATGCCCATCATTTCGCGGCAGATCGGCTCGAGCTGCACGGTGTCAAAACTCTTCATCACATCCCCAGCCGCTTCCGGCCCGATGGTGATCAGAAACGCCGCGATCTTTTGGACCTTGTTGAGTTTCGCGTATTCCATGGCCCGCTAGTTCTTGCCGCCCGTGACCATCCATCCGCGCAGCGCGGCTCCGATGTTCTCCGGTTTCTGGCGAATCATTTCGTTGAGCTTTTCCACCGTGATGCCGACGCCATTGGCGCCCTCGACGCCCGTTAACTGGCTCTGGTCCAGGATCTCGATCGGAATTTCATCCGGCTTCGTCTTCTTCAGCATGCGCATGAAGACAAAGACCAGGCCGAGCGCGACGATCACGGCAAAGCCATGCTTGAGGATGTCCGGGTTGTTCCGCACAAACTCCATCGCCCCGGTCTTCGGCACGGGTGCGCCGTCGAAGGCGACCTCCTCGAGCGTGACGATCTTCGCCAGTTCTTTTTCGTCCGCGGCTTTGATGCCGAGGGCGTTCACCACCACTTTGCGAAGCGCATCCAATTCCGCCGGCGTGCGCGGCTGGGCACGGGCGGCCACAAAGACCGCGGCCGTGATCCGAGCCACGGTCCCGGGCGCGCGGACCGCGTTCATGGTCACCTTATTGATCTCGTAGTTGATCGTTTTGTTCTTTTGCACCTGCTCACTGTTCTTGCCGGTTCCTTTGGCGGTGGGGTCGTTGCCCGGCGGGACCGGGATGTTGGCGCTGGCGCCGGTGGCTCCGTTTTTCGCGCCGTCCACTTCGTTGGTCACAGTGCTCTCGTCGCTCGTGACCTCGCTCCGGAGCACCTGACCATCCGGGTCATATTTTTCCTCGGTGCGGGTGGTGCTCTCCGTGTCGAGTTCCGCCGAGACCCGGACCACCGCCGTCCCTGCCCCGAGCACTTTCGAGAGCATCGTCTCCACCTTGCGCGCAAAGTAGTCCTCCACGCTCTTACGGAGCTTGATCTGGCTCGAAGCCGTGCCGACTTGCGAGTCTTCGTTCAGTCCATCTGTGAGCACGTTCCCGCGGTTGTCCACCACCGCGACATCGTCGGCGCGCAGGCTCTCCACGGCGTTTGCGACGAGAAAGCGGATCGCGTTCACCGACTCCACGGAGATGCTGCCCTCGATGAAAACGGACGCCGTCGGCTTCGCTTTGATGTCGGAGAAAAGCAGCCGGTTCTCCGGCTGGACGATGAGGACACGGGCCGAGCGCACCCCCTGGAGCTGCGAGATCGTGCGGGAAAGTTCGCCCTGCAAGGCGCGGACAAAGTTGGTGCGCTGGACGAAATCGCTGATGCCGAAATTCGCACGATCGAAGACCTCGAAGCCCACACCTTCACCCGCCGGCACACCCTTGCTGGCAAGCTGAATGCGCAGCTTGTGAACCGCATCGGCGGGCACATAGATGGACGTACCGCCAATCCCCATTTCATAGGCGACACCAGCCGCCTGCACTGCGGAGAGCACCTCGGCGACATCCTTTTCCCCCAACCGGCCATAGAGGAGTTGCATGTGCGGGCGGTGTGACCAGAAGACCAGCGCCGCCATTCCGCCGATCACGCCGACGAGCGCGACGACGATGGACACGCGCTGATTGATGCCGAGTTGCCGCCAGAGCTGAACGAACTGTGCAAGGAAAGCTTTCATTAAAGTATCTCAACTGGCGAAGCGCCCCGTCAGACCTGCATCCGCATGATCTCCTGGTAGCTCTCGACGAGTTTGTTGCGCACTTCCACCATCAGCGAGAAAGCCGTGCTGGCTTCCTGCATGGCGATCATCGCCTGATGAAGGTTGTTGGTTTCTCCGGTGAGGACTTTGGCCTGCTCAGCCGCGGCGGTGCGCATTTTTCCGTCCACTTCCGAGACGGCGGTCTCGAGCACCCTGCTGAAGGATGACTGCGCCGCCTGCCCTGGCCCAGCGGCGCCGGTCTGGCCCATGAGCGCCCCGCTTTGCCCCTCATCCTGTTTCCCGATGCGCGTGAGCTGATCCAGCCGGAGGGGCGGCGGATGAAAGACGGGGAGCGAACCGATTTGCATGGCGGGTTATCGTTAGCGACCGATGGCGAGAGCCTTGGCGGCCATTTGCTTGGCGTTGCGCACAACCGCGAGATTCGCCTCGTAGGCGCGCGACGCGCTGAGCATGTCCACCATTTCAATGGAGAGATTGACGTTCGGCATGCGCACCACGCCGTCCTTGTCGGCGTGGGGATGCTGTGGGTTGTAAATGGTTTCGCCCTCGCGGTTATCGTTCGTGATCCCGGACACGCGGACTCCGCCCGAGGTGCCCCGCTCGGAACCGAGCACCGCCTCGAAGCTGACCACTTTGCGCTTGTAGGGATTGCCATCGACGTCGCGCGTGGTGTGCGCGTTCGCGATATTTTGCGCGACGATGTCCATGCGGACTTTTTCCGCGTTGAGCGCGCTACCGGTGGATTTGATTCCAGTGATGAAGTTCATGGTGGTTAGCTAGTGCGGCCGGAAATGGCCATGCGGAGTTGTCGGATCGAGCCACTGACGAACTCGGTAAGGACGTCGTATTCCGCGACGTTCTTGCCGAGCGCGAGCAGCTCCTTGTCGATTTCCACATTGTTGCCGTCCTTGCGCTGGCTCGTGGCGTGCGGGTCTTCGATCAATTTCGGCGTCGGGGCGGCGGCTAGATTCCCGGAGCGGAGGCGCGCGGCAAACTCTGCCGAGAAGCTCTTGGGCAGATCGACCCGCTTGTAACCAGGGGTCTCGACGTTTGCTAGATTCGTGGCCAGGGCCTCATGACGCAGTGTCGCGGCATCGAGAAGTTTTTTGCTGGCCTGATAGTTCTTACTGGAAAATAGGCTCTCGATCATCATCGAGAAAAAGACATAGCAGGCGCCGTGCCGGTAACCGCAGGGCGCGACGCGAGCAGCTGCACGAGTTCTTGCGCGTGACTTTTAGCATCCCCGGAGAGGGCCAAAGTCCGGGGCCAACCGTTCGGCGTTTGGACCACCAGTTGGCCGTCGGCACCGAGTTGCAGTGCCGCCGGTTTGGTCGGGTCGCCGGTTTCGACCAACCCGCGAACCTCCGGGGAATCGAGCAGCGCGGCGCGCAGTTCTGCGATGCGCGCTTCGAGCGGATTCACCGCCTTCCCTACCCCGGACGCGCCAGCCTTTTTGGCCGGCCCCACCACGCGATCGAGCACTTCCTGAAACTTGACGAACTCTGTTTCCGCCTTGCGCTCACTCGCACGGCTCCAGTTGTCGATGAGGTTGGTGGCGACCGACGCGATGCCGGAAACGAGAAGCGGATACATGCCTGCTGCGAAGCAGACGACGTGCCATCCACCACCGGCTAGCGATAAACGAGCAACCGCTGCGTCACATGCGCGAGCATGTTGTGGTTGCGGATTTTCGAGAGCGTGGCGTCCGTGAGTTCCTGGCCTTCGGGGATGAGCAGGAGTCCCGCCGGGCTGTAAATACCTTTCGCGAGATGCATGCCGGGCTCAAGCTCGCCGACCGTCAGTTCGCGAATCTGCCGCGGGAGAGCCTGCTTCTGCGTCACTTTGAAAAAGAGCCGCACCGCATCGGGATCGAAGGCAAAACCGGACTGCTGAACGATGAACTCGCTGGCATGCGTCTTCGGCAGCCCCGTTTCGACAAAAGCCACGGCCACTGCGAGGCAGCGCGCGGTCCACGGGATCGTCTCTCCCGCGAGGTGGTCGGGGTATCCCTTTCCATCAAAGCGCTCGTGATGCGCGCGGATCGTGGCGCCGACCGCGGTGAGACGATCGACAAATGAGGCCAGCGTCTGACCGTATGCTGGATGCTGATGAATCATCACCCAATCCTCTTCGGTACATTCCCCCGGATGATTAAAGAGCTTGTGCAAAATTTCGCGCTTCACGCCGACGAGGCCGATGTCGTGCAGCCATGCGCTCGTCATCAGCACATGCTTTTCCTCCGCGGTCAGATCGTCGGACTCGGTCATCTTCCGGCAGATCTCGACCACGGCTTTGGTGCGCGTCCCGAGCAGCGGGTAAAAGGTGTTGATGATGCGATGGCACAGCCCGAGGGAGTGCTCGAAATTTTCTGTGAGCGCGTCGTGCGTCTCATCGAGCTGTTCCTTTTGGAGGGTCAACTGCGCGACGTTCTTGCGCAGCACGCCGTTCGCCGCCTCCAGCTCTGAATTCAACGCAAGGGTCTCCGCGCGCAGGCGGTCGTTTTCGCAAAGAATGCGATGGCGCTGCACGGCGTTGTCCACCGTCGCCAGCATCTCCACGCGCGTCCACGGCTTTGCGAGAAAACGGAAGATCTCCCCGTGGTTGATCGCCCCGACCAAAGTATCGAGCGCAAAGACTCCGGTGATCAGGACGCGGGAGGTATTCGGCTGGATTTCGCGAATCTCGCTGAGCAGCTCGAGCCCGGTCATCTGCGGCATCACCTGATCGGAAATCACCACCGAAAACTGCCGCTCCCGCACTACCTCGAGCGCCTCTTCGGGATGGAGGCAGGTCGTCACCGCGAAGCCTTCGCACACCAGTTGCGCGGCTAGTGTTTCGAGGACACCGGGGTCGTCATCCACGAGCAAAATGGCGCTTTCGGAGTTGGGAGTATTCATGATTAGCCGTGGACGCAAAAACTCTGCTGCCGGGTGGGCTCCGGTCCGTAAAGGGTGCTCAAACTGCGCAGTCGCTGGCGCGCCAACTCGAGGTTCTGCCGTTCGCGCCGCGCCTCGCCGAGCATCGTCGCCACGGCTTCGGCGTTGGCCGTTTCCGTCGTGGTCAGCCGCTCGATCCGGCAGGAAAGTGCGGGCGTCCGTCGGCTCAGACCCGCACCCGCGGCCAGGACGCACAGTTCGTCGAGGAGGGCTGGCTTCCGGGAGTGAATGTCCTCCACAGCATCGAAATCGCGCGCGCGGATGGCCACTGATTCATCATCCGTGAGCCGCTCGTAAGCCGCCAAGCCCCGCCAAAACCGCTGTTCAAGCGTCTTGCTCACGCCTCGAGGGTGGCGGACTGCTCGAGCATCTGCGCCCAGGCACCACGGATTTCACTAAGCAACCGTTCCACGACACCGATCGGCGCAAGCTCCTTCGTGATATTCGCGGTCTGGAGTTGCTCGATCATGAAATCGTAGAGGGCAAACATCGTCTTCGGAAGCTCTCCATCCACCTTCAGATCGAGACTGCACTGCAACTCGCGGAGAATTTTCTGCGCTTTGACGAGGTTGTTATGAATTTGCTCGTTGCGGACGGCGATACTTTCCACCTGAAACCCATGCGCCGCCGTGGCGAGAAAGCGGAGCGCACCATCGAATAGCATCAGCACTAACTGTCCTGGGGAGGCCGTGGTGATGGCCACCGACTTGTAGGAACTGGCCAGTTGGGAGGGCCTCATGCGGAGTTACTTGGTCCGGCTGGCGTCGTTCACAAAAATCTCGGCAAGTTTGGCGAGAAGATCGGCCGGGGGATAATTGGGATCGGCCGCGAGCGCCTTGCCCCGAGCGACTTCCTCCGCCCTCACGGCAGGCACATTGCGGAGCGCCTCCAGTTGACGCTCGTGCTTCGTGCTCTGCGTCGCCGTTTCCGGCGGCACCTCAGGCGTGGGCTTGGCGAGCGGCGTCTTCGGCTTGGCCGGAGTCGGAACGGATTCGGTTTTGAGAGGCTGGATGTTCATCGCGGTAAGGGCTTATCGGTTGGGACTGGCGGAAGCTTTAGCGGAAAACATGCCGCGCTCCGCTTCCAGTCGCAAAGTTGCATAAGTTTGGCTCGCCACATACTTCGCAAAACGGCTCGGACTGAGGAGAATCGTGCCGCCGTCGCTCCTCAGCGGCTGTTGTTCGTTGGTGTAGCGGAGCTGGAATTGTTTTGCCGATTCGGCGACGGCCGCATTGCCGGTGTCGTACACGTAGTCGAAAGCCCAGCGCACTTCCCCGCTGCTCACGTCCACGAGTTTCGCCCGCACGGCCATGGAAAGGGGCCGGTACGGCGAGAAATGCGTGAGGTCGGTGAACATCACGCCATCCACCGCGAACTGGCTGCGCATGCTGGAGAGCGTCTTCGACGGGAGCGCGTCGATCGAGGCCAACTGCCGCTCGCCAAATGCCTCCTCCATCTGCCCGCGGCTCACCGGCACCACTTCAAAAAGCGCCATCTTCGTCAACTCCGCACTGAACACGGCATCGAGTTCGCGCAGATAGTCGCCCGGCAGCTTCTCGCTCCAGAGCGGCAGCAACGCGATGCGACGCATCGGCTTTCCGGCAGTCTGCGGCGCGGTGTAGTTTTGTGGCGGAGGCGGTGGCGGTGCGAGGGTGTACTCGGTCGTGAAGCAACCGCTGAGCACCATCGAAAGCCCCGCCCCCGCCAGCGCGACGAGGCGGCGTGCGCCGATCATTTGCCGGACCCCGAACCGAACGCGCTGTTCAGCGACGCGAGCTGATTCTGGATACTCGACTGCGCCTCTTCCATCCGGATGAAACTCGACTCCAGCAATTGCCGCTGCTGCGTAAGCCGGCGGTCCATCGTCGCGATCTGTTCATCAATGTCCTTGGACTGCTTAGCCAGGGAGGTCGTCTGCGTCATCAGGGATCCCGTGGAACCGGTGATCTGCTTGACGTAGGTATCGAGCCGTTTCACCAAACCATCCGTGGAATCGCCAAACAGCGAACGCACCGCATCTCCGTTGTCGCGCAGGCCGACATCCAGCTTGGTCGCATCCTTGATCTCCAGTTCGTTCGTACCCGTCTTGAAATCGATGCCGAGCCCTTCCAGCCGCTGTACCGCGCCAGTGAGACCGGGGACGGCGGCAAAGACTTTGTTGCGGAGCGCTTTGGCGATGTCGGAAAGCTCGCGATTGCCGGAAAGGGTGGACGCCGTGACCCGGCCATCGGCTGCGGTGGTGGTTCGGGTCTGCGTCTCGATGAGGAACTGCACGGCGTTGTACTTTGCAATGAAATCCTCGACTTTCGATTTAGCGCCCGAGGAATCGCCCGCGACCGTGACGCTCTCGGTCGTCTCCGACGTGGCGGTCACGGACAACCCGGCAATGCCGTGGCTGGAGTCATCAAAGGTGTTGCTCGCGCTCGTCAGGACCGGGCCTCCATCGATCGAAAATTGCGCATTTTTCCCCCGCGAAAGCGTCGCTCCTCCGCCGAGACCGAGCGATTCCAGCAATCCGCCCGGACTCTCGCTGATCGCCACGCCCACGTCGCCAGTCGTCTTGTTCGTGAGGGAAAAGCGGTCGTTGACCCGGTCGAAACTCGCCGTCACTCCTGCATTCGAGGCATTGATGCGCGCCACGATGTTCTGCACGCTGTCGTTGTTCACGTTGTAGTCGATCGACACCCCATTGATCGAAAAACTGCCATTTCCGGAGCCGTCCACCGCCGTCACCGGCGACCGCAGGTTCGCGTTCGAGATCGCCGCGCTCACACTGACCACGCCGAGCGCCGTCGGCGCCAGCACACTGCCAGACCCGTTGTTGTAAAGCTGCAGCGCGCTCAGGAAGTTGCTCGAATCGTTGGCGCTGCCGAGAACGATTTCACTCGCACTATTGAGCGCCACTTTATCCGACACTGGATCATAGCTCGCGGTGACCGTCCCTCCGGTCTGCGTCGAGATTTCGTCAAAAACATCCTGGAGCGAGTCAGTCGAAGCGACCGTAATCCGCGCGCCATTGACCGTGAATTCGCCCGCGCGAATCGAACTGGCGATGGGCAGCGTCGCGATCGAGACACCGCTCACATCCGTCGTCGGGCTCAGGCTCCGCCCGACATCCGCCGCTCCGGTGCGCTGCGCTTTGGTCGCCAGTTGGGTGACCTGGACCTGGTAAGTCCCCGTCGGGGCGCCCACGGATGCACTGGACGTCCACGTGGTGTTGGCATTGGCGATTTTCGCGCTGCGCACGCCGAAGGCATCGGCCGTCTCACCGCTCAGCGCCTTGATGGAGGTCTGCAGCGCAATGAGGTTGTCCTTCAGGGACCCCAACGAGGCGGTTTTTCTTTCACCCGCCGCTTTTTCGGCACGCAGTCGGCTCTGAGGGATGCGCTCTGCTTCCATCAGTTTGTCAACGAGGCTCCGCCAATCAAGGCCGGAGGCCAAACCTGCTAATTGTAGTCCTGCCATAATAAAACCCCTCGGTGAGCAGGATCCGTGCCGCAAGTTTCCGCCCTGCTTACTTTCCAGTTCCCGGCTTCTGAATCTCAGGCCACGCCTGCAAAAACGCCTCGGCCATGATCGTGTGTCCGACTCCGTTCGGATGAATCGGGTCGCCGCCATGCGTCTCCTGGGCCCTCGCCAGCATCGGTGTGCGCACGTCCACGACCCACAGATCCTTGCGGCCTTTGAGAGTCAGCAGCCACTTGCTGTAGCGGGCCATCACTTCGTCGTAGTAGGCATACGGCGTCTTGTAGCCAAACTTGTTCGGATCCTTTTCCGCCACAGCCTCAGCTTCGGCGTCTGCCCTTTTTACGATCTCCGCTTTCGCCGCCGCGTCGGCTCCGTCGGGAAACGGCCCGGGGCGGGCATAAGGCGGGGGCGTGAGCAGAATCACGCGTGCGCCGGTGGCCTGCACCTTGGTGATGAAAGCCTCCATGCCCGACTGATACGCTGCGAACCGCTTCTCGCTGAAGGGATGATAGATGCCGTCATTGATGCCGTAGCACGCGACCACCCAATTCGGCTTGGTGTCCGCCAGTTCCTTGTCGAGCCGGGCGAGCACGCAGGGCCGGCGTCCGGGATGGTAGGCCTCGCTGAGGTCCGAGGCGGTTTCGCTATTGCGCCCGCGGTTGACCACCTTCGGTGGGTTCTCCGGGCTTTGTTTCGTCAGTTCCGCCGCGATCTGCCGCACGTAGCCGCCCGCGGCGGTGATGCTGTCGCCGAGAAAGAGGATGGTCGGCGGCGCGGGCTTGGCGCTTTTCGGCTCCTCGGCCCGGACGGGCGCGAGTGATCCGAGGCTGATGAGGGTGGCGATGAAGGCTAGTTTCATGGTTGGCGTGTGATGGGTTGATGGGGAGGTATTAGCTGACTTTCCGCAGCTTGGTAATGCGCCCCGTGTCCACCCACTCGGCGACGAAAATGTTCCCCGCGGCGTCGAAGCAAGCGTCGTGGGGATGGAGAAACTTGCCCGCCACCCAGCCCTCGCCTTTCGCGTCGCGTCGCAGCTTCATCCCACCTTTGAGAACGGCGGCGCGCCACTCAGGGTCTTCCCCGAGATGGGTGATGACCTTGTCGTCCTTGTCCAGCAGCGTGACCCGGGCGCTGAGGTCCGGCACGAGCATGACGTCGCCGCGGATGTCCGCATTGGCCGGCAGGATGAAGCCGTCGAGCGTCTTGAGATGCTGGCCTTCGAACGTGAACCATTGCAGCCGCTTGTTCGCCCGGTCGGTGACGACCACGGACGGCTCGCGGCCGGGCCGGTTGTCGATCCAGATGCCGTGCGGCGTGTCAAACTCACCCGCGCCCTTGCCGCGTTTGCCAAACATCGAGAGCCACTTGCCGTCCTTGTCGTAGCGATGAATGCGGAACGAGCCATAGCCGTCGGCCAGAAAGAATCCGCCATCCGGCAGGAACGCATAATTCGTCGGCATGAAGGCATCGGCTCCCCAACGCCCCGTCGGCTTGGTGTCCTCGTCCGCGCGGTAAACTCCCGACTCCATCGGCGCGCGCTTTTCCCACACCAGCTCCCCAGTCAGCGTGAGTTTCGCGAAGTTCTTCAAATGCTGGTAGCCAGTCACGTAGAGAAACTGATCTTTCCCCTCCGTGCGCACCTCCAGGCCGTGCCCGCCACCCTGGAACTGGTTCCCAAACGCGCGGACGAACTTGCCCTCGGCGTCGAAGACGAAAATGGCCGGGTGATCCTTCAGATTCGCGCGCCCTTCGTGGATGACGTAGAGCAACCCCTCGCGATCTACGGCAACGTTGTGCGTGGTCTGCCACGAATACTTGTCCGGGAGTTGCGGCCAGTGGTGCTGCACTTCGTAACGGTGCTCGCCCTCGCCGATGACGAGCTGGGTGTCGGACTTCTGCGCCGTCATCACCCGCGGAGCGAGCAGGGCGGCGGCGGTGGTGGCGAGGAAACGGCGGCGGGTGGATGTGGGTATCTTCATGGTTTGCTGGGGTTGATTTAAGGCGTATCCACGCTGTCTCCTTCACCAAATGCAAGACGCGTCTTGGCCAGCCAGCCACTCCGGCACGCGGCCCCTTTCAACCAACCGGAAGCCGGAGGCAGCGCGCCGCACGCGAAGCGGAAACTCCTTCCGCCGCGGGCTGCAGGAGATAGGCCAGCAGGTCCAGCAGGTCGGCTTCGGTCAGCGTATTGAGCAGACCCGGCGGCATGAAGGACACCGGCGAAGGCGCAGTACTGGCGAGCGGCCGCGGACTGAAGTGCGTTTCCGTCCCGCCGGGGTCCATCGGGTTGGTCGAAGGCAGTTGCGGTTCGATCCGCGCGACGATTTTCGCCGCCACCTCCTTGGAAAACATGCCGTGCCGGATCGCCGAGACCGTGAGGATGCGCAGATCCCAGCACTGGTCGTCCGCGCTCAACTTCGCAAAGTCCAGACGCTCCCGCGCGCCGAGCAGCTCCGCCGGCACGGTGGCGTCGCCATCCGTCGAGCGCGCGAGGGCGAGCAGCGCTCGCAACACAAGGCGTGGATTCGTTCGTCACCTGCACCGCGGCCACCGTCACCAGCCACCCATCAGCCAGCCGACACCATCCAAAGATTCCCATCTTCATCGGCTGCCCTCCGCACGCGTTCCTTGCGCTGGCTCTGGGCAAGACCGCACCGAATTGGGGAAAGCGAACCGCGGGATGTTTAAGGATTTCATAACGGGATAACGGATGGTGGCAGAGCGTGGCTGGTATAGAACGACGCAACTCACAGACTCCGCACCATCGCCAGCATCTCGTGCAGGCGCGGCGCAGCTGCGGGCGCGGTAAGGCGGGGAAATTTCCCGCCGATCAGGATGAAGTCCCCGCCGCGCGTGAGCATGAGCTTGCCGTCCTTTGCCTCGACGATCGTGATCTTCCGCGCGGCAGCGGCGAGTTTGATCTCGGTCAGCGCGAGCAGATTCTCCGCCGCCTCGGGCAGCGGGCCAAAGCGGTCGCGCCACGTTTTGCGCAGCGCGTCGAGTTGCTCCTGCGTATTCACCTCCGCGAGCCGACGGTAGGCCTGGATGCGCGGCTGCGACTCGGCGATGTAAGCGGCGGGGAGGAACGCCGCGCAGCCCCCGCGAGGGTCGCGGTTCGGAGCCGGGAGATCGGGTTTCGCAGGCAGAGCCGGAATCCATCCGCGGCGATTCCGCTCCGCAGGACTGGACCCGGCGGCGAGCTTCTTTCCGTTTTCCGCTTTCCCATCTCCGCTCTCCACCCCCGCCCACTCCGCCTCGCGCAGCACCACGAAATCCGTCCGCAGCACCACGTCCAGCCGCGGGCGCACCTTCTCACCTTTCATTTTCGAGACCGCCTGCCGGAGCAGCGAGCAGTAAAGGTCGAAACCGATGCTGACGATGTGCCCGCTTTGCGCGGTGCCGAGGATGTTTCCCGCTCCGCGAATCTCCAGGTCGCGCATGGCGATTTTGAAGCCCGCCCCGAGCGAACTGTATTGCTTGATCGCGTTGATCCGCTTGCGCGCTTCGCCGCCGCTCATCATGTCGCGCGGGAGCAGGAGATAGGCGTAGGCCTTGTGCTGCGCGCGGCCCACGCGGCCGCGGAGTTGGTAGAGATCGGCGAGGCCGAAGCGGTCGGCGCGGTCGATGATGATGGTGTTCGCGTTCGGAATATCGAGGCCGCTCTCGATGATTGTGGTCGAGATGAGCACGTCGGCCTGCGCGCTCACGAACTGCTGCATCACGTCCTCCAGCTCGTGCTCGTCCATCTGCCCGTGCCCGATCACCAGCCGCGCCTTTGGGCAGAGCTGCGCGATGCGGTCGCGCACTTTCTCGATCGACTGCACGCGGTTATGCAGAAAATACACCTGCCCCTGGCGCGCGAGTTCGCGGTTGATGGCGTCGCGGATGATCCGCTCGTCGTACGGGCAGACGAGCGTGTCGGTGGGGATGCGGTTGGCGGGCGGCGTCTCGATGGTGCTCATGTCCTTCGCGCCCATGAGCGAGAGGTAGAGCGTGCGCGGGATCGGCGTGGCGGAAAGCGTGAGCATGTCCACGAGCTGAAACATTTCCTTGAACCGCTCCTTGTGCAGCACCCCGAAGCGCTGCTCCTCGTCGATCACCACGAGGCCGAGATTTTTGAACGACACGTCCTTTGAGATCAGCCGGTGCGTGCCCACGACCACATCCACCGAACCGTCGCGCAGACCCTCGAGCGTCTTGCGCTGCTCGGCGGGGGTGCGGAAACGCGAGAGCGTCCCGACGCTCATCGGGTAGTCGCTGAAGCGCTCGCGGAAATTCTGGTAGTGCTGCTGCGCCAGCACCGTCGTCGGAACCAGGATCGCCACTTGTTTCCCGGCCGTCACCGCCTTGAACGCCGCGCGGATCGCGACCTCGGTTTTGCCAAAGCCCACGTCGCCACAAATGAGCCGGTCCATCGGGCGCTCGCTCTCCATGTCGGCCTTGGTCGCGGCGATGGCGGTGAGCTGATCGGCGGTTTCTTTGTAAAGGAACGACGCCTCGAACTCGTGCTGCCATTTACTGTCCGGCGGAAAGGCGAAGCCCTGCGCGATCTCGCGCTCGGCGTGCATGGCGAGGAGCTTCGCCGCGTAGTCAAAGACCGCCTTCTCCGCGCTCTTCTTCGCCTTGGCCCATTTGCCATCGCCGAGCTGCGAGAGCTGCGGGTTGCGTTTCCCCACGCCGACGTAACGCGAGATGAGGAATGATTGCTCCAGCGGCACGTAGAGCCGCGCGTCGTCGGCGAAAGCGATGACGAGGACCTCCTCCGTTTTGCCGTCGGCGCTCGGGATGGACTTCATCCCCTCGTAGCGGCCGATGCCGTGCTCGAGATGCACCACGAGGTCGTCCTCGTTCAGCTCGCTGAAATCTATCTGCGTCCGCTGCGCCTGGTCGCGGGCGCGGCGCAGCGCGAGCCGCCGCGCGCGGTTGTTGCGATACCGGCCAAACAGCTCGGCGTCGGACAGCACCGCGATCTTTCCCGCAGGGAAAACAAACCCGCGCGCCAGCGGGCCGATGGTGAAGCGCAGCGGGTCCGCCTCGACCGGCGGGATGAGGTCGTTGAGGCGTTCGACCTCGCCCTCGTTGTTGCAGAAAATGTGGACGCTCCAGCCGTCCGTGCGCCAGGCACGGAGCTGGGCGAAGAAGCGTTCGCGCTTCATCTCATCCACCACGAAATCGCCCGCCTCAAACTCCCCGAGCCCGTGGTCGAGAAACGCCGTGGTGAAGTCGCAAAGCAGCTCGGGCTTTAGCCCGGTGTCGTCCGCGGACTGTGGACTAAAGTCCAAGCTACTTTCCTCCGCCGCCTCCACGAGGGCCGACCCCTCCAAAATCCGCACCCGCGCGTCCTTGAAATCCGCCCCGGCATCCACTGTCAGATCCTCCACGCGGATCAGCTCCCGCAGCGTGGTCGTCGCCGTGGGTTTCGCATCGGTGGTGGCGTCGCCGAGGAGAAAACTGGCCGTGTCCACGTGGCGCACGCTGGTCTGCGTATCGAGGTCAAACTCGCGCAGCGACTCGATCTCGTCGTCGAAAAGCTCCACGCGCACCGGCAGCGCGTGGTGAAAGGAGAACACATCGAGGATGCCGCCGCGCACCGCATACTGCCCGCGCGCCGCGACCGTCGGCGCGTGCTCGTAACCCGCTTTCGCGAGCTGCGCGAGCAGCCCCGCGCGATCCAGCCGCGCGCCGCGCGCCAGCTTGATCTCCAGCTTCTTCAACGCCGTCGGCGTCGGAACGTCGGCGTCGAGACTGCCCTGCGTGAGGACGACGATTCCCTTTTTCCGCGAAGTGGCCAGCGTCTGCACCAGCGCCAGCCGCTCCGCCGCCGTCTCCGGATCGGGCAGCGAGCCCTCGACCGGCGCCTGGTCAGCCTCGGGAAAAAAAAGCGCCTCCGGGTGCCAGTGGAGCAATTCATTGTGTATCGCCTCCTGCGCCCGCACGTCGCGACATACGATCCACACCCGTCCCTTCGCCACCCGCGCCAGCAGCGCCGCCAGCAGCGGCCGCGCACTTTCCACCACCTGCTCAAACGCCACCGCCGCCGCACCCGTACGCACCGCTCCCAGCTTCTCCGCCAGCGGCGGGGAGGCGGCGAGTTCGTCGAGTAGGTCGGATTTCGGTGGCATCCGCGGGCGCATGGTTTCGCGCATCAGCGCCGGAAGCGCAAGCCGGGTGGTCCGGGGCAAATGAGGACCGTGGGCGCGCTGGCCGGCAGCCAAAACGGGGTGCCGCCGGGGAGCCCGGCGTGGGCGGTCATCGCGCTGCGGCGTTAGGGCTCCTTCACCCGCGCCCCCGTGTAGATCGCGGCATCGAGTCGGTTCAGCGGACGCTTCGCGCTCCAGCAAATACCGCGAAACGCCAGGACCCGAAAGAGCGGGTCGTCATGGGTCCAGGTGAAGTGACACGGGATGCAGACGAAGACCCGGCCGCCGCCGCGCTCCACACTCCAGGCCTGCGGCTGCGCTGCGCCATCCGCATCCATCGCCGCGATCGTCGTCGTGCCCTCACCATCGCCAAAAAGCTTCCAATACGGCTCCTCCGGGCGGAGGTCCGACTCGGGAAAACCCTTCGTGATTTCATGCGGGCTGTATTTCAGATTCACCTCCCCGCGCAGCCACTTGTTCCCCGTCCACGCCCGCCCGATCCGGTCCGCGAGCGCCTTGGGTTCGCGATTTCCATTTAACGAGAAATGCAGAAACACCAGCCCGCCGCCGCGCGCGAGGAAGGCATCCAGCTCCGGCGGCTTGGTCGCGTCCCACACCGGGTTGTCATGAAAGAACGCAATGACATCCGCCTTCCGGAACTGCTCCGCCGTCGGCCACTTGTCCGCCGGCTCCACCGTCACGGATGGAACCCCGCCGAGGATCTTCGTCCAGCGCTCGCGCCAGATCGGGTAATCGTGAAACCCCACGCCATTGTGCCCCGCGTCCTTCACCGCCGCGCACAGCACGATGTGGAAAGGACGCTTCTTTTCCTCCTCCGTCATCGGCGGCACCGCCGCGAGCACCGGCTCCACCTCCTTCTTTGAACGCGCCGCCGGCATCTGAATCCCCTGCACCACCGCCGGGCTCGGCCACGGCTTCGTCACATCCACCACCGCGTCCGCCGGCGACGGTCCTGGGAGCACCGGCGGCAGCTCCGCCGATGCGTTGACCATGGCGAAAGCGAACGCGGCGATGGTGGCGGCCTTTTTCATAAAATGAAACCGGGCAACCGGCGGTGATTTGGGGATTGGCATGGCGTGTAGTATGCCGCGAAGAGCGCGGGTGCCAACCCGGATTGCGCCCGCTGAAGCGAGAAATCCGCCACCGGCAGACCCTCTTCATGACTGGACTCCGCCAGCGTCGCGGCGCCGCTCCTTGGCGTCCGCCGGTTCGTCCCGCCCCACAAATTACGCCTGCCTGTTTCCTCCCTCAGCATGCCGGCAACGACGAAACAACAGGCAGCGGGCTACTCCCACTCGATGGTCGCGGGCGGTTTGCTGCTGATGTCGTAGCAGACGCGGTTGACGCCTTTGACTTCGTTGATGATGCGGGTGGAAATCTTCGCGAGCAGTTCGTAGGGCAGGCGGACCCAGTCGGCGGTCATGCCGTCCTGCGATTCGACGATGCGCAGGGCGATGGTGTTTTCGTAGGTGCGTTCGTCGCCCATGACGCCCACGCTTTTCACGGGAAGCAGGACGGCGAAACTCTGCCAGACGCGGTAGTACCAGGCGCTGGCTTTCATCTCGGAGACGACGATGGCGTCGGCTTCGCGGAGGATGCGGAGGCGCTCGGGGGTGATGGCGCCGAGGATGCGGAC
>CAYQBV010000011.1:0-33702 GCA_964415705.1 uncultured Chthoniobacter sp. | reverse complement strand
TGGCCTACTACTCGGGCAACATGTTCGAGAAGTTCACCTTTTTCAGCGCCCGCATGGGGATCGACAACCCCGGCTGGTACGCCTGGGCCTACTACGTGATGATGTTCTGCAACGTCATCTCGCCGCAGCTCTTCTGGATCAAATCCATGCGGACGAACTACATCGCCGTCATGACCGTCTGCATGTTCGTCAACGTCGGCATGTGGTTCGAGCGCTTCGTCATCATCGTTACTTCGCTGGCGCAGGACTTTCTCCCGTCGTCCTGGCGGCACTACTCGCCGTCGTGGGTGGAAATTTGGACGTTCGTCGGGACGTTCGGCATCTTCCTTTCGCTCTTCCTGCTCTTCATGCGTTTCCTGCCGATGATCTGCATGTTCGAGGTCAAGCTCGTCACGCCGGAGGCCGATCCGCATCACGAACCGAAAAAGGAGGGCCAGCACTGATATGGCTGAATACCGCAAGATTTACGGACTCGGCGCGCAGTTTGAGAGCGCTGCGGCACTGATGAAAGCGGCGGAGAAAATCCGCGACGCCGGTTTCTCGAAATGGGATGTGCACACGCCTTTCCCCGTGCACGGCATGGACAAGGCGATGGGCCTCGGCAAGTCTTGGTTGAGCACGCCGGTGCTCATCGGCGGCGCCATCGGCACGCTCACGGCGGCGCTGCTGACCTTCATCCCTTCGTGGGGAATTTACCCGATGATCGTTCACGGCAAGCCCTTCAACTGGGCCGCGGTGCCGGCGTTTTTCCCGATCATGTTCGAGCTGACCGTGCTCTTCTCGGCGTTCACCACGGTCTTCGCGCTGCTCATCATGAACCAGCTCCCGAAGTGGTATCATCCGGTCTTTAACTGGGAGCGTTTCGCGCGCGTGACAGACGACGGCTTCTTCATCGTCATCGAGGCGCGTGACGCGAAGTTTTCCGAGACCAAGACCCGCGCGCTGCTCGAGGAAGTCGGCGGCAGTCACGTCACCCTCATTCACGACTGACCATGCTCCGCTACTTCTTCATCGCCTTCATTCTCGGCGCGGTCGCCGTCATCGCGCTGGCGGGTCTGCGTTTCGATCACGGCGGCGCGCCCAGCCCGCGGCCACCGATTGAAATTTTCCGGGACATGGATCACCAGCCGAAATACCAGCCGCAGGCGCCGAGCGGCTTTTTCGCGGATGGAAATTCCGCGCGGAAGCCGGTCGAGGGCACCGTCCCGCTGGGCTACGCGCTGAAGGGCGGCTATCTCCAGGCCGGGGCGAAAAACGGAGAGTTTGAACCTGCGGGCTTTGCCAACCAGCCGGACTATTACAACACCGGAAAATTTGGTGACAGCTACGGCGACGGCTTCCCGGTGGAACTCACGGTTAAGCTCGAGAAGCTCATCCCGCGCGGACAGGAGCGCTACGACATCCACTGCGCGGTCTGCCACGGCAAAGCCGGCCTCGCGAACGGCATCGTCGGCCAGTATGGCGTCGCGGCCATCGCGAACCTCCAGGATGACCGCATCCGCGCGATGCCCGACGGCCAGCTTTTCTCCACGATCACCAACGGCAAGAACACCATGGGGGCTTACGGACCGCAGATCGCCATCGAGGACCGCTGGGCGATCGTCGCCTACCTCCGGGCGCTGCAGAAAAGCCAGGGCGTGAAGCTCGCGGACCTGCCCGAGGCGCAACAGCAGGAACTTCAAGCCAAGCCATGAGCGATCACTCTCACGAAATCACGCCGCCCGAACCGGAGAAGTTCGACGCCAAGCACCTCGGCGGCCTGCAGCAGATCCTGCTGGGCGCGGCCGTCGGCGGCATCGGCGTCAGCGCGATTGGCTTCTTTGTCGCGCGGCAGCAGTTCGCGTTTTCCTGGCTCTTCGCCTTCGCTTACTTCTTCACGATTGCCTGTGGGGCGCTTTTTTGGACCAGCCTCCAGCACGCCACGGATTCCGAGTGGTCGGTGCTCGTTCGCCGGCAGATGGAAAACCTCACGCGGGTGTTGCCGTGGTTCGCGCTCCTTTTCCTGCCGCTGCTGGTCTGCGCGCCGTTCCTTTGGAAATGGTGGAACCTCCAACCCGGTGACGATGCGCTCCTCGACGCGAAGTCCGGCTATCTGAACCAGACCTTCTTTTACTGCCGGGCCGCGGGCTACTTTTTCTTCCTCTGGTGGGTTTCGTCCACCCTCGCGAAGCGCTCCATCGCCCAGGACGCTGATGGCGCGGCGAAGCACACCTACGTCATGCGGAAGTTCGGCATCGGCGGCATCGTCGTCGTCGCGCTCGCGATTTCGTTCGCCGGTTTCGACTGGCTGATGGGTCTCGACTACCACTGGTTCTCGACCATGTGGGGCGTCTATATTTTCGCCGGAGCCGCGGGCAGTTCCATGTCGCTGCTCGTGCTGGTCATTACTTGGTTGAAGTCGAAAGGCTACCTCAAGACGGTCAACAACGAGCACTACCACATCATGGGTAAGTTCATGTTGGCCTTCACGATTTTCTGGGCCTACATCGGCTTCTCCCAATACATGCTCATCTGGTATGCGAACATCCCGGAGGAGACGATCTACTTCCGCATCCGCAACACCGAGTCGTGGTGGTATCTCTCGCAGTTCCTCGTCATCGGGCGCTTCTTCCTGCCCTTTCCGGTGCTGCTCATGCAGGCGACGAAAAAGACGAAGTACATCAACCACGTCGCCGTTTGGATCCTGCTCATGCAGCTCCTCGACGTGTATGTCATCGTCCTGCCGGCGCTGCATCCCAGGGGCTTTAGCCCGAGCATGTTCGACTTGTTCTCCTTCATCGGGATCGGCGGTCTCATGGGTTGGCTCTTCCTGCGGAATCTTGTGAAATCGAACCTCTTTCCGATGCGCGATCCCCGCCTGCTCGGCTCGATCAAACTCAGCAACTGATATGGCGTCCGAAACCTCCCACCGCACGCCCAACTCCTTCGTCGTCTTTCTCGGCACGGCTGCCGCGTTTGGCGTCGTCGCCCTCGTCTTTGGCGGCCGCCTGGCCTCGTACAAGCCGGTCGATGAGGTCGAAACGAAGCGCGCCGCCCAGCGGCTGGAGGCGCGCACGAAACTCGACACCGAAGCGCACGCCAAACTCGATTCCCTGGGGTGGGTGGACAAAGCGAAGGGCACCGTCCATGTCCCGATCGCCGATGCGATGAAGCTGGTCGTCGCCGACCTGAGGGCGAAAAAACCCGCGCCGTCGTCGGTCAAAGTCGAAGCTCCGCTGCCCATGCCGGTCGCCGACCCGAAGTCCGCCGAGCCGCCGCCCGCGGCGCTTCCATCCGCTCCGCAGGGCGCGGACACCGTGCGCTTTGCCCAGCCGGCCGCTGCGGAACCACCAGCAGCGCCCGCACCGGTCGCACCCGCACCCGCGGCCCCGGCCCCGGCGAAGCCCGCCGAGCCCGCGCCCGTCCCGACTGCTCCCGAGAAACCCGTCGAACCCGCGCCCGCGCCCGCTGTTCCGCCGCCTGCGCCGGCCCCGGAACCACCCGCCGACCCGCCGGCCAATCCGACCGATAATCCCGAGCCAACGAAATGACCGCCGCCGCCGCCCTCGCTCCAACTCCGACGAACGCCCCGGCACCCGCCGCGCCCAGCGCCGCGCAGGTGCAGGCTGCCGAGCGCGCCGCCATCGACGCTTCCGCGTCTGGTCCGGTGCTTTTCTTTTTCGGCAACGCGATCCTCTGGCTGCTCCTCGCCACGGTTCTCGGCTTCATCTCTTCCATCCAGCTCCACAGCCCCGGCTTCCTCGCTGACTGCCCCATTTTCACCTACGGCCGCATCCTGCCCGCCTACAACAACGCGCTCGCCTACGGCTGGGCCACGCTCTCCGGCATGGGCGTCGCCATCTGGCTGCTCGCGCGTCTTTGCCGCGTGCAGATCAAAATGCCCGGCGTCCTCGTCACCGGCGCGATCTTCTGGCAGGCCGGACTCACGCTCGGGATCGGACAGATTCTTGCGGGCAAGACGACCGGCGTCGAAGGTCTGGAAATCCCCGGCAGTGCCGCGGTGCTCATGCTCTTCGGCTACATGCTCGTCGGGCTATGGGGCGCGCTGCTCTTTGGCTACCGCCGCCAGGCTCCGGCCTACATCTCGGTGTGGTATTTGGTGGCCGCGCTGTTTTGGTTCCCGTGGACGTTTGGCCTCGCGCATCTCTCCATCCAGCTCTCCGGCGTCACGGGGGTGGTGCAAAGTCTCGTCGCCGCGTGGGCCACGCAGAATTTTCTCCACGTCTTCATCACCGCCATCGGCCTCGCCACCGCGTATTACCTCATCCCGAAAGTCATCAATCGCCCGGTGCATAGCTATCACCTCGCCTCCACGGGATTTTGGGCCTTCATCCTTTTCTCCGGGCTGACCGGCGCGGTGCGCCTGAGCGGCGGGCCACTACCCGTCTGGATGGTCACGCTGAGCATCGCCGCCACCATCCTGCTCATCGTCCAGATCGCCACGGTTTCAGCCAATCTGCTGCTCACCATGAATGGCCAATACCACATGGTCTATCACTCGCCGACCATCCGCTTCACCGTCTTTGGCGCGCTCTCTTTCACCATCGCCAGCGTCGTCGGACTGCTCGCCTCGCTGCGGTCGTTTGATCGCGTGGTCCACTTCACTTTGTTCCAGTCCGCCCAGACGCACCTGCTGCTTTACGCGTTCTTCAGCATGGTGATGTTTGGCGCGATCTACTACATCCTGCCGCGCCTCGTCGGGTGCGAGTGGCTCTCCTCCACGATGATCCGCTGGCACTTTCTCGCTGTGGCCTACGGCGCGGGAACTTTGATCGTCTCCCTCGCTGTCGGCGGTATCGCCAGCGGCGCGGCACTGGCTGATCCGGGGATGATCTTCTCGCAGGTCATCGAGGATGGCGTGCGGTATCATATCGGCGCGACCCTCGGGTGGGTCATGCTCGCGCTGGGCCACGTGATCTTTGCCTTCCATTTTCTGCTCATGCTTTTCCGCATCGGCCAGCCGGGCGGGGAACCCACGCTCTTCGCACCCATCGGGGAGGAGAAACACTAAATGAATCGCTCGCTCCATTTGTTCGCCGGGATCATCGGGTCATTCGCCCTTTCCTGCTACGCGCTGGTCCTGCTCCCGCAGCAGCAGCTCGGCGGGCTCCAGCCGCAGATCGCGGAAGACGAGGGGAAAATCGTGGACATCTATCCGGTGAAAAACGTGGGCCATGAAGAGGGGCGCGCCATCTATCAGTCGGAAGGCTGCTTCTACTGCCACTCGCAACAGGTGCGCGACGAGCAGAACGGCGCCGACCTTGCGCGTGGCTGGGGGGTGCGCCGCACCGTGGCGCGCGACTACATCTTCGAGAAAACCCCGGTCCTCGGCAGCATGCGCATCGGCCCCGATCTCGCGAATCTCGGCTCCCCGAAATGGCGGAACGAAAATGAGGACGAATACGCGACCTATAAGCCGAGGAAGCGCGATGCCTCGTGGCATCTGCTCCACCTCTACGCCCCGCGCACGGTCATCAAAAGCTCGAACATGCCGCCCTACCGCTACCTTTTTGAGACCAAAAAGATCAGCGGCCAGCGCTCCGTGGACGCCCTCGACCTGACCGGCCCGAACGCCCCGGAGTCCGGCTACGAAGTCGTGCCGAAACCCGAGGCCACGAAGCTCGTCGCCTATCTCCTATCGCTCGATAAAAGCCACCCGCTCAAGGAAGTGAAGGGGTCCGCACCGGAGGTCGCCGCCAAGTGAGCCAGCCCAACGATCCCTCACCCATGAAGGAAAACCCTGACCGCGTGGATTACCGCGAAAGCGCGGACATCACGGAAGTCCACGCCTCCGTGCAGCGCGAAAAGCCCGAGCCCTCCGCCGATGTCACCCCGATGCCGATCTGGCTTACCGGCATCTGCGCCGGCGCGATGGTCTGGGCTGGCACCTACTTTGGCGTCTTCAACGGCGGCCTCAGCGCCAACGTCTATAACGAGTTTGAAAGCTCACCGGCGCTCCTCTTCCCGCAGGCTGCGAAAGCCGGCCCGAAAAGTGGCGCAGCCGAGGCCCCGCAGTCGCTCGCGGAAATGGGCAAGGGTGTTTACGGCCAGTGCGTGGCGTGCCACCAACCGAACGGTCTGGGCGTCGCCGGGCAGTTCCCGCATCTCGCCAAATCCGAGTACGTAAACGGCGGGGAAAAGCGGATGATTGCACTGCTGCTCAAGGGAATTCAGGGGCCGATGACTGTGGACGGCAAGCCGTTCAACGGCGCGATGCCACCCTGGGAGGCGCAGCTCTCCCCGAAGAAGATCGCCGCCGTGGCCTCGTATATCCGTAAAGAATGGGGCAACACCGGCGGGGAAATTTCCGAGGCCAAGGTGCTCGCCGGGAAGAAGGAATTCGCGGCGCAAACCGCCCCGTGGACCGAGGCCGAGCTGCTCAAGATTCCCGCCGCCGCCAACTTCCCCGACGAGGGCGGAGGCGCAGTTCCCACCGCCGGTGCCGCCCCGGCCGCAGCACCCGCGGCCGGCACTCCCGATCTCATGGCCGAGGGCAAAAAGAACTACATGGCCATCTGTGTTGCCTGCCATCAGCCGACCGGCCTGGGGCTGCCCGGTGTTTTTCCCACGCTGGCCAAGACGGAGTACGTGACCGGTGACCCCAAGCGCTTTGCCGCAATGATCCTCAAGGGCGTGGCGGGGCCGATCACCGTGGATGGTAAACTTTACAACAACGCCATGCCCGGCCAGGAAGCGATGTTGAGCGACACGAAAATCGCGTCGATTCTGACCTACGTCCGGGCCAACTTTGGCAACACCAGCGTGGCAGTCGCACCCGAAGTGGTCGCTGCCGCGCGCAAGGAACACGCCGCCCGCACCGCACCGTGGACGGAGGCCGAATTGAAGGCTTACGGCAGCGACGCCAAGCCCGTCGAAGCAGCCAGATAGTCCCGAGTTTTGCTCAACCAAAATCCCTTCCCAAGCGTTCCATTTATGATGAACAAAAACCTCGCCATATTGACCGCCGCTCTCGCGTTCGCCAGCTCCGCCCACGCCCAAGACGCCGCCGCCGACCAACTCGCCGAAGGCAAAAAGAATTACATGCTGATCTGCGTCGCCTGCCACCAGCCGACCGGCTTGGGCCTGCCCGCAGTATTTCCTCCGATCGCCAAGTCGCCTTATGTCAACGGCTCGGCGGAGCGGTTCGCTTCCATCATCCTCAAAGGCAACGCCGGCCCGTTCACCATCGAGGGCAAGCCCTACAACCAGATCATGCTGCCGCAGGAGGCCACGCTGACCGACGACAAGATCGCCGCCATCATGACCTACGTCCGCGCGAATTTTGGCAACACGCCCGCGCCCGTCACCGCCGAGGTCGTTGCCGCCGCGCGGAAAAAGCATGAGGAGCGCAAAACGCCCTGGACCCAGGCCGAGCTCGATGCCTGGAAAGACGACGCGCCTGCCAAGTAACCATCCGATGCGGCCCTTTCTCCGTATCTGCGCCGAGCGCCTAAGCGTAATTTTTATGCCGATTCGTCACAGTTTTAGAGCCGCCATCCGCAACAACTAGAAACTTCCGCACCATGTCCACCGCCGCCCTCACGCATGCGCCCGATGCCCACGCGCACGACGACCATCATTACGATCCCGGCTTTTGGCGGAAATGGGTTTTCTCCACCGATCACAAGATGATCGGCATCCAGTACGGCGTGACCGGACTGGCGTTCCTCATGTTCGGTTTCATGCTGATGATGGTCATGCGCTGGCAGCTCGCGCATCCCGGCGAGGCGGTGCCCTACATCGGCGGCCTGCTCCAGACACTCTTCGGTTCGAGCGCGTTCCAGTCGGATGCCAACGGCATCCCCGGCGTGCTCACCGCCACCGGCTACAATTCCTTCGGTGCGATGCACGGCACGATCATGGTGTTCTTCGGCATCGTACCCGTGGCGTTCGCGGCGTTCGGCAATTTCGTCGTGCCGCTCCAGATCGGCGCGATCGACATGACCTTCCCGCGCATCAACATGGCGAGCTTCTGGTGCTTCTTCATTAGTTGCCTCTTCATGTTGGTCTCGTTCGTCGTGCCGGGCGGCGCAGCCAAATCTGGTTGGACCTCCTATCCGCCGCTCTCCGGCATCGCCGACCTCGGCCCGCTCAACCACGTCTTTATGAACGGCCAGACCCTTTGGGTCACCGGCATGGTTTTCAACATCACCGCCTCGCTCCTCGGCTCGGTGAATTTCATCGCCACGATCATCCAGCTCCGCGCGCCGGGCATGACGTGGATGCGCCTGCCATTTTTCGTCTGGGCGCAGTTCGTCACCGCCTTCCTGCTGCTGCTCGCCTTCCCGCCGCTCGAAGCCGCGGGCGTCATGCAGCTCATGGATCGCGCGTTTGATACCAGCTTCTTCATGCCGACCGGCCTGATCGTGAACGGGGCGACCACCCAGTGGTCCGGCGGCGGCAGCCCGATTCTCTGGCAGCATCTTTTTTGGTTCCTCGCGCACCCGGAGGTTTACGTGCTCATCCTGCCCGGCATCGGCATGGTCGCGGAGATCATCGCGAATAACACCCGCAAGCCGCTTTATGGTTATAAAGCCATGGTCGGTGCGATTTTCGTTCTGGGCTTCCTCTCTTTCATCGTCTGGGCGCACCACATGTACATGACCGGCATGGGCGCGAAAGTGTCCGCCTTTTTCCAGGTCACCACGGTCATAATCTCGATCCCCTCGATCATCCTGATCACGGCGTTGATGCTCTCGCTCTGGGGTGGCTCGATCCGCTTCACCGTGCCCATGCTCTTCGCCACGGCGTTCCTGCCGATGTTCGGCATCGGCGGTCTGACCGGCATCCCGCTGGCTTTTAACGCTGTGGGTCTCTACCTGCACGACACCTACTACGTTATCGGCCACTTTCATTACGTCGTCGCGCCGGGCACGATTTTCGCGATCTTCGCGGGCGTCTATTATTGGTACCCGAAAGCCACGGGCCGGATGCTCAATGAGTTCCTCGGCAAGTTGCATTTCTGGGGCTCGCTGATCTTCATCAACGGCATCTTTTTCCCGATGTTCCTGCAAGGTATGGCGGGCGTGCATCGCCGCTGGTACGACGGCGGAGCGACCTACGAGCAAATCATCAAGCCGGTCATCCAATGGAATAACTTCATGTCGGTCTCGGCCTTCCTCCTCGGGCTGGCGCAGATTCCTTTCATCATCAATTTCTGCTGGAGCATTTGGTACGGACGCAAGGCCAGCGACAACCCGTGGGATTCCACGACCGTGGAATGGGACACGCCGACCCCGCCGCCGCACGGGAATTTCACCAAGGAAATCACCGTCTACCGCGGACCGTACGAATACAGCGTCCCCGGTGCGGACAAGGACTTCACCCCGCAGACCGAAGCGCCGAAAGCCGACAAACCCCACAGTCCCACGCCGCCCGCCGCGGCGCCTGCCCACTAAGTTTCGCTCATGCAAATCCCGCACGAAGTCACCGCCCGTCCCGATACCGGGCTTTACAACGCCAAGCTCGGCATCTGGCTCTTCCTCGCTTCGGAGGTCATGCTCTTCGGCGGCCTCTTCGCCGCCTACATCTTCCTCCGCATGGGTGCCGAAGACGGCTATTGGCCCCACGGTCTGCTGAACGTTCCCGTCGGCGCGGCCAATACCGTCGTTCTCATCCTTTCCTCGGTCACGGTGGTGCTGGCGTGGGCTTCGCTGAAGATGCGGAAGTTCTCGCAGTACAAACTCTGGATGGGCATCTCGATCCTCTGCGGTGCGCTCTTCCTCATCGTCAAACTGGCCTACGAGTGGCCCCAGAAGTTCGAGCACTTCGGCGCGTTCATCAAAAAGGATGCGATCGCGAAGTATGAGCCGTACCTCGATAATGAAGGTATGAAGAGGAAGAAACTCGCTCCGCGGGTGGAAGTATCCGGGCACCTTCATGAAGTTACGATGACCTATGACCCGAAGGTCTGGGAAGGCATCGTCAAGGAACTGGAAACCAATCTCCAACAGATTGATGATCGGCTGAAGAGTGGCAAAGAATCGAAATCTATAACCAGCGAACTGGAACGGGATCGGAAGCGGATCGCGGCGAAGCTCAAGGAAATGCCCTCGGTGAAACTCGAGAACTTCCTGCCCAAGCACGATCTCGAAATCGCCAAAGAGGGTGGGCACGGAGGTGCCGCCCACCACGATCCCAGCGTTCAGACCATCCATTCCACCAAGATGCATGGCAGTGAGCGTGCGGGAGTAACTCCAGCAACTGCGGAGAAGTTGGAAAAGCTTCCGGGCCTTAAGCTCGTTACCTTTGAACTCGGCCTCGATCCGATCAACGCCGACCCGACCAATCCCGAGAGCGACAAGCCGCATTTCTGGTACAAAGGTTCCACGAAGACGCACGGAACGATCCAACGCCAGGACGTCGAGTCGTGGAGCGCCTTTGCCCCAAAGCACAGCCCTTACTTTGCCGTCTATTTCACCATCACCGGCCTGCACGGTTTGCACGTCCTCGCGGGGGTGCTCATCATGCTCTACTTCTGGCTGCCGATCGAGGGCGGGGCGAACATGTTTAAGCGCAACCCCGAGCACCTCGCCAACCGCGTCGAGGTCGTCGGCCTGTTCTGGCACTTCGTCGATCTCGTCTGGATCTTCGTCTTCCCGATTTTCTACCTCCTCTAAGTCAACCCATGAGCCAATCCCACGATCACGGCAAAGAAGTCGCGCACGGAGCGTCCCACGATAACGGCGCGCCCGCCGACCATGCGCATCACGACATGCACCTCGGACTCTACTGGGGAATCGGCGGCGTTTTGGTCGTCTTCACAGCCATCACGGTTTGGTTGTCCTATGTGGACTTCGACAAAATGTTCGGCGGCCACGGTTGGAACATCATCATTGGTATGATCGTCGCCACCTTTAAGGTGTGCCTCGTCGCGGCGATTTTCATGCACTTGAAAGGCGAGAAGCCGTTGATCTGGAAGTTTCTCTATTTCACCCTGTTCTTCGTCGCCGGCCTTTTTCTCCTGACGTTACTAAACTACGTGGACCCGATTTTCGGGACCACCCACGCCCACCACTAGGCATGTCCCTCAAAGGCTTCCACATCTTCTTCATCATCATTGCCTTCCTGCTCGCCGCAGGTTGTGCGGCGTGGGGCTTCGTGAACGGGTTGGCTCCGGCCTTTGGTTGGACCTGCTCCGGGCTCGCCGCCGCGCTGCTGCTCTATGGCATCTTCTTTCTCAAAAAATCCCGTAAGCTGATCCTATGAAACGCTCCACCTGCTCCCGCCTCCTCGGGCTCGCCGCGGCTCTCGCGCTGACGCAGTTCCCGTCCACGGCCGCCGCCTGTACGGTTTGCATGGGCGATCCCAATTCCAGATTCGCCGGCGCCAGCAACGCCGCCGTTTTTCTCCTGCTGGGCTTCATTGGCACGGTCCTCGCGCTCCTCGTGGCCTTCGGCGTCACGCTCATGAAGCGCGCCAACTCGCCACTCCCGCCGCACGCCGAATTTTCCCAGTCCGAATCGCAAACCGGAGCCCACTCGTAACTCTATGTTCAGCATCAACAAAGCCCTCGGAATCCTGCCGAACGCCTCCGAGCACGGCAGCACCGTCGATCACCTGCTCGAGCTCTGCCACTGGTTAATGGCCTTACTTTTCGTTGGCTGGATCTGCTATTTCTTCTACACCATCTTCCGCTTTCACAAATCGCGGAACCCGAAGGCCGATTACCGCGGCGTGCAAAGCAAAGCCGCCGCCCACCTCGAATTCAGCGTCGTGCTCGTCGAGGCCGTGCTCCTCCTCGGTTTCGGCCTCCCGCTTTGGGGCAAACGCGTGACCGGCGACCAATTTCCACCCGAGACCGATGCCGTGCGCGTCCGCGCCGTCGGCGAGCAGTTTGCGTGGAATTTCCACTACGCCGGAGCAGACGGCATTTTCGGCCGCGTTCACACCAGCTTCCTCAATGGCTCCAACCCTCTCGGGCTTGATCCCAACGATCCTGCCGGCAAGGACGATGTCATTTCCAAAAACGAAATGCATCTCGTCAACGGCAAGCCCGTCGTCATCGACCTCTCCTCGAAGGACGTCATCCACAGCTTCTCGCTCCAGCACATGCGCATGTGCCAGGACGCCATTCCTGGAACAATGATCCCGATGTGGTTCCGGCCCATCGTCGCTGGCGAGTATGACATCATCTGCGCCCAGCTCTGCGGTGCCGGCCATTACGCCATGCGCGCCATCATGAAAGTCGAGACACAGGCGGAGTTCGACGCGTGGATGAAAGAGCAGGCGAGTTTGAGGCCGGCCACTCCCGCGCCTGCGCCGGCCCCGGCCGCGGCTCCTGCCGCGCACTAGGGCGGAGCAGTATTCAGTGTTCAGTATTCAGACTCCGCATCGGGACTGAAAACTGAACACTGAACACTCAACGCCCCGGCAAAGCGCCCGCCGCACCGTGAACGCCACCACCACCACCTTCAACCCCGCTCTCGCGCTCTACGCGAAGGGCGTCGTGGCGGCGACCTTCGTGCTGATCTTCATCGGCGGCCTCGTCACCTCGCACAACGCCGGCATGGCCGTGCCGGACTGGCCGCTGAGTTTCGGCTCGCTCAACCCCGAGGGCTGGTGGGGCGATCTGCCCGTCCGCCTCGAACACGGGCACCGTCTTTTCGCCGCCGGGCTCGGCTTGCTCACGACGATTCTCTGCGCCTGGGTTTGGCGCAACGGCTGGCCGCTGCTCATCGCCCTCGTCGCCGCCGCCGGGTTCACGCCCGCGGCGAAGCTCGCGGGCCTGCCCGCCGCCGTCATCATGCACGTCGGCATCTGGTCCTTCGCGGGCGTCTTCGCGATCGCCCTGCTCTGGATGGCAGGAAGCCGTGCTCCCGCCACCTCGCGCGCGGTGCGCTGGGTGGTGTTCGCCGCCTTCCTCGGCGTCTGCCTGCAGGCCACCTTTGGCGGGCTGCGCGTGACTTTGGAAACCGCCAACAACCTGCGCGCCGCGCTCATCCTGCGGATCGTCCACGGCTGCGTGGCCCAGGCGGAACTGTGCCTGCTCGTGGCCGTCGCCGCACTGCTTTCCCGGAGCTGGATCAAAGGCGCGTGGAAACTCCCCGGAGTCCGCCTCTCTGCCGTCCGGTTCCTCGCCTGGCTGACCGTCCTCGCCATTTACGGCCAGCTCATCCTCGGTGCCACGCTGCGGCACCTCGGGGCCGGCCTCGCCATCCCCACTTTCCCCGAAGCCGATCCCCACGGCGGCTTCCTGCCCGACGAGCACAACCTTTTCGTCGATCTCCATTTCTCCCACAGCCGCGTTGGCGCGCTCGTGCTGACGCTCCTCATCCTCACGCTCGTCGGCGTCGTCCTCCGTCGCGCCCGAGGCGAGCGGCGTCTGACCGGCCCGGCCACCGGCCTGCTCGGGCTCCTCTTCGTGCAGCTTTCCCTCGGCATGGCCGTCATTCTTCACTTGAAACCGATCACGCTCACGACCTTCCACGTCGTGAACGGTGCCGCCGTGCTCGCGCTCAGCCTGCTGCTGGCCTTGCGCGCCAGCCGCTTCACCGCCGGGGCCGGGGAGGTTCGCGCGTGAAAGCCGAAGCCGCCGCCACGCTCGCCGCCACGCCCGATCTCGCCGAGCCGGGCTTGCTCACCGACCTGATGACGCTGACCAAAGCGCGCCTCAGCCTGCTCGTCATCATCACCACCTTCGTCGGCTTCTGCATGGCCTCCACCGGCGCGCTCGACTGGCTGAAGCTCGTCCACGCCATCCTCGGCACCACCCTCGCCGCAGCGTCCGCCGCCGTGCTCAATCAGCGCATCGAAACCAAAGTCGATCGCCTCATGGAGCGCACCCGCGACCGCCCGCTCCCCGCCGGCCGCATGAAACCGTCCGTCGCCCTCGCGCTCGGCGTCGCGCTCGGCGTCATCGGCGTCGCCTGGCTCTGGCTCACCACGAACCCCCTCGCCGCCAGCCTCGCCGCCGCGACCATCGTCATCTATATCGCGTTCTACACCCCGCTGAAGCGCAGCACCTCGCTCTGCACCGTCGTCGGCGCGGTCTCCGGCGCCATCCCGCCGGTCATCGGCTGGACCGCCGCGCAGCCGTCGCTCGACCTCGGCGCGTGGGTGCTCTTTGGCATCCTTTTCACCTGGCAGATGCCCCACTTTCTCGCCATCGCCTGGATGTATCGCCACGAATACGCGCAAGCCGGCTTCGTCATGATCCGCCGCGACGACACCACCGGCTCCGCCACCGCCACGCAAAGCCTGCTCTACACCCTCGCGCTCCTCGTCATCACCGCGGTCCCGTACTTCGCCGGCCTCAGCGGCCCGCTTTACCTCGTCCTCGGCCTGCTCCTCGATGCCGTCCTGCTCGTCTGCGCCCTCCGTTTTCTCTTCGAGCGTTCCCGCGCCACCGCCCGCACCCTCTTCCTCGCCTCGATCTTCTTCCTCCCGCTGATCCTCGGCCTGATGATCTTCACGAAAGGTTGAGCGTTGAAAACGTGCATCGAAACTCGTGCGGCGATGAATTCTTTGACCACGGATTTCACGGGTGACACGGATTTTCAGAAACTCAAATCCGTGAAATCCGTGGTCAAAAAGTCGTTCCTATTTTGCTGTCTTGCCGTTGCGCTGGCGGGTTGTCGGAAGAAGGAAGATGCCTTTGAAATCATCACACCGCCCGGCCCAGCCGTGCTGCCCAAGCACTGGAACGTTCCCGAATTCGCCCTCACCGAGCGCACCGGCCAGACCGTGATCCTCGCTGACTTCTCCGGCAAAGTGTGGGTCGCCGATTTCTTCTACACCACCTGCCCCGGCCCCTGCCCGATGATGAGCAGCCGCCTCAGCGAAGTGCAGAAGCAACTCGGCACCGAGCCCAACCTTCGCCTCGTCTCCATCTCCATCGACCCGGAGAAAGACACCCCCGATGTCCTCAAGCTCTACGCCGAGAAATTCCAAGCCACCGACCGCTGGCTCTTCCTCACCGGTCCCAAGGCCGACATCTACGCCGTCGCCCGCGACGGTTTCAAACTCCCCATCGCCGAGCCCGAAACCCCCGGTGGCCAAATCATCCACAGCACCCGCCTCATTCTCATCGACCGCCTCGGCACCATCCGCGGCTTCTACGAAGCCACCACCGACGCCGGCGTGACCGACCTCATCCGCGACATCCGCAAACTCCTCAAAGAAAAGTAACCCAACCAGCGCGGCCATCTCTTCCTCCTCGGCCCCGGACCCAGATGGGCGAACGGATTGAGCGGAAGAGGAAGACCGACTCGTAACAAACCACCACATGACCGTCTCCGACCTGCCTGCCGTCAACGCCAGCCTCAACGCGCTCAGCACCGTCTTCATCTGCCTCGGCCTCGCCGCCATCAAAGCCGAGCGCAAACAAGCGCACGCCGCCTGCATGATCGCCGCGCTGGTCACCTCCACGTTCTTTCTCGCCAGCTACCTCACCTATCACTTTCACGTTCCCACCACCCTCTTCACCCACCCCGGCTGGCCCAAGACGATCTATTTTTTCATCCTCTTCACCCACATCCCACTCGCCGCCGCCATCGTCCCGCTGGTCTGCGTCACCGTCATCCCGGCCCTCCGCGCCCGCTATGACCGGCATCGGAAGTGGGCCAAAATCACCGCTCCCCTCTGGCTCTACGTCTCCGTCACCGGCGTCCTCGTTTACCTCATGCTCTACGTCTGGTATCCGCCGGTGCAGCCCTAGCCCCGCAGCGCCGCGAGCGTGCCGGTGCTGTCGCCGACGAGCGGCACGCGCACGTCCATGCGTTCGAGCAGCGAGGTCCAGAGATTCGTCACCGGCGTTTCATCGGGCACACGGACGTGGCGCCCGGTGGCGACGGTGCCGCCGCCGCCGCCGGCGAGGAGGATGGGGAGGTTGTCGTGATTGTGGCGGTCGCCGTCGCTGTTGCCGCTGCCGTAGGCGATCATGCAGTGGTCAAGCAGCGTGCCGTCGCCCTCCCGGATGCCTTTGAGCCGCTTGAGTAAGTAGGCGAGTTGCGCCACGTGAAATTCATTGATCGCGCGCACCTTGCGGATTTTCTCCGGGTCGCGTCCGTGATGCGAAAGCTCGTGGTGGCCCTCGTTCACGCCGAGGTCGGGGTAGCTTTTGTTGCTGCCTTCATTGGCAAAAACAAACGTGCACACGCGGGTCACGTCGGCCTGGAAGGCCAGCACCAGCATGTCGCACATCAGCCGCAGATGCTCGGCGTAGTTGCAGGGCTGGCCGGCGGGCGGGGTCACGCCGGGCGGCACATTGAGGCCGGGCATTTTGGCTGCGCGCTCCATGCGGAGTTCGATCTCGCGGATCGCGGTGAAATATTCGTCGAGCTTTTGTTTGTCGCCCGCCCCGCTACTGGCCACCAGTGCGCGCGAATCGTCGCGGATGAAATCGAGCACGCTCTTGCGCGCGAGGGCGCGGCGGGCCCGCTCCGGGCCGCCGGGTTGGCCGAAGAGCCGCTCGAAGACGAGCTTCGGATTGACCTCTTTCGGCAGCGGTTGCGTGGACGATTTCCACGAAACCGTGGAGCTGTAAACGCACGCGTAACCGGAGTCGCAACTCCCCGCCATGCTCCCAGCCTCGCCGCCGATTTCCAGCGACGGCAGCCGCGTGAGTTCGCCGATGCGCTGCGCCGCGATTTGGTCCACGGACGTTCCCGCGCGAATGTCCGAGCCGTCCGTCTTGCGCGGCTGCGCGCCGGTGAGGAACGCCGCCATCGCCCGCGCGTGATCGCCACCGCCGTCGCCGTGCGGACGCGCCTTGTCCGCCGTGAGTCCGCTCAGCACGAGCAGGTCGTCTTTCATCGGCGTGAGTGCCTTGAGGATCGGCGGTAAATCGGTGAGCCGTCCCTCCGCGCCGGGCGTCCAGTTCGGCATGTCCTTGCCGTTCGGCACGTAGAGAAAGGCGAGGCGGTTGGGGATCTTCCGGCCGGGGGTTTCGGCGGCGTAGGCCGAGAACCGCCCCATCGCCTCCAGCCACGGCAGCGCCACGGCGGTCCCGAGTCCGCGGAGCAGCGTGCGGCGGGAAAGGAGCGGCGTTTTCATGACGCGCTTCCATCGCACATTTGCGCGCGCCATCCAACGGTCATCCTGAGCGTAGTTCCCGGCGGGCGCAGGCGGGCGGGAACGGAGCCGAAGGACCTCTAACTCCAGGCGGGGACGGAGGCGTGGGAGGACGGAGAAGAAACCACGGGTTTCACCGATGACGCGGATGGCGGAATTCTGAAAATCCGTGGTTGAAACACCCACCATCCCGCCGCCTCCGCCCCCGCCTGGAGTTAGAGGTCCTTCGACTGCGCTGCGCAAAGCCCCCGCTGCGCTCAGGATGACGGGCGGTCTTATTGCGTAGCGGTCGCTTCCGGCGTCTGCTGCGCCTTCCCGCGCCGGAGGCGGAAGGGATCGCTTTTCACGATCTCGGTCAGGAGCGTGGAAAACTTGTAGTCGTCGCGGACGATCGCGGTCTGGATGCGGTCGAGCGTCGGCTCGTCGTAGTAGTCGAGGCCGCGCCCCAGCGCGTAGATGAGCAGTTTCTCCGTGAGGCAGCGGGTGAACTCCTCTTTGCGATCACGGAAGAGCGCGCGGACATCGGCGACGCCGTTGAGCTTGCGCCCGGTGCCGAGCTGACCGCTGGCATCCACAGGCGCGCCGGTTTCGTCGCGGTCGCGCCATTGGCCGATGCCGTCGAAATTCTCCAGCGCGAAACCGAACGCGTCCATCTTGGCGTGGCAGCCCGCGCACTTCGGGTCGGCGCGATGCTGCTCCAGCTTATCGCGGAAAGTCCCGGTCAGTTCCTTGCGCTGCGCGTCGTCGAGCGACGGCGTGCCGGGCGGCGGCGGCGGCGGCGGGTTGCCGAGCAATTGTTCGAGCACCCATTTGCCGCGCTTCACCGGCGAGGTGCGCGTGGGATTCGAGGTCACCGTGAGCACGCTGGCCTGCGTGAGCAGACCGCCGCGCGCCGTGCCGGCGAGCGACACGCGCTTCCACTCGCCCTTGTCGATGCCGCCGGGAACCTTCAACCCGTAAAGCTCAGCGAGCCGCCGATCGACCCACGTGAAATCCGCGTCGAGCAGATCGAGCACGCTGCGGTCGTCGCGCAGGATCTCGGCGCAAAAGCGGCGCGTCTCTTCGAGCATCGTGCCCGCGAGCTTCGGCTCCCATTTCGCAAACGTCTTCCGGTCCGCGCTGTGTTCCGCGAGGCGCCCGAGCTGGAGCCATTGCAGCGCGAAGTTATCCACGAGCGCGGTGGAGCGCGGGTCCTTGAGCATCCGGCGCACCTGGCCGTCGAGATTGGCGGTGAGTTTTTTGTCCCACGCGAGGCGGAGCAGCGTGTCGTCCGGCGTGGAACTCCACAGGAAATACGCGAGCCGCGTCGCGAGCTGGAATTCATCGAGCGGATGCGGCCCGGGGTTCTCCGGCTGCGCGTCGGGTTCCAGGCGGAAGATGAATTTCGGCGACGCCAGCACCGCGGTGATCGCCCGCCGCAACCCGCCCGCCCAGCCTTCGTTGTGCCCCACGGCGTAGTCCACCATCGCGCACAACCGCCCGATTTCCTCCTCCGTGCCGGGCCGCCGCCACGCCCGCCCGACGAACTTCGTGAGCACCTCGCGCACCTGCTCGCGCTCCGGCTGGTCGGTGGTGAAAGTCATCAGCGCCTTGTTCGATGGCGTGCGTGTATCGAGCGGGCCTTCGGTTTCGAGAAACTCCACGCGCAGCGTCGGCGCCTCCTGCCCGGCGCGCGGTTTGAACGCCGCCAGCGCGATCCGCTCGATCGCCGGAGTCCCGGTGATTTTCAACTCGATGACCTGCGCGCGCTTTTCGTCCCGTGCGGTGATCTCCGCCGTCTTCAAAATCCGGCATGGCGTCACCGCCCCGAGCGCCACGCCATCGAGCTTCGCGAGTTCCGCGGCGGGCGACGGCTGCGCGATCTTCGGCCCCGCGGCGAGCAGCGCCACGCGCACCGGCCCATTCGCCGGGCCTTCGGCGTAAAGTTTTGCGCGTACCCAGTATTCGCCTTTCTCCGCGAAGCGCACCGGCGTGTTCAGCGGCCCGGAGAGGATCGCCTCCTTGCGCGCCGCGTTGATCGGGCGGAAGCGATCCTGCGGCACGGTGGCCGACGCGGGCTCGCAGTATTTGCCCGCCATCGTGCGCTTCGGCGGCGGAGCCACGCTGAGCGGGATGGCCTCCTCCGCGATCCGCTCCGCCGCGTCCAAATACCGCTCCATGAGCACCGGCGAAACCGAGAGCACATCCGCGATGTTGTCGAACCCGAAGCCCACCTCGTCGCTCGGGAAATCCGCCGCCGGTTTGAAATCCACGTTGAGCAGATCGCGAATGGTGTTGTTGTATTCCGTGCGATTCAGTCGGCGCACCGTGGTGCGGCCGGGGTCGGGCGGGGCGCTGTTCGCCGCGAAAAAGACCGCCTTCACCGACGCGACAAACGCCGCGCGCTCGGCCGCCGTTGGCTGCGGTTTGTCGTCCGGCGGCATGTCGCCCGCCTCCACCATCTTCAGCACCTCGCGCCACTGCTTGCGCGCGCGCAGCAGCGCCCCATCATCGCGCACCGCGTGCAGCGCCAGCCCCGCCTTCTGCTTCTCCTTTCCATGGCAGGAAACGCAGTGCTTTTCCACAAACGCCACGCCCCCCGGCGCAAACGACGCGCCCTCCGACTCCGCCCACCCCGCACCGCCCGCGAGCACAAGCCACCCCAGAAGCGCGGCAGCGCGCGGGAGGCAAAAGTGGCGGCGGATGGGCATAGCGGACCGGTCGGGAAAGGTGCCGCCGTTCGCGACTGAGTCCAACCATCTCTCTGCTAGAAAACGCGGCTACAGTCGCAGCCACTGGCGCAAATGCCCGTCAAGCGTCGCGCGATCGCGGCTGGAGAGGCGGCCCACGATTTTCAAGACGAGGGAGGATTCGACGGTGGCAAGCTGGGCTTTGACTCCGCTGGGGACGTTCAGGCCAGAGGAGCGCCAGTCTGCGAGGGGGAACGCGGTACCGGCGAGTTGCGAGGTGAGCGGGCCGACGAAAAGATCGCGGGGATAACTGCCGAAGCCGATGACGACCGCCGGGCGGACTTTCCGGCTGCTCAGGTCCGTGAACGGAATGGGCAGCAGGACGAGGTCATCGCGCGAGCAGTTCATTGAAAACGTCGTCGGCGTCGTCGTCCCACACGGCGCGCAAACGGCGTGCGGATTGCGCCAGCCAAGCGGCGCGCTCGGCGTCGTTTTCCAAGGTTTCGACTGAAACCATGACGCAGGTGTGCTCGGGCAGATGGAGAGGCTGGAGCGGTCGCAGCAACCCGTCTTCGTAGATGGCTTCGACGGCGGTGGTCATGGGCGCACGCTAGGTGGCGCGGCTGGCCATGGCAAGAGTGCATAGGCCCACATCCTTTCCCCACCGCCTCCTTGGCCTCGCGCCGCGGAGGAGTCCTTGAAGCCTCGCGCCCGCTTTGGCCCTCGGTTTAGCGGGCGCTGGGCTTTAAGTCCTGATCGTACACCGTCACCTTCCCGATCTTCTCCAGCGCGGGCTGCACTTCTTTGGCTTCGCCGACGACGATGATGGCGAGGTCGGTGGGGTTGAGGTGTTTTTTTGCCAGGACCTGCACCTGCGCGGGCGTGGTCTCGGCCATGCGGCGGGCGTAGGTTTTGTAAAAGTCGGCGGGCAGGCCGTAGAGGTCGATGTCCTGGACGCGCTGGGCGGTGCGCGCGGAGCTTTCAAGCGAGAGGAGATAGTTGCCGACGTTGTACTGGCGCTGGAGGGCCATCTCGTCCTCGGGAATGGGTTCGTCGCCGAGGCGGGCGAATTCCTTGAGCGTCTCGATGATGGCGGGCGCGGTGACTTCGTTGCGCGTCTCGGCGTGGGCCTGGAAAGCGCCGCCGTGTTTCAGCATGCTGAAGGCGGAGTAGGCGCCGTAGGTCCAGCCGTGTTTCTCGCGGAGGTTTTGGAAAAGGCGGCCGCTGAATCCGCCGCCGAGGGTGGCGTTGAGGATGTTGAGTTCGGGCGTGTCGGGATTGGCGCGGGCGGGGCCGGGGCGGGCGATGACGATGTTCGACTGCACGGAGCCTGGGCGGTCGAGGAGATGGATGGTCACGCCGCGCATTTCGGGTGGCGCGGCCATTTTGATCTTCTTCGGATCGCCCGGTTTCCAGTCGCCAAAGGCGCGCTTGATCTCGGCGAGGATGTCGGCGGTTTTCACGTCGCCGACGATGGCGAGGGTGGCGTTGTTCGGCACGAAGTGCTCGCGATGAAACGCGATGAGGTCGTCGCGCGTGATGGCCTGCACGGCGGCGGGCGTGAGATACGCGCCGTAGGGATGGTCGCCGTAAAGGACCTTGCCGGTGAGCTTGGCCGCGAGTTTGGCGGGCTGTTGCTTTTCCTCCTCCAGGGCGGAAAGCGACTGTCGCTGAATCTTGGCAAACTGCTCGGCGGGGAAGGCGGCGTGGAAAACGGCGTCGGTGAAAAGGTCGAGAATTTTGCCGGTGTATTTGGTCAGCCCGCCGGCGGAGATGCCGATGGAATCAGGTCCGGCGTCCGCTTCGAGGGCCATGCCGATGGAGTCGGTCTCCAATGCGAAGGCCGCAGCGTCGCGCTTGGCGGTGCCGCGGTTGATGAGTTCGGCGACAAACTTGGCGGTGCCGTTTTTCGCACCGTCGAAGATCGAGCCGCTGCGGATGACGAGCCGGAAGGTGACCGTGGGTTTGCGGTCGTCCTCAATGACGAAAACCTTGAGGCCGTTGGGCAGCGTCTCGGTTTTGTAGTCGGGAAAGGAGGCGGCAGGCGCGGGATCGGGCGCGGGCTTTTTCGTGCGGTCGATGGCGGCGGAGGCGGAGAAAATGACGAGTGACGAATGCAGAATGACGAGAGAAGCACGAAGCGGGAATGACCAGCGGCGTGATGACTTTCGGACAAGCGGGCAAGGCAAAGCAGAGCAATTCATGATGGGTTCGGGTTTCGACATTCTTTCGTCATTCTGCATTCGTCATTCGTCATTTTCCCGCAGGGGCGGCGGGCACCGGGAAGCGCAGCACGTTCACGCCTTCCTTGGTCAGATACTTGTTGGCCACGCGCTGGAGATCCTCGCGTTTCACCGCGAGATAGCGGTCCAGCTCGGTGTTGATGAGATTCGCGTCGCCGTAAAACAGGTGGTAGCGGGCGAGGTTCTTGGCGCGGGTGCTCATCGCGCCGGAGCTGCTGGCGAACGCCGCCTCCTGCTGGTTCCGCGCTTTCTGATATTCCTCCTCGGTCACGCCGTCCTTTTTCACGCGCTCGACTTCCTCGTCGATGAGCGCATCGAGCTGGTCGAGCGCCACGCCCCGCTGGCCCACCGCGTGGACGCCGAGCATCCCGGCGCTTTCGAGCAAATAAGGAAACGCCTGCACATCGAGCGCGGCCTGCTCTTTCTCGACGAGCCGCTTGTAGAGCCGCGAGCTGCGGCCCGAGCTGAGGATGTTGCCGAGCAGTTCCAGCGCGTAAGCGTCGGGGTCGGTTTCCTTCGGCGCGCGCCACGCGTGCATGGTGGCGGGGAGCGGCGTGTTCGGCTTGAGGACATCGTGCTTCACCGGCGCGGTCTGCGGCGGCAACTCGATCTTCGGACGCTCGATCGCTTTGCCGCGCGGGATTGGGCCGAAGTATTCGGCGACCAGCTTCTTCGTTGCCTCGAGATCGAAGTCACCGGCGATGGCCAGCGTGGCGTTGTTCGGGATGTAGTAAGTTTTCCAAAAATCGCGGAACTCCTCGATCTTGGCCTCGTCGATGTATTGCGCGGAACCGATCGGCACCCACGCGTAGGGCGTGCCTTTGAAAACGAGCTTCGCCAGTTCCTCGAAGAGCGAACCGTACGGCCGGTTGTCGTAGCTGCGGCGCTTCTCCTCCTTCACGACCTTGCGCTGCGTCTCCACGCCCGTCTCGTCGATCTTCGCGTGCAGCATGCGCTCGCTTTCGATCCAGAGCGCGAGCTTGAGCTGGTTGCTGGGCAGGTTGAAAAAGTAGTCCGTCTGGTCGAACGAGGTGCTCGCGTTCAGGTTGCCGCCGGCCCCGGAGATGTATTTGTCGATCTTCCCGCGCGGGATGTTTTCCGTCCCCTCAAACATCAGGTGCTCGAAAAAATGCGCGAAGCCGGTGCGGTCGGGCCGCTCGTTTTTGCTGCCGACATGGTAGAGCACATAGGTCGAGACGACGGGCGCAGCACGGTTCTGGTGGAGGATGACGTGCAGGCCGTTGGGCAGGTCGTATGCGACAAACTTGATGGGCTTGAGAGCGACGCGGGGCAACGGGGCGGAATCGGCCTGCGCCCGCACCGGCAGGGGCGCCAGCGCGAGGGCGGTGAGCAAGGTGAAGAAGGCGGTGCGGGTCATGAGAGCGGGATGAGACAGCCTGGAGGGTGATGCGTTCAGTATCGGCGGGCAAGGCCGCGGTGCGGATGCGGCGTGGTTTGACTTCCCAAGCGCAGCGGACAATCTCCCCGGTTTCGTCCGCCTGTTTCGCTGATGACTTCGTCTTTCTCCCTCACCCAACGTCTCGCCCGAGGACTGTGGCAGCTCTCGTGGCTGCTGCTCGCACGCTGGACGCCGCGTCCGCTCCACGCCTGGCGCGTGCTGCTGCTGCGGATGTGGGGTGCGCGCATCGGCGCGGGGTGTCTGGTCTATGCCGACGCCGTCATCTGGGCTCCGTGGCATCTCTCGATGGCAGACGGGGCGGCGATCGGCGACGGGGCGGAGATTTACAATGTCGCCCCGATCGCGCTCGGTGTCCGCGCGGTGGTTTCACAAAAGGCGTTCCTTTGCTCGGCGTCGCACGATCACCGGCGCGAGGGTTTTCCGCTGACGAGTGCGCCGATCACGCTCGGCGACCGCGCGTGGGTGGCGGCGCGGGCGATCGTGCTGCCCGGCATCACCATCGGCGCGGGCGCGGTGGTGGGCGCAGGAAGTGTGGTCACGCGCGATGTGGCGCCGGGCTGCACCGTGGCGGGAAATCCGGCGCGCGTGGTCCGCGCGGCGGAAGCCGGTTCATCCTCTTCCTCTTAATCTTCCTCAATCTGGAAGGAGGAAGAGGAAGATTATGCGACGGCTCAGCGCGTGGCGGTCCAGTCGAGGACCACTTTTCCACAATCGCCCGAACGCATCGCGGCGAAGCCCTGCTCGAATTCGGAGTAGGGGAGCCGGTGGGTGATGACGGGCGCGATGTCGAGGCCGCTCTGGATCATCACGGTCATCTTGTACCACGTCTCGTACATCTCGCGGCCGTAGATGCCTTTGATGGTCAGCATGTTGAAAACCACCTTGCTCCAGTCGATGGCGATCTCCTCGCTGGGGATGCCGAGCATGGCGATTTTTCCGCCGTGGCACATCGCGTCGATCATCGAGCGGAAGGCCGCGGGATTGCCCGACATTTCGAGCCCCACGTCGAAACCCTCGGTCATGCCGAGCTGTTTTTGCACGTCGGCGAGCGCGCCATTGCTGACATTGAGCGCCACATCGACGCCCATCTTTTTCGCGAGCGCGAGGCGCTGCTCGTTCACGTCGGTGATGACTACGAAACGCGCGCCCGCGTGGCGGACCACGGCGGCGGCCATCAGTCCGATGGGCCCCGCGCCGGTGATAAGCACGTCCTCGCCGAGCACCGGAAAGGAGAGCGCGGTATGGACGGCGTTGCCCAGCGGGTCGAAGAGGCTGGCCACATCGAGGTCGATGCCGGTGCGGTGGTGCCAGACGTTGGTCATGGGCAGCGCGAGGTATTCGGCGAAAGCGCCGGGCCGGTTCACGCCGATGCCACTGGTGTGCGCGCAGAGGTGGCGGCGTCCCGCGAGGCAGTTCCGGCAGCGCCCGCAGACCACGTGCCCTTCACCGCTCACGATCTCGCCGGCGAAGAAGTCGTTCACGTTTTCGCCCGTGGCGATGACCTTGCCAACGAATTCGTGGCCGACGACCATCGGCACCGGAATCGTTTTCTGCGCCCACGCATCCCAATTGTAGATGTGCTGATCCGTGCCGCAGATGCCGGTCCGGAGCACCTCGATGAGCACGTCATTGAGGCCGCATTTCGGATCGGGTACGTCTTGCAGCCAGAGGCCGCGTTCGGATTTTGCTTTGACGAGGGCTTTCATAGGCGGGCGGATTGGTAGCCGCGGCGACGGGCCGCGACAACGGGAATCCCGGTTATGACACGCGGCAAATCTGCCCGCCCGCCGCGCCGTAAACACCGCTTGCCATCGTCCGGCGGCCTGCCTACTTTTCCACCCTCGTTTCGAGAAAAAGCGCGGTTAGCTCAGTGGTAGAGCACCTCCCTGACACGGAGGGGGTCACAGGTTCGAACCCTGTATCGCGCACCATCTCGGTGCGGTCTTGAAACTGGGGAGGGGTCGGCCCTTACTTCCACCCGCTTTTCACGGGGTGCAGGGTCCACGCGCCGCTTTGGCGGGCGGTTTCGATCTCGGAGAGGCGGTCGCCGAGGTGGCGGACAAAGCGGGATTGCGAGCCGTAGTCGCGGAGGCGGTAGCCGAGGTGGTGGGCGACAGTGGGGGGGAAAATTTCGACATACATCGGGTGCGGCTCGGGGGTGGCGGCAACGACCTCGAAGGCGTCGCGGGTCCAGAAGGAACCGGTCGCGATCATGCTCAGGACGACGCGGGGATCCGCGCGGCAGGTGATTTTTCGCCAAAAATCCTCGAACGCCGGCTCCGCGGCATGGGCGAGGTAATGGACGCAGTTCGTGCCATCGACGCGGCGCAGTTGGAAGCCGAGGACGTCGGCGTGTTCCCCGGCCAGCAGGGCAAGTTGCCGCTGGTTCAGGTCATCGACGAGCGGCAGGTGGTCATACTCCGCGAAGTGGATGTGCGCGTAGTCCGGCGTCCCGCTCCAGGCAGCGACTTCGCGGAAAACGCTGCCGTAGCTCTGCCGTTCGCGCTGGTGATCGCGCGTGCGGAGCCGCGGCTCATCGACAAAGACTTTCGCCGCGTGCGGGATGGCCTCGAAATCCGCGGGCGACCCACCGCAGGCGAGCAGGATGCTCTCGGGCGGGACGCACTTTTTCCACCACGCCAACATCACCGCGACGGCGCTAGCGGGCTGGTGGGTGAGGATGACGTTGAGGACGGGCTTCATGCGGAAAATTGGGCGGCGAGTGGAGCACAAAGCCGATGTCCTGTTTCCAGTAAGTCATCCGCGTTTGCGGCAGGAAGACCGGCTTCACCTCGGCGTCGAGACCGATGACCGCGATCCGGCCCCGCCACGGAATGACGAACGCGCGGCCAATCGCCTCGCCCGTTTCCGCGTTCACGACCTGTGACCCCACGCTCCGCGCAAGGGCGATCACGAGGCGGCGGACGGTGCGAGCGAGAAAGGACATCGAGGGGAATCGTTGGGCGAAAAGTTCTTTCCGTTAATTTGGCAGAATTCCGTTAATTCCGTCCTGAAAAGGCAGAACGGAATTACCAAATTTCGCCAAATTAACGAAATGGAGAGTCAGAGTTTTCTCGTGGCAAAGACTCATAGTTTTGTCCCGCTGCGGAGTTTTTCCTTCTCCTTGTCATATTCGTAAAACGGCTCGCGGAAGAGGTAGAGCAGCCAGTGGGCGAAGCCCGCGAGCGGCGAGTGGTAGCCGAGCCAGGCGAGGAAGGCGTTGTTGAAACAGATCAGGCCGGGGTAGTCGGTCCACTTCCGCACGAGGTAGAATTTCTCCTTTTGAAAACGTGCGAGGTCGGCGTTGAGGCGGATGTTTTCAAACGGCGTCCACCAGCCGCGCGAGCGGAAGTATTGCAGGTATTTCACGCGCGCCTCGTCGATCTGCATGATGCGGCAGCACACGCGGTCGGCGGCGACGAGGTCGTTCGAGCCGAGGAGGAAATTCATGTCCACCACGTCGCCGAGCATCGGGCCGGTGCGGTTCAGTCCGAAGCGACCATCGATGAGCGAAAAGGCGTGCGGCAGCCGGCGGTTGAACTCGTACATCGTCTCCGCGAAATACGGGTGCAGCTTCAGCCGTTCGGTCGGCTCCTGGATGCAGCCCCACTGGTTCTTGATCGACATCGAGACCTGCGTGTTCATGTGGATCTTCGGCACGGGGAGCGTGATGAACGCGTCGATCTCGCGGAGCATCATCCGCGGCACCGGCACGCGCAGAGTTCGCCAGCCGGCGCGGACTTCCAGCCACTCCCGCTCGGTGAAACTCACGTTCGCAATCTCCGCGCCGGTCTCGGCGGCGAGCTGGTCGATGCCCATGCCTTTGAAAACCTCGTCGATCGAAAAGCGGTTGTAGCCGCCGCTGTCGGCCTCGCCGATGACCACGCGATAGCCGCGCCCGCGCAGGCACAGCGTGACCGCGCGCAAACATTCCAGCGAGGTCATCACGCCGGGCCGGAATTGCGGAAACGTGAGGTTTGGCTTGAGAAAGACGCGCGCCCCGGGCGCGACGGTTTCAAAGAAGCCGATCTGCGTGAGCGTCTCCTCGACGACCGGCGCGTAGTTGGTGCCTTCGAGGTGGCTGAGATGGACGATGGGGTTCGGGTTCATCGGCGGGTCAGTCGCAAACACGCTTCCCGTAGCTCGGGTGCCTTGCCGCTGGCGGCATCCCAAACCACGGATTCATCGACCGCAAAATAGGAATGGACCAGCACATCGCGGAATCCCGCAATCTGCCGCCAGGGAATGCCGGGTTCCCTTTGCTTGAGTTCCTCGGGCAGATTTTTCACGGCTTCTCCGATGATCTCAAACTGACGGATGACGGCGTCGACTGTTTTCGAGTCAGCACCGAATGTCGCAACGTCAAAGCCAGCAATGTAGCCTGCGACGCGATCACAGCCTTCGATGATGTCTTCCAGACGAAGCTGCGGTTCACGCGACATCGAGCAGTTCGGCCTCAATTGCCGCGAGGAAACGCGCTTTGCACGCCGCACGGGAGACCACATCCACCCGCCCGCCGAGCACTTTTTCGAGATGCTCTTTCAGTCCCATGAAAGTGCTGAAATCTGGAGGGGAAGCGAACTGCACGAGGAAGTCCCAATCGCTCGAGGGTTCCGCTTCACCTCTCGCGCGGGAACCAAAAAGCCAGGCATGCACCACGCCGAACCGCTCCCAATCCTCGCGCCGAAGCGGAAGCCGGTTCGCTGGATGATCAGGGATGGAGCGCATTGGATTCAAAGGTGGTTATAGGTGGCTGAGGAAATCCATCAACGGGTATCAGCAAGGCAGTCTTCATAAACGCGGACGATGTTTTCGACCATGCCGTTCAGCGTAAAAAGTTCGTCGATCCGCCGGCGGCCCTCCGCGCCGAAGCGTGCGCAGAGCGCCGGATCGCGGAGCAAAACCTCGAGCTTATCCGCGAGCGCCGCCGGATCGCTGGGCGGAACGAGGAAGCCGCTCTCGCCGTCCGCGACCTGCTCGAGCGAGCCGCCGATTTTCGTGGCCACGATCGGCACGCCCATGCCCATCGCCTCCATGACCACGCCGCCGAACGGCTCCGGTTGTGCCGACGGCAGCACGAAGATGTTCATCGCCGCGTAGGCCGGACGCGCGTCGGGGATTTCGCCGGTGAAGATCACATCGTCGCCGAGCCCGGCCTCGCGGATGATGCCGTGCAGCACTTCGACGTGCGACTCGTTGCCGGGAAACGGCGCACCGACGATCACGTATTTCGCGGTCACGCCGCGCTTTTTCAAAATCGCCGCCGCCCGCAGCAGGAATTCCTGCCCTTTGCGGATGAGCTTGATGCGCCCCACGCACCCGATGACCGGCTGCGTGCCGAGCCCGTAGGTCGCGCGGAATTTTGCCCCCGCCTCCGGGTCGTCGAGCGCGAACTCCGCCAGCTCAAAACCGTCATGCACGACCGTCGCGCCAAACGCGGACGGGAACTGCCCGGCGATCGGCCCTGACACTGCGAGGATGCGATCCGAAAACGCGTGGATGTAGCGCGAGTAGAGCGCCCAAAACGAACGGAACTCCTGAAACCAATCGCGGATGTGCCACACGCTCGGCACGCCCGCCAGCCACGCCGCGGGCCCGGCGGAAAGCACCACGCCGGCGTTCGTGTGCACGAGGTCGATGCGCTCGCGCCGCACCAACCGCCACATCGCGAAAATGGTGAGCGGAAGATTGAGCAGGAACGGAATCAGCCGCCACGAGCGGAAAACACCGCGCGTGATCACGCTGACTTGCGGCAGAAAAATCACCTCCGCGCCCGTGCGCTGGAGCAGTTCCTCCAGCGGACCGTGCTCGGGGAGTACGACCACGCCTTGAAAGCGCTGCGGGTCCAGGCGCTCCAGCAGCCGCACGAGGCACCGGCTCGCGCCGTAAATGTCCGCGCTGTTGTTCACGAAAAGAATGCGCGCCGGCTGCGGTCCCGCGTCCACGGTGCCGTTGCACTCGTCATACACGCGCACGATTTTCTCCACCATCCCGCCGACCGTGAAGCGCTCCGCGATCCGCTGCCGTCCCGCCGCGCCCATCCGCGCGCGCAATTCGGCGTCACGCAGGAGCGGCTCCAGCTTTTCCGCGAGCGCCGCCGGATCGCCGGGCGGCACGAGGTAGCCCGTCTCGCCGTCGGCCACCTGCTCCAGCGAGCCGCCGATGTTCGTGGCGATGACCGGCACGCCCATGCCCATCGCCTCCATGACCACGCCGCCGAACGGCTCCGGCTGGGCCGACGGCAGCACGAAGACATCCATCGCCGCGTAGGCCGGGCGCGGGTCGGCGATCTCGCCGGTGAAAACCACGTCGTCCCCGAGTCCGCCCTCGCGCACGATCTCGTGCAGCACGTCGAGGTGCGCCTCGTTGCCGGGGAACGGCGCGCCGACGATCACGTACTTCGCCGCGACCCCGCGCTTTTTCAAAATGGCCGCCGCCCGCAGCAGCACCTCCTGGCCTTTGCGCACGAGTTTGATCCGCCCCACGCAGCCCACCACCGGCCCGTCGCCGAGCTGGTGCTCCGCACGGAAAGCCGCGCGCTGCCCTGTGTCGTCGAGCACGAACTCCGCGAGGTCGAAGCCGTTGTTGATCACGCGGACCTTCCGCCGGTCGCTAAACTGTTCCGCGATCGCCCCCGACACCGCGATGATGCGATCCGAGAAACCCTGCATCCACATTTGGTAATAGCGCCAGAACCCGCGGAACTCCTGAAACCAGTCGCGGATGTGCCACACGTGCGGCACGCCCGCCAGCCACGCCGCCGGGCCGGACGACACGATCACGCCGGTGTTCGTGTGGACGAGCTCGATGTTTTCGCGCTGCAAAATCAGCCACACCCGCAGCACCGAGAGCGGGATGCCGAGCAGGAAAATCGGCAACTTCCACGAGCGGAAAACGTCGCGCGTGATCACGCTGAGGCCGGGAAAAACGATCACCCGCGTGCCCGTCGCGCGCACCTGCGCCGCCAGCGGCCCATCCGCCGGGAGCATGACCAGCGGCTCAAAGCGCCGCCGATCCAGCGTCCGCATCAGCCGCACCAGCGACCGGCTCGCGCCGTAAATGTCGGCGCTGTTGTGGACGTAAAGGACGCGTTGGGGCGTGGGTGGGATCATCGGCGGCGACTTTGCTTTGCATCGGCGCGGGATTCGATCATTACCTTCCTCCTATGTGCGGCCTTGCCGGTTACGTCGATTTTCAAAAGTCTCCGCCGCCCGCTGACCTGCGGCGGATGGAGCAGTCGCTTGCGCACCGGGGGCCGGACGAGGGAAATGTGTGGGCCGATGACCACTGCGGACTCGCCCATCGCCGGTTGCGTGTGATCGATCTTTCGCCGCGCGGCGGCCAGCCAATGCACGATGCGAGCGGCGATCTCGTCGTGGTTTTCAACGGCGAAATTTTCAACTTCCAGACGCTCCGCGCGGAACTCGAAGCGCTGGGTCGCGTGTTTCAAAGCCAGAGCGATACGGAAATCCTCCTGCATGGCTACGCGGTCTGGGGCGAGAAATTGTTCGCGCGTTTGCACGGGATGTTCGCCCTCGCGATTTGGGACCGGCGCGCGCGGTCGCTGGTCTTTGCGCGCGACGCTTTCGGCAAGAAGCCATTTTTCATTTTCGCCAGCGGGAGCACGATGATTTTCGGGTCGGAGTTGGTCGTGTTTCGGCAATTGGCGGCGGTCTCGCTGACGATTTCGCCCGCGGCGTTCCGGGAGTATGTCGAGTTTGGTTATGTGGCAAGCCCGCGGACGATCTTCCGCGAAATCCAGCAGTTGCCGTCGGGCCATTTCGGCCGCTTCGACGAAAACGGACTGCGGTTGCAGTGCTACTTTTCCCTCCCGACGCAGCCCCCCGCCGATCCCGCGGACGGGACCGTCGCCGGAGCCGCCGGGGTTTTGGAAAAGGCGTTGCGCCAGGCGGTCACGGCGCGGCTGGTGAGCGACGTGCCGCTTGGTTGCTTTCTCAGCGGCGGGGTGGATTCCAGCCTCGTCGCCGCGCTCGCGCAGCAGGCCACTCCGGGTCGGTTGAAAACCTACACCGTCGGCTTCACCGGCTCGGCGCGCTCCGAGGCCGACGCCGCGGCGGCGATCGCCCGGCATCTCGGCACCGAGCACCACGAGATCGCCGTCGATGGCGCGTCGCTGATCGCCGATTTCGCCGACATCCTCGGGCGCGCCACCGAGCCGCTCGGCGACGATTCCTTTCTCCCGAGCTACGTCATTTCGCGCGAGACAAAGCGCGAAGTCACCGTCGCGCTCTCCGGCGACGGTGGCGACGAACTGTTCTGCGGCTACGACAAATACCGGCAGTTCGCCGCCGCGCGGAAACTGCAAAGCCAACTCCCTCAGCCCGCGCTCGCGCTGCTCCGCCTGCTCTCGCGTCTGCCCGTCAGCGACCGCCTGAAAAAAAGCGCCGAGGCCGTCGCCAGTGGCTCGCCGCCTGAGCTGGCCCGCTGGCTTTCCACGCTGTGGAAAAAGGCGGAACTCGCCCCGCTCCTCACCGCGCCCGAAGTGACTTCCTCCCCCGATTTTTTCGACGAAGCGTGGAATCGCTACGGCGCGTTCCCCGAGGTCGAGCGCTTCATGCTCACCGACATGGAGACGTATCTGGTCGGTGACATTTTCACTAAAGTGGACCGCGCGAGCATGGCCGTTGGACTGGAAGTGCGCAGCCCCTTCCTCGACGAGCGGTTCTTTTTGGAAACGCTCACCTTCCGCACCCGCGCCCAGTCCGGCGGCGGCAAGGAAATCCTCCGCCAAATCCTTGAAAAGCACGTGCCGAAATCCCTGTTCGACCGGCCCAAGCAAGGCTTCGGCATGCCCATTGACGAATGGTACCGCGGCCCGCTCCGCGCGCTCCTGCTCGAATACACCAACCCCGCGCGCACCGCCCGACGCGGCCTCCTCAACCCCGCCGCCCTCCAGCGCACCGTGGACGCCCACCTCACCGGCCGCCGCAACTTTGCCCGCAAACTCCACGCCATTGTCGCTTTCGAGGTCTGGGCGGATTGCTATCTCTGAGTTGCGGCAGCGCTTGCGGCCGGGCGGGTGGCGGTGATGGAAATAGCGCCGTGCGGGTGGCGGGGATCGGGTCGCAGGCCGGCTTTTTCCAGCCAGGACTCGACGACGGGGTAGCGCTGCGGGGAATCGTATGCGGGCGAGAGCATGTCGAAGGTATCGAGCCGGATCCATTCGCGGAAATCTTCGTCGGAGAGCGGTACTTTTTGCAGATGTGCGCAGGAGAGCGGGAGCATCCGCATGATCGCTTTCCCGAGGGTGCCAAGCGGGCGGGCGCAGCGGACCACAGGCCAGCAGATGGCTTCCATGACGCGGATGAAATTTTCCAATTTTGGGGTGGGCCAGTGTTTGGTCATCGGCCGCAGCGCGTATTTAAAGCCGATGGTGCCGATGTAGGATTTCCAATCCCGCTCATAGATCCACAGCCCGATCCGGCCGCCGGGCGCGACCTTTTCGCACAGGCAGGCGACGGCGCGGTGAGGGTCGGGGGTGTGCTGGATGACGCCGATGGAATACACCGTGTCGAAGGCCCGGTCGCGGAAGGGCAACTCGAAGAGTGAGGCCTGCACGCAGTGGAGATTGGGATGCGCCTGCAAATTTTTGCGGCACGCATCCACCGCCGAACTCAAGTCCAGCGCAATGACTTCCGCGCCATCGGCCAGCGCTATCTCCGCGAAACGCCCGGCCCCGCAGCCGCCATCGAGGACCACTGCGCCGCGCAGCGATTGCGGCGACCATTCGGTGATGGAGTAAAAGCGCTCCCTCGAGAAGGCGGTGCCGTTTTGGGAATCCAACTGCAACCGCGCATACTTGTTCCACTGCAGGCCAAACGAGTCGGCGTAATTTTGCCTTTCAACAAAGCGCGGGATCGCCCCGACAATGGGAAATTTCCGCTGGCAACCGGGGCAGGCCAATTCGCCATCTTCGATCTCGTCGCCTTCCTGACGGGTGACGGTGAGGTCGAGAGCCCGCCGACACTGGGGGCACCCGAGAAGGTCCAGAAGCCGTCGTTTCATAAGGGACGAGGGCGCAGGGCGAGGTCGGTGATGTTCATAAGAGAGCGGGAGAATTAACCGTTTGATGCCGGTTGTAAATCAGGCACCTTCCGCGCCGCGATGAGCGCCAATCCTGAGACCACTCCCGACCAAAGCGACTTCATGGAGTGCTATCGTGGCCGCCAGAGTACGCTGCATCACGCGGCCTACCTGCGGATGGCGAAGGTGCTGCTCGCGTTGGAGGTCTGCGCCCGGGCGGGTGTGCGTCTCGAGGGCAAGGACATATTCGACTATGGATTCGGGGCGGGGCCATTTTTTAGCTACTGCCCGGGGGGAAGTCGGATTTTCGGGG
>CAYQBV010000010.1:0-34338 GCA_964415705.1 uncultured Chthoniobacter sp. | reverse complement strand
AACGTCACCACCACCGCCCTGCAATCGCTCGCTCTACTCAACAACGACTTCATTTTCCGCCAGTCCGGCTATTTCGCGGAGCGGGTCCAAGCGAAAGCCTCCACGCCCGTCGCTCAGGCCGAACTCGCCTTCGCCCTCGCCTTTTCGCGTCTGCCGGACGCCGAGGAAAAATCCGCCGCCGCCGCTCTCATCTCCAAGCGCGGCCTCCCCGAGTTATGCCGGATGCTTTTCAACGCCAACGAATTTGTCTTCGTGGATTGAGCCGTTGCCCCAATGGATGCCGTTAGCTCTTCATTCCCCCACGCCCATCCTCATCCTACCCGTTTCCGGTGGGGCGGGGAGTGGCACCTTGCGGAAACCAATTTCATGAAAACACCATCGATTCTTCATCTGCCCTGCCTCGTGGCGAGCATCCTGTTTTGCTCCACACTGACTCCCCTCGCAAAGGAACCGGCGGAGCCCATCGATCTGACCAAAACCACGCCGTCGAACACCGGCAACAGCTACAACCTCGGACCGACTGGGGCGCTGGGCTGGATGACGGTCGAGGGATCGATGACCGAAACGAGCCGGCAGATTCTCGTCACCGTGGTGGAGAAGGGATCTCCGGCGGATGGGATGCTTCAGGTGGGTGACGTGATTCTCGGCGTGTTCGGCAAGCCCTTTGAGGAAGACTCCCGCAGGACATTCGGCCTGGCCATCGGGCGGGCGGAGACGGAGGCGGCGGGTGGCGTCCTGCCACTGGTGGTCTGGCGAAAGGGGAAGACCCAGGACGTTGCACTCAAGCTCCAGGTGATGGGAGCTTACAGCGACACCTCGCCTTACGATTGCCCGAAAGCGAAGAAGATTCTCGATCAGGGTCTCGCGCTCATCGCGAAAGACATCAACAAGGACAACCGCTTTCCCATCAACCAGTTGGCTCTGCTGGCGGCGGGGAAGCCGGAACACCAGGAACTCGTCCGCAAGAGCGCTCAGGCGATTGCCGCCGGCACGCCGGAAGCGGAAAAAATGTGGGAACAAAATTCCCACAACGGCAAGCAGTCGTGGGGCTTCGGATATACCAATGCCTTTCTTTGCGAATACTACCTTGCCACCGGGGACAAGACGGTCCTGCCAGCGATCCGCGCCTTCACCGCCTGCCTCGCTCGCGGGCAGGGGATGTTTGGGACATGGGGCCACGGCCTTTTCGGAGCCGGACCCGACGGCAAGTTGCACCCGCCGATCCCGCCCTATGGCCCCGTGAATGCGGCGGGTCTGCCCTGTTTTGTGTCGCTCGTCCTCGCGGACAAGTGCGGGATTGAGGAACCCGAACTCCAGCCCGCCATTGCCCGCTCGAGCAAGTTCTTCGGCTATTACGCGGGGAAAGGCTCGATTCCCTACGGCGAGCATCGGCCCGGCGCCGTGCATGATGACAATGGAAAAAGCAGCGTGGTCGCGCTCGCCTTCGCTTTGCAGGGCAAGTCCGCCGAGACGCAGTTCTTTTCCAAGATGGTGACGGCGTCTTATGAATCCCGCGAGTGGGGGCACGGGGGCAACGGTTTCAGCTACTTATGGGGGCCGATGGGCGCCAATTGCGGCGGGCCCAAGGCCATGGCTGCCTACATGAAGGAGTTGCGCTGGTATTACGACCTCGCCCGACGCTGGGATGGTGGGTTTGTCAACGTGGCTCTCGGTGGCGGGGTCGCCAGCAGTTACCATGGCGTGATCAATTCCACCGCGAGCTACATGCTGGGCTATGCGTCGCCTCTCAAGAAGATTTTGCTGACTGGCCGGGAAGCGCAGCCAGACATCTGGCTGAGTGAAAAGGATGTCGCCGAGGCAGTCGCTGCCGGGCGCTCGCTCGGCGAGAACGCCTACGCCAGGCGCACCACCATGCAGTTGCTCAATGGCCTGCGTAGCTGGTCTCCGCAGGACCGGGACCGCTCGGCTGAGGAACTGGGCCGGCGTCAAGATGACGTCCTCCCGCAGTTGATCGAAATGACGAAAAGCGCAAATTCCAACGAGCGTCTCGGCGCGGTCGCCGCCCTCGGGCAGTTGAAGGCCCGGGCGATTCCAGCGCTCGAGACCCTCGCCGCGCTCCTCACCCACGACGACCGCTGGCTGCGTGTCCAGACCGCCGATGCGTTGCGGACCATCGGCGCGGATGCCAAGGCCGTCCTGCCGCAGATGCTCAAGGCGGCGGTGGTCAGAGACGAGACCGACGCCATGCAGTTTGGCGTCGGCGCCCTCGCCTACACGCTTTTTTACCCAGGCGGCGCTTACGGGCCGAAAGGCATCCTCGCCGCTTCCATTCAGGAGGTGGACAAAGCCCAGATCTATTCTGTCATCCGTTCCGTCGCGTCCAATCCGGACGGGGCCGCCCGCGGATGTTTGAAATCCACCTATGCGCTCCTCACGCTCGACGACATGAAAGCCCTCGCTCCTGAAATCGTCGAGAGCATCGACCGGATGGCTCCAGCCAACACGATGTTTTCCAAAGGAATCCGCCTCGCCGGCATCCAAGCCATGGCCCGTCTGCAAATCGAGGAAGGGCTCCCGCTTACCCTGAAGTTGATGAGTCTGCAGGAACACGGCCGAGGTTACATCCTCCAGAACTGTTTCGAGGTGCTCAAACAATACCGAGGGGCCGCGAAGTCTATACTGCCCGAGCTAAGGGAGTTCGCCCGAACCCAGTCTGATAAAACGGCGATCAATGCGGTCATCGCCGTGATCGAGAACGATAACAATCCGCCCAAACTGAGCCGCTTGAAGGAGCACCCGAAGCAATAGCCCAAACATTCGAGGTGGAAGAGGTTTGCCGACTGGGCAAAGATCGTCGGCTGCGTGTATTATCCTTCGCATGACCGGTTTACGCACGCTCTCTGAACACCTTCTCGAACGCATGAAACCCTTTCCGACCACCGCGTGCCCCACGAAATCTCGCGTGCCGAGTAGCCGCACTGGAGCACTTCCTCTTTTTCTGCCCCTCACGCTCCCTCATTCCGCCACGTCGGTTCCGGTTCTGACCGTTTCGGGCGGGGCTCGCGCGAGGGCGAGTTCCTTGCAGAAATATTTCGGTCCCTGCTTGTTGGCGGTCTTTCTGCTCGGCCTTGCCACTGCGGGTCTGGCCGCGGAGGCGATTGCCGAGTCGGGACGGATTGTGTCCCAATACAAGGCGGTCTTCACCAGTCCGTCGAAGCGGTTGCCGGCGTTTCATGCCGTGGATAGCCCGATCACCGGCAATGGCGATATCGGCTTGACCCTCAACGGGCCGCCCGAGCGGCAGCGCTACTGGATCTCCAAGTGCGACTTCTGGAAGTCGGGCCCCAGCTTTAAGCACTGCGGGCCGAGCCTGATCGGCGGGATCGACGTGGGCATCGAGGCGCTCAAGGACGCTTCTTATCACGTTGAACAGCAGATCTATGAGCCCGCGCTGGCGTCGCGATTTGCCACGGCTCGCGGCTCCGTGACCATCAACGCCTGGGTCTCGGCCACGGACAATTTGGTCGTGCTCGAGTTGGCCGCGCACGACGTCCCAGTCCGGGTGGAGCTCGATCTTTGGACCAAGGAGGGCTACGGCTCGGAAACCGCCAAGGGAAGCAATGCGGAGGTCCGGTGGGCGACCCGAAAGTTCGTCTCCGCCGACCTGCTCTTTCCCACGGAAGCGATCATCGCCTTGCAGACCGTGCCGAAGGTGCCGGCGACTTTCACCCTTGAGCCGGGTAAGCCAGTCAAGGTGGTCGCCGCCGTGATGACCAATCACGATGCGAAGGGTTATGAGACGCTGGCCATCGGGAAGGCTCGCCTCGCCACGCCCGAAGAAGTGGTGCGACTGCGGGCCGAGCACTGCAAGTGGTGGCGGGGCTTTTGGGCCGAGTCCTATGTGGAGATTGAGGATAAGGTGCTCGAAAAGCACTACTATGCATCGCATTACGTGATGGCCTGTTGCAGTCGCAACCCGAAGTTTCCGCCGGGTCTCTATGGCAATTGGATCACCCTGGACCGGACCGCTTGGTCTGGCGACATCCACCTCAACTACAACCATCAGGCCCCGTTTTGGGCGCTCTATTCGTCGAACCATCTTGGCCTGACTGAGTGCTACGATGCGCCGTTGCTAGAACAGCTGGAAGGTTTCAAACGAGATGCCCGCACCTTCCTGAATAAGCAGGGCGCCTACGCCAGTGTCGCCATCGGTCCCAAAGGATTGGTCTGCCGCTTTCCGGACAAGGCAGGGCTCGATCAGGCATACAAAGCGAAATGCGCTCCGGACTCCTATCATGACCTGGCCGGCCAGCCCATGTTTCTCGGCCAGAAGAGCAACGCCTTGTTTGGCGCGATGAATATGATCCTGCGCTATGATTACACCGGCGATCTCGGTTATCTTCGCAAGGTCTATCCGTATCTCCGCGCGGTCGCCGAGTTCTGGGAGGACTACCTGGTTCTGGAGGGCGGCCGCTACGTCATTCACGACGACAGCCTCGGAGAAGTGGGCCCTTGGGACGGCAAGGACTGGAAGAAAAACTACGGTGATTTCAATCCCATCATCTCGCTGGGATTCCTGCGCGTCTTCTTCCCGTCCATGATCAGCTACAGCAAGGATCTGGAGCGCGACGCCGACAAGCGCGCCAAGTGGCAGGATATACTCGACCGTCTGAGCGCATGGCCCACCGCTGTCGAGAACGGCCGGAAGCGATTCCGAGGCTGCGAAGGCGGCACCGGCTCCGGCTCTAAGACTGTCGGGCTGGACTCGATGCTGATGCACGGCCTCGTCTTTCCCGCCACGAACTTCGGCCTGAGTTCCGACGCCCCATCGCTGGCCATGATCCGCGACGATATGAGACTCTGGGACAACAAGGTATGGGTCAGTCACGGTGGTAATTTCCAGACCGTGCTTATCGGGGCTGCCCGTGTGGGATTCGATCCGGATTTTCTCGTCGCGAAAGCCAAGGAGGTGATCGCGCGCCGCTCGCCTCCCAACCTCTGGATCACGGCCGGCGGCGGCGGGATCGAGACCTGCAGCGGCATCCCCGGCATGGTCAACGAAATGATGCTGCAAAGCCACGGCGGCGTGATTCGCATCTTTCCCGTCTTCCCACGCGGACAATCTGGCTCGTTCCACCGCCTGCGAACCTTCGGGGCGTTCCTGGTCTCCGGTGCCATCGAAAAGGGAGTCGTCCAACCCCTCGTGATCGAAAGCGAAAAGGGACGACCGTGCGTCCTCCAGAATCCGTGGTCCGGAAAGAAGGTCGTCATCTCAAGCAGCAAAGGCCAGACCCGCGAGATGTCCGGCGACGTATTGCGGCTGCCGACGATCGAAGGCGAGCGTCTGACCCTCGCGCCGCAGGAGTGATTCGAGCCGCGTGCTTTTCGCCAGCCGAAGCGATGTGCTAACCGTGTGCCACTGCCTGACCCGCGCTTGCGGGATTACGCGCCGGTTGGCTTGATTTGAAAGCGATGAATCTTCGGCGGGCAGGCTGCAGCGAACTGATTCTCCAACTCCGCCACTTGCGCCGGGAGCGCAGTTGGCCGGGAGGACAGGAAATTTGTGCCGGCCAGGGCGAAGATCACGGGGAGCGCCGTTGAGGAGTGCAGTCCTGACATTCCGCAACCGGTCGCAGTCCGCTTCGCCTGGCGCGAGGTGCCTGAGCCAAATCTGGCCAACAAGGAAGGCCTTCCTGCTTCTCCATTCAGAACAGACTCCTGGTGAATCTCCAAGAAAGGGCAAGACAACTGAGGGGTAACTATCATAGACCATACCCCCTGCACGCCCCGATTCCGTTCCCAGTCCTGATCGTTTCCGACGCGGCGGGCGCGAAAGCAATTACCTGACAGAAAACCAAACCATACCCATGACCATACCACTCAAACTCCCCACCCTCCTTCGCGCAGCCCTGCTCCTGGCCACCTTTGCATTTCACGCGGAGGCCAAGCCGCTCAAGGTTTACATCCTCGCCGGGCAGTCGAACATGGACGGGCAGGCAGCGGTCCGGACCATCGACTTCATCGGCGAGGACAAGGATCCGGCGCGGGCCGCTTTGCTCAAGGTCTTCAAACCCGACGGCAAAAACTACGTCACCCGCGACGATGTCTGGGTCGCCAATGGCGGTGTGTATGACAAGCTCCAACCGGGTTTCGGCGGTCGGAAAGACTACGACAAGCTGGGCGGCAACATCGGGCCGGAATACGCCTTCGGCTTTTACATGGGTGCGGCGCTCGATGAGAAGGTGCTGCTCATCAAATACGGCCCCGGCGGCCAGAGCCTGTATGTGAATTTCCGCCCGCCGAGCGCGGGCGTGCCCGATGGCATGAAAGCCGAGGATGTCGGCGGCCAGTACCGGGCGCTCGTGGGTATCGTCCACGACACGCTGAAGAACCTGAAACAGCGCTTTCCGGCCTACGACGAAAAGGCCGGCTACGAGATGGCGGGGTTTGTCTGGTTCCAGGGCTACAACGACCTTTTCGACGACAAGGGCCGCCAGGAATACGGGGCCAACCTCGTGCATTTGATCAAGGATCTGCGGAAGGAATTCAAAGCGCCGGACATGAAGACCGTGGTCGGGGTGATGGGCGTCAACGGGGTCAAGGTCGAGGAGGTCAACATCAAGCAGAAGGAAGTCCGCGAGGGGCACCGGTTCGTGAATACCGTGCCGGAGTTCAAAGGCAACGTGAAGGCCATCGAGAGCGCGCCGCTGCTGCACCCGGACATCATCGCCATCAAGACCGCCGGGTGGGTGAACAAGGAACGCGATCTGAAAACCCAGCCCATCACGCCCGAGGAGCAGGCCATGCTCCAGCGTTCCACCTCCAGCCAGGGCTTTCACTACAACGGCGAAGGCCGCTTCTTCATCCTGCTCGGCAAGGCTTTCGCCGAGGCGATGCTGGAGATGACGAAGAAGTAGCGACCGGCGCCCGCGGCTCACGCCCCGGTACCGGCAGCGAGCCGGGAAAACGGTCACGACGCCCGCGTGACGTGAAACCAGACGATCGTCGTCGCGCACACAGCGAGGGAAAAACCGAGGAAGGAATAGAGGAATGGCATAGGGATTTGCGGGTTGAAGTTCCCCCCATTTACCGCCGCCGCGACCGCCGGGTTTTGGCGAGGAGCACACCTCTTTTTGGTTTCGCCCTCCGAACCGGCAGGAGGTGGGCCGGGACACGCCGCTCAGCGGTGCAGCTTCACCTTTCGACCAATAATTCCTTGTCATCGCCGCGCGGGTTTTGCATTTGAGGAGGATGTCCGTCCTTGTTGTTGGTTCCATCGCCCTCGATACCGTCAAAACGCAGATTGAGGAGCACGCCGATTTGCTCGGCGGCTCCGCGTCGTATGCCGCTGTCGGGGCCAGTTTTTTCACGCCGGTCAATCTCGTCGGCGTGGTCGGCGACGACTTTCCCCGCGCGCACATCGACTACTTTAGCTCGCGGCAGATCGATCTGACCGGGCTCCAGACAGTGCCGGGAAAGACCTTTCGCTGGAGCGGCGAATACATGTGGGATCTGAACACGCGCGAGACCCGCAGCGTGGAGCTGAACGTCTTCGAGCATTTCAACCCCGTGCTCCCCGACAGCTACAAGCACGCGCCGTATGTCCTCCTCGCGAACATCGGTCCGAACCTCCAGAACCACGTGCTCGACCAGATGGCGCGCCCGCGTTTCGTCATCGCCGACACCATGGACCTGTGGATCAACATCGCGCTCGACGAGCTGCTGCGGCTGCTCGCGCGGGTGGACATGCTCATTCTCAATGACGGCGAAGCGCGCATGCTGACGAAGGAAACGAGCCTGATCAAAGCGGCGGCGAAAATCCGCGGGATGGGTCCGGCGTACGTGGTCATCAAGAAAGGCGAACACGGCGCGCTGCTCTTCGGGCCAAACGCGCAGTTCTTCAGTTGCGGCGCCTATCCGCTGGAGGACATCCACGATCCGACGGGCGCGGGCGACACCTTTGCTGGCGGCCTCGCCGGTTACCTCGCGGCGCTGGATCACGGCACGGTCACGTTTGAGTCGCTGCGCAAAGGCGTGGTCTTTGGGAGCATCCTCGCGAGCTACAACGTCGAGAAATTTTCCCTCGAACGTCTCCGCACGCTGACCCAGGCGGACATCGACGCCCGCTACGCGAGCTTCCGGCGGATGAGCCAGTTTGAGGTGCTGGAGTAGTGGTCGGACGGCGCGGTGATTGGTGATCGGTGAAAAGGAAATGGCACTGCCAAATCACCATTTACCGATCACCAATCACGCGCGCCCATGATCCGCGCTCGGGCAGAGGGCGCGGAGTTCGCAGGCGGGGCAGGCGGGTTTGCGCGCGGTGCAGCGGCGGCGTCCGTGCCAGATGAGCCAGTGGCTGAAGACGGTCCACTGCGCGTGCGGGATGAGTTTGATCAGGTCCCGCTCGATCTTCTCGGGCGTGGGCTTTTTCGTCAGGCCGAGGCGGGCGCTGAGGCGCTGCACGTGGGTGTCCACGACGACGCCGACATTGATCCCAAAGGCGTTGCCGAGGACGACGTTCGCCGTTTTTCGCCCGACACCGGCGAGGGCGGTGAGTTCCTCCATCGTGCGCGGGACTTCGCCGGCGTGCCGCTCGACGAGCGCGGTGCAGCAGGCGCGGATATTTTTCGCCTTGGCGCGATAGAAACCAGTGGAGTGGACCAGATCCTCAAGCTGCTCGGCGGGCAGCGCCACGTAGTCGGCGGCGGTGCGGCAGGTGCGAAAGAGGGCCTTGGTGACGAGGTTCACGCGCACGTCGGTGCATTGCGCGGAAAGGATGGTGGCGATGAGGAGTTCGAGCGGGGTGGTGTAGTCCAGCTCGCAGTGCGCGGCGGGATAAGTGCGCGCGAGGATGGCGGTGACGGCGGCGGCGCGCTCCGGGAGGGTCACTTTTTCGGCGTGGTCGGCGGGCCGAGTTGCTGGAGGCGCTCCGCAGCCTGGGCGGTAAATTCGGAATCAGGATATTTGGTCGTGATGTCCTGGTAGCACTTCCGGGCGAGGTTCTTCTGCCGTTCGCGAAACTTCCGGATTTCGTCGGCCTTTTTCGCGGCGTTGGTGGTCTTGTCTTTGCAGGCCGAGCCGGCGAGGCCGAGGGCGGCGGCGAGGAGGAGAGGGAAGAGGCGTGGGCGCATGGAAGAAATGCGGGCTATTTTTTCGCCGGGGTGGCCGTCGGTTTGGGGGCCGGGGTGCCGGCGGGTTTGGGTGTGGCTTTCGGCCCGGGAGCCGGGGTGGTGGGCATGGGGATCTCGCCGCTGGCCTGGCGTTCGAGGAGCTGCGCGCCGCGCCAGAGGCCCTCCGCGGCGACGCGGTCGATGGCCTTGTAGTAGAGGGAGATCTTCACGTAGTTGTCGATGGCCTCGGCGTAGCGCTTGTTGTCTTCGTAAATGCGGCCGAGGAGGAGCATGGATTTGGCGCGGAGTTCAGCGGATGCGCCTTGGGCTTTGATCACATCGCGGAGCCGGGTTTCCGCTTTGTCGTCCTCCTTTTTGTCGTGTTGATCGAGCGCGAGGCCGTAGTGGACCTCGAGCATTTTCGGATGCCACGGATAGAGGGCTTCCAGCTCCGCAAATTTCTTCGCGCCGCCTTCCTTGTCGCCCTTCTCTTGCAGAGCCTTGCCGAGTCCCGCCAAGGCGATGCCCTGCGCCTCCTGAATGTCGCGCGGGGCCTTGCCGGTGGCGGGTACGGCGTAGTCGCTGGCGAGTTTCTCATACACCGCCACGGCCTCGTCGAGCTTCTTGGCCTCGATCAGCGCGAGGCCGTAGAGATCGAGGTCTTCGGGGGCAAACTTCAGCGTTTTGTCGTAGGTGCTGGACATCTGGGCAAAGGCCTTGGCCATGTCCTTTTCAAACGTGAAGGCGGCGAGGGTGAAGACGATCTTGGCTTTGGTGCCGGGCTTGCCGCCGTACTTCGCCGCGAGGTCGCCGAAGTATTTCTCCACGTCGGCCGGCGTCTTGAGTTTCAGCGACTGCTCCAGGCGCTGGATGGCGAGGAGGCTCTTGAGCGCCAGCGCCACGGCCGGACTGTCGGGGTATTTCTCCAGCACGCGCTCGGCGGCGGCGGCGCTTTTTTCCAGATGGCCCTTCCATTCGGCGCGTTTGGTTTCGTCCAAGGTGACGTATGAACCGAGTCCGTCAGCCGCCGCTTTCCACAGCGTGCTCTGCTTGACCAGCGACTCGGCGGCATTTGGGGCCGCGGCAAATTTCTCGGAAAACTCCTCGTAGGCGCCGATCGCTTCCACGCTCTTTTTCTGGCTCGTGAAGATCTGCGCCATGAAATCGTAGGCCTGATAGACGAGCGCCGTGTTCTCCGGATGATTCGTGATGAATTCCTTGATCACCGCCAGACACGGTTCGAGTTGCTGGTTGTCGTTGAGGATTTTCGCCCGCTCGAAATACGTGTATGGCGCGGGTGGGGTCTTCGGGTATTTCACGCCGAGGGTTTTGAAAGTCGCGAGCGCGGCATCCTTCTGCCCGCCGGCCTTCTGCGCCTTGCCGAGTTCGAACAGTGCCAACGGCAGGAGCGTGCTCTCGGGAAACTTCGTGACGAACGATTGCAACTCGCCGACCCCGGCCTTCGGATCCGTCGCGCCGAGGATCTGCCCGATCTGGAAATGCGCCTGCTCCGCCTGGGGCTGGCCGGGATAGGTGTCGCGGACCTTCTTGTAACCCGCGAGCGCTTCCACCGTTTTGCCCGTCTGGGCGTAGAGCGCGGCCCGGAAAAATTCCGCATCCAGCGAGGGGCCCTTGGCCAGCGCGTCGTTCAGCAACTTGAGCGCGTCGTCATACTTCTTCTCCTGCATCCACACCTGCGCCTGCATGAGCGTGGCGGCATCCCCGACCGGGCCGCCGGCATACATTTCCTTCGCCTGGTTGAGATACTCCGTGGCCTTCTGGGGGTCCTTCAGTTTCGGATCGTCGCTGAGAAAAATCCCCGCCATCAGCAGCGGCAGATCCTGGGCGATCGGGTCGGCCTTGTAGGCGGCTTGAAAGGCTTGGTATTTCTCCTCCGCCTTCGCCGCGAGCTTCTGCGCCGCGTAGCTCCGCGTGATGAAGTATTGAATGAGCTTTTTCTGTTCCGGCTCGGTCACGTTTCCCGCCTGGTCGAGGTAGGTCAGCAGCACGCGGCTTTCGTCGTGTTTGCCGAGAAGGGAGAAAACCTGCCCGGTGCGGATCTTCGCCATCAACGATTGGTCCGGGCGCTGTTTGATGTCGCTGAGCTTGCCCTGCTCCCGGTCGAGTTGGCGTTTCCGCGCCTTGAGGGTTGCGGCGTCCTGATTGGGGATGTTCACGCCGGCGGTGAGGCTGGCCACCCACTGCTGCTGCTGCTGCTGGATTTGGTCCTTGGGCGTCACGGTCCGGTAAGCCTCGATCGCCCGTCCGTACATCGCGGTCTGCTTGGCCCGGTCCGCCATGCCGCCCGCCCGGGCGAAGAGCAGTTCCCCGAGCTGAAACTGTGTGTCATTGGCCAGGACGAGGCTGGTCCGCCGGGTGAGGATGTCCCGCAGCAGCCGCTCCGCTTCCGTGTATTGCACTTCGGCGCTCTTCTCGCCGCCCGGCTTTTTCGCGGATTCCGCCGCCACCGTCGCGTTGATCAGCGCCAGCAGATACTGGCTTTCCATCACGGTCGGGCTGTTGGGATACGCCCGCATGATCGAGAGCAGCACCTGCCCGGCCTCCGCGTAGCGGGCGACCTGAAACAGCGCCATCCCTTTCGCGTAAATCGTGGACTCGGTCTCCTCGCTGTTCGGGTACTTCGCGAGAAACTGGTCGAACGCCTTGAGCGCCTCGGTCATGCCCTTCGTGCGCTCGGGTTCCCTCTGCTTCGCCGCCTGGGCTGCGAGCACCTGCGGCACGAGGCCGGCCGTGATTTGGGCGACTTCCGTTGTCGTCTTTTTGTCGTCCAGCACCTTCTGGAAAATGGCCAGCGCCTCCGCAAATTTGCCCGCGCTGAAATAGGCCGACCCGGCCCGGAGGATGGCTTCCGGACCAAACGGGGTTCCGGGGTAAGTTTTTGGGATAAGTTCATACGCCGCCGCCGCCGCCGCGTACTTGCCATCGGCGACGAGCTGGTCCGCGTCGAGCTTCGCCTGGTGGTCGCGGTCCAGCGGCTTCGCGGGCGGCGCCGGAGCCTGCGCCCGGGCCGGCCGGTCAGCGCAGAGCAGGCCGACGGAGCAAACGAGGGCGGCGATCAGAAAGCGGCGGTCGAAAAGCATGGGAGGTGGTCGGCGGAGGCGCGGGAACATAACGAGCCGCATTTCCGCTGACCACCCCTTTTCTTGGCCGCAGGCCGGATTGTCGGACGTGCTCGGGCTGCCGGAAGAGGTTGCGGGTTTCGCTATTCGGACGACGAGTTTTCCCCGACGCTCCTCCCGCCCATGATCGCTGTCACCTTCGCCCTCCCGCAGGAAAGCCAGGACTTCCGCCACGTCCTCCGGCATGCCAGCGCCGTCGGGCCGGGGCGGGGGAGGTTTCTGCTGGGAAATGTGGGGAATGACGAAGTGCTGCTCGCGCACACCGGGGTCGGGCCGGCGGCGGCGGCGGGTGTCGCGGCGCTGCTCGCCTTTCACCGTCCGCGCCTGCTGCTCAGCACCGGCTTCGCCGGCGGGCTCGATCCGCGCCTCGCTTCGGGCGACCTGCTCTTCGCCACGAATTTCTCCGCGCCCGCGCTGGTCGCGCAAAGCCGCGCACTGCTCGCCGGCGACCCCCGCGCCCACTTCGGCGCGCTGACCAGCCAGCCGCACCCCGCCGAGAGCGTCGCGGAAAAAGCCGCACTCGCCCGCGCCAACGGCGCACTCGGCGTGGACATGGAGACCACCGCCATCGCCGACGCCTGCGCCCGCGCCGGCGTGCCGCTGCTGTCCGTCCGCGCGGTCAGCGACCCTGCGCTGGACCCGCTGCCCGTCCCCTTCGCCGAATGGTTCGACCTCGCCGCGCAGCGCCCCCGCCCGCTCGCGCTCGTCCGCTACCTCGCCCACCATCGCGCGCAGGTCGGCCCCTTCGTCCGCTTCGTCCGCGGTCTCACCCCCGCCCGCCAGGCCTTCACCCGCTTCGTGTGTCGCTTCATTTCCGCTTCTTGATCTCGATCCCGATCCAAATCCCCGCCGCAGCGCCCCCGCGCGCCGCGCTTACCGACGAAGGTCAAGATCACGATTAGGATCAAGAACCACCCCGACACCCATGTCCACCCAGCCTCCCACTCCACCAACCCTCCCAAAAAAACGCCGCCCCCTCATCATCCGCCTGCTCCGTGGCCTGACGGTCCTCGTCCTCTCTCTGGCGGTGCTGATCCCGTGTCTCTACGTCGTGGAAAAGTACCGCGGACGAGCTGCCTGGCGGGCCTACGAGACCGAGGCCAAAGCGCGTGGCGCGAAGCTCGATTTGGCGGACTTCATCCCGCCGCAAATCCCCGACGCCGAAAACTTCGCCAGCATCCCCATCTTCGAGGCCGCCTTCCGCGCCTCCGGCGCGAAACAGGAAGTGCCCGACCCTTTCAAACTACCTGAAGCGAAGGACGCCAAACTCCCCGGCCTCAACAATCCGACCAAACAAGAGCATCTCGACCTTCCTGCGTGGCAAAGGCATTTCGAAAAAACAAAGCTTCTTCCAATGGCCGGCGATAGCGCTGCCGCCGATGTGCTCAAAGCGCTCGAATACTTCGCTGCCCCGCTGGCTCAGCTCCGAGAGGCTGGCATCCGTTCACACTGCCGGTTTCCGGTGCGTTGGGAAAAAGCGTTCGCCGCCGAACTTCCCCACCTCTCGTTACTCCAGGCGGCCTCGAAAATCTACACGTTGCGCCTCTCAGCCCACCTTGAACTCGGCGACAGCGCCGCAGCTTACGAGGATTTCCGCGCCGGTCTGCGCCTCACCACGGCAACAATCGAGGAACCGACGCTCGTCGCCGGCCTCGTGCGAATCGCCAATGCTGTCATGATGGAAAACGCCGTCTGGAGCGGGCTCGCGCGTCGGCAGTGGGCGGAGCCGGAACTGCGCAGGATTGAGGCGGACCTCGCGACGCTCGACTGGCTCAAGGATTACTGCTTCGCGATGGGAAGCGAGCGCGGCGGCTCAAACTTAATGATCGATATGATCATCGAGCATCCGCATCAGCTTGATGATGCGGTTGGAATAGACGACTCCGGGATGAGGAATGCCCTCTGGTTCTACCCGACCGGTTGGTTTTACCAGAGCAAGGTCAGAGCAAACCATTTTTCGGATGAACTCGTCGCGAGGACTGACCCTGCCCAGCGCCGCTTCTTTCCCGATCGGCGCGTACCCTCTTCCCCGACGAAAATCACCGGACAACCGCAAAGGTTCTATTATCTCTTTTTCGCCATCTGGGCGCCCGTACTCGAGGACGTGGAAAAGCGATTCATCCAAGCCGCGACCATGACCGACCACGCCCGCCTCGCCTGCGCGCTGGAGCGGTTCCGGCTCGCCCGCGGAACCTTCCCCGAGACGTTGGCGGAACTCGCACCCGAGTTCATCCCCGGTATCCCCGCCGAGATCGTGAACGGCGAACCCTACCGCTACCGCCGCACCGAGGACGGCAGCTTTGTCCTCTACTCCATCGGCACCGATTTGCGCGACGACGGCGGCGTCATCGACCCGAAGGCCAGCGCCTCGAAGCAGGCCGACTGGGTCTGGCGCTACCCGGCGAAGTGATCGCGGGGACGGTTCGCGGGGAGCTTTGGCGGTGGGGCGGTTTGAAAATCAACCCGTCATCCTGAACGGAGTTCCCGGCGGGCGAAGGGGGGCGGGAATGGAGTGAAGGATCGCTGACGGTACGCGGGCGGAGGCGGTCTGGTGAGAGGTGCGTCCAAATGCTCCGCACCGCCTCCGCCCGCTTTAGAGTCAGCGATCCTTCACTGCGTTTCGCCCTCGCCTTCGCCCGCGGCGAAACTCCGTTCAGGATGACGGCAGGGTTCTTCTACCAGTCGCCCGCAGCCTCAGTATTCCGACCGCAGCTCCACCGGCTTCGACCGCTTGGCGCGCATGCGGATGTTGAGCATTTCGACGGCGAAGGAGAAGGCCATGGCAAAGTAGATGTAACCCTTGTTCACGTGCTGCCCGCAGCCGTCGGCGATGAGGACCACGCCGACGAGCAGGAGGAAGGAGAGGGCAAGCATCTTGATCGTGGGATGGCGGTGGACGAAGTCGCTGATCGCGCCGCTGGCCGCGAGCATGACGATCATGGCGAGGACGACCGCGGCGATCATCACCTCGATGTGCTGCGCGAGGCCCACGGCGGTGATCACGGAATCGAGCGAGAAAACGATGTCGATGATGACGATCTGGGCGATGACGCTGGCGAGGGTGGCGCCCACTTTGCCGGTCTGCGCGTGGTCCTCGCCCTCGAGGCTGCCGTGGATTTCGTGGACGCTTTTCCAGAGGAGGAAAAGGCCGCCGCCGAGCATGACGAGGTCTTTGCCGGAGACGGCGTGGCTGAAGACGTGGAAGAGCGGATGGATGAGCTTCGTGAGCCAAAAGATGGAGCAGAGCAGGAGGATGCGCGTGACCAGCGCGATCATCAGACCGAGGGAGCGGGCGCGGGCCTGCTGCTCGGCGGGGAGCTTCCCGGCGAGGATGGAGATGAAGATGATGTTGTCGATGCCGAGGACGATCTCCAGCACGGTGAGCGTGAGGAGGCTGATCCAGAAGTCGGGTTGGGTGAGTAGTTCGGTGAGTGCGGCGGCGAGCATGGCGGGAGAGAAAACGGGGTGGGCGGGGGGGGGGCAAAAACCGGGGGGGGGGGGGGGGGAGGCAAGGGGAAAGGATGAAGGCGGAAGGATGCATGGCGGACCGCGCGACTTTTTCTTTTCATCCTTCATCCTTCCGCCTTCATCCTTTCCCACCTTTCCCCGTGCTTCCGCGCCGCCTTTTCCTCCGCACCCTCGCGACTGCTGCCGTCGCGCCTTTCACGGCGCTGCACGCCGCCCCGTCGGCGAGTGTGCGGATCGTGGTGGAAGGGCGCGGGCCGTGGGGCAAGGCGTCGCCGGGGGACATCGGGCGGGTCGCGGAGTCGGCGGCGGGGGAGCTGTGGAAATGGTGCCCGCAGACGCGCATGGACGGCATCCGCATTTATCGCCGGCCGGATTTTCCGCAGACGGATTTCGGGCGCGGCATCGATGGAAGAATCGCCATCGGGCTGGCGGTGGAGCATCAGCGGTGGTCGCAGTTTGCCTTTCAGTTTGCGCACGAATTTTGCCACGCGCTGGCGCAGCACAGCGCGGTGGGCATCCGCGGCTGGCACGAGCCGCGGCACGCGAATCTCTGGCTGGAGGAGTCGCTCTGCGAGACGGCGTCGCTCTTTGCCCTGCGCCGGATGTCCGAGTCGTGGCGAACGCGCCCGCCGTACCGGAACTGGCGCGACTTTGCCCCGCACCACGCGGCCTACGCGGCGGAGCGGCTCGCTGAGCGGCGGCATCAACTCCCCGAGGGGCGGAGCTTTCGCGCGTGGTTCGCGGAGAATGAAAACTCGATGCGTGCGAACCACGCGCTGCGGGAGAAGAATGTGATCGTGGCGCGGGAGCTTCTCCCGCTCTTTGAGGCCGCGCCGGAAAACTGGGAGGCGATCCCGTACCTCAACCACGGCCCGCGCGTCCGGGGAAGATTGCTGCGCGAAAAGATCGCGGACTGGCAGGCCGCGGCCCCGCTCGCGCACCGGGCGTTTATCGCGCGACTTGGCGCGTTGCTGGGCGTGTGAAAGGTCAGCGCTCCGGCTGTTTCGTTTCGCGGATGAAGGCGGCGGCGGCTTCGCGGAGGGAGACGGCGACCTGCGCGTGCTGGCGGGCAAACTTCGGCGTGAACCACGGAAAGAGGCCGATGAGATCGTGGGTGACGAGCACCTGGCCGTCGCACGCGAGGCCGGAGCCGATGCCGATGGTCGGGATTTTCAGCGCGGCGCTGAGGACCGCAGCGACATCGGCCTGCACGAGTTCGAGCACGACCGCGAAGGCGCCCGCGTTTTCCACCGCGTGCGCATCGGCGAGCAGCGCGGCGGCGGCTTCGGGCGTTTTGCCTTTGATCCGGTAGCCGCCTTCCTGCACCACGCTCTGCGGGAGCATGCCGAGATGCGCCATCACAGGGATGCTGTCGGCGACGATCGCTGCGATGCGCGCGGCGTGGCTGGCGCCGCCCTCGAGTTTCACCGCGTGCGCGCCGGCGGCGACGAGACGGCGGGCATTGGCGATGGCCTGCTCCGGCCTGTCGTAGCTGGCGAAAGGCAGATCGGCGACGACGAGCGCGCGCTCGGCTCCGCGGGCCACGGCGGCGGTGTGGTGGAGCATGTGCTCCATGGTCACGTGCGTGGTATCGGGAAAGCCGAGCACGACCATGCCGAGCGAGTCGCCGACGAGCAGGATGTCGATCCCGCTTTCATCGAGCAGGCGCGCGGTCGGGTAGTCGTAAGCCGTGAGGACGGCGAGCTTTTCGCCGCGGAGTTTGCGGGCGGTGAGGTCGGTGGGTTTCATGGCAGGGCGGTGGAGAAAAAGCGGTCATCCGGAGCGGAGCGGAGGCTTTGCGCAGCGCAGTCGAAGGACCTCTAACTATTCGCGGGCGGAGGCGGTGGGAGGAAATGACGAATGACGAATGACGAATGTGGAATGTGGAATGACGGGGCAGATGGTGAATGGTGAGTAGCGCCCGTTTGCGAAGAGGGAAGGGGAGCGCACGCGCCCTCGCGTGCCGTTTCCGGCGCCCTCGCCGGAAACCGTGCTGACGCGTGCTTCGGGCTCGCCGCCGTCTGCCGAGCGCGGTGCTGCTGCGGGAGCGAGAGCACGGTCGTCGGCGAGGGCGCCGACGAAAGCCCGCGAGGGCGCGGACGCTCCCCCGGAACGTCGGTCCGCAAAGGACGCGCTGGCGAATGACGAATGACGTGGCGAACAATTGGGCATTCGATATTCGGCATTCTTTCGTCATTCCACATTCGTCATTCGTCATTTCCCCCGCCCGGCGGGAACTCCGCTCAGGATGACGGTGTTTTTGGGACGCGCTCATTGGTCAGAAAGTCTCCGCGAAAATTTCCACCCGCGCCGGATCAGGCAAGCGCGCGAGCAGTTCGGCGATGGTGTGGTGCTGGCCGGGGAGGATGAGGTCGGGGCGGATGTCGGCGAGCGGCGCGAGGACGAACCGCCGCTGGTGCAGGCGCGGGTGGGGGATGACGAACTCGTCGTTGCTGAGGACGAGATTGCCCGCGTAGAGGATGTCGAGGTCGAGGGTGCGCGGGGCGTTGCGGGGGCGTTTCGACGGACGACCAAACTCGGCCTCGATGCGCTGCAACCCGTCGAGCAGCGTGATCGCCTGGCCGTCGAATTCGACTTCGAGCACGGCATTCAAATACGCACCCGCGTCCGGCCCAGAGCCGACCGGTTCGGTTTCATAAACCCGCGAGCCGAACACCGGAGCGGACACGCCCGGCAACCCGAGGACGCGCTCGCGGGCGAGCCGGAGCTGCGCGAGGCGGTCGCCGAGATTCGAGCCGAGGGCGACGCCGGCCCTCATGGGAAAGGATGAAGGCGGAAGGATGAAGAATGAAGGGGCTGGCGCGAAAGGAACGCGATCGCCGGACTCCGACGTTCATCCTTCATCCTTCCGTCTTCATCCTTCATTCCAGCCCCAGCACGTCCTGCATGTCGTAGAGCCCCGCGGGCTGGCCGTGCGCCCAGAGCGCGGCGCGGAGGGCACCACGGGCAAAGGTCTCGCGGCTGGAGGCTTTGTGGGTCAGCTCCACGCGCTCGCCTTGCGCGGCGTAGATGACGGTGTGGTCGCCCACGACATCGCCGCCGCGGACGGCGTGCATGCCGATCTCGGTGTCGGTGCGCTCGTCCACGATGCCGTGCCGCCCGTGGCGGACAGCGTCGTTGTATTGCAGCTTGCGGACTTCGGCCAAAATCTCGGCGAGCTTTTTCGCGGTGCCGCTGGGCGCGTCCTTTTTCAAACGGTGATGCATTTCGACGACTTCGAGATCGAAGCCGGGGCCGAGGATTTCCGCGGCCTTGCGGGTCAGCCAGAAGAGGGTGTTCATCCCGATGCTGTAGTTCGACGCGAAGACGAGCGGGATGTGCGCGGCGGAATGTTTGATCGCGGCGACCTGCGCGTCGGTGTGGCCGGTGGTGCCGATGACCAGCGTCTTTTTCGCCTCCACGCAGCGCGCGAGCACGGGCTCGACGGTGGTGTAGTGCGAGAAATCAATGACCGCGTCGCAGAGCGCAAGCGCGGCGGCGAGGTCGTCACCGACATCGATCTGCGCGGTCACTTCGAGGGCGGCATCGCCGCGCGCGCAGGCGACGAGCATCTGGCCCATGCGGCCGCGTGCGCCGTTGATGAGGAGTTTGAGCGGGGTCATGGCTGGTGAATTGATCGCTGTTTTGGGGTCAAGGATGGGAACGCGAAACACGCGGAACAAACGCGAAAAAGCGCAAAAAAACTTTCAACTCTTGTCTCTTACTTTCGCGTTTGTTCCGCGTGTTTCGCGTTGAGAATTTCTCCGCTCCTCATCTCAAAGGAGGCCGAGCGCGCGGAGCGTGGCGGTGAGCCTTCCGGCTTTGGCGGGGCCCATTTCCCACAGCGGCAGGCGCACGTCGGCGAGCATCCGGCCCTGGGCGGCGAGGGCAAATTTGATCGGCACGGGGTTGGGCTCGATGAAGAGGTCTTTGAACAGCGGGTAGAGTTTGAAGTGCAACTCGCGCGCTTTCACGTAGTCGCCCTTGAGCGCGGCTTTGACGAGCGCCACGACTTCGGCGGGGACGATATTGGACGCCACGCTGATCACCCCGACCGCACCCGCGGCCATGAACGGCAGCGTGAGCGAATCGTCGCCGGACAGGATCGTGAATGACTCCGGCACCACCGCGCGCAAGGCGCTCACGCGCTCGACGGTGCCGCCGGCTTCTTTCATCGCGACGATATTCGGGAAGGCTTTGGCGAGGCGCGCGGTGACTTCCGCGCCGATCTCGATGCCGCAGCGGCCGGGGATCGAGTAAAGGATGAGCGGCAGCTTGGTGGCTTTGGCGATTTTGGCGAAGTGGTGGTAGAGCCCTTCCTGCGAAGGTTTGTTGTAATAAGGCGCGATGAGCAGCGCGCCGTCGCAGCCGAGTTTCTCCGCCTCGACGGTCATGGCCACGGCCTCGCTGGTGGAGTTCGAGCCGGTGCCGCCGATGACTTTGCAGCGGCCTTTGGCAAACTGGACGCCCAACTCGATCACCCGGCGGTGCTCGGCGTCGTTGAGCGTGGGCGATTCGCCGGTCGTGCCGACCGGGACGATGCCGGTGATGCCGGCGGCGATCTGCGCCTCGATGAGCGCCGCAAACGCGGCTTCATCGATCTGATCGTTTTTGAAAGGAGTGACGAGGGCGGTAAAAGTGCCGGCAAACATAGGGGCGTGGTTTCTAAGCGGGGCGGGGGACTTTGCCCAGAAAAACCCGCGCCCGATCGCGCGGGCGCGTCAGGCGGAGACGGTGCCGTCGAAGACGAAATCCGCCGGGCCGGTCAGTGTGACATCGATGTAGCCGTCGCCGGTTTTCGTAAAGCCGATGCGCAGGGTCTCGCCGCCGCGGACCTGCACCTGCACGGGCGACGGCGCGCCGGTGCGTTCGTGGAAAATGAGCGCGCAGGCGACCATGCCGGTGCCGCAGGCGAGCGTTTCATCCTCGACGCCGCGCTCGTAGGTGCGGATGGCGATGGTGTCGGCGGCGCGCTGTCGGACGAAATTGGCGTTCGTGCCCTTCGGCGCGAAGTGCTCGTGATACCGGAGCGCGTGGCCGAGGTGGCGTACGTCCGTGCCTTCCAGATCCTCCACGAAGACGACGGCGTGCGGGACGCCGGTATTCACCGAGTGGACAAAGTGCGTCTCGCCGTCCGCGTGGAGCTTGTCGTTCAGGCGCAGCGAGTGCGGCTTGCTCATCTGGATCTGGACGAGGTCGCCGAGAAACTTCGCGGTGATCACGCCCGCCTGCGTTTCAAACGAGATGTCGCCCGCCTGGCCGCTGATCCTTTGCGCGAAGCGCCCAAAGCAGCGCGCGCCATTGCCGCACATCTCGGCCTCGCCGCCATCGGCGTTGTAGTAGCGCATGCGGAAGTGGGCCCCGTTCTGCGCGGGCTCGACCGCGAGCAGGCCGTCGGCCCCGATGCCGCGGTGGCGGTCGCAAAGGCGGGCGATTTGCGCGCCGGTGAGGGCGCTCTTGCCGTCGCGGTTATCGACCATGACGAAATCATTTCCGGCCCCGTTCATTTTCGTGAAGTGCAGCATAAGGGCGGAGAAGAAAGCACGCCGTCGCCCGGCGTGCCAACGCGGTTTTTTGCCGGAGGGAGGGCCCGCCCGCCGATTGACAACGCCACGCCGGTGAGCCACGAACCGCGGACGATGAAGATTCTCCGGCTCAGCCTGATCGCCGCTTTCGCGCTGCCCGCGCTGGCGGGGCCGGCGGCGATCAAGGCGCGCGTGGAGGAACCGGCGGTGCCGGAGACGATGGGCGGGTGCTCGCTGAAATGCGGCTTCGCGTGGAGCGTGGAGGTGCAGGCGGACGGCGGGCAGAAGGCGGAGGTCACGAAGAAGCTGAATGATGAGAAGGCCGAGACGACCTGGGTCGCGGCGGACGGAACGAGCGGAGTCGGCGCGCGACTGAAACTTCTCTTCCCGAAAAAGCTCCACGCCGAGGCCGAGGGGAACATTCCGATTTACGGCCTGGACATCATCAATGGCGACTGGTCCAGCGAGGAACAGTGGAAGGCCCGGGCTCGGGTGAAAAAAGCGCGGCTTTACTACCGCGACAAGCCGCTCGCCGACGTGACTTTTTCGGACAACCGCCGCTGGCAGCGGGTGATGTTCCCCGACCAGTTCGCTCGCTCCGGCGACTGGATGACCTTCGAGATTCTGGAGATCTATCCGGGCGAAAAGGGCGCGGGCGCGGCGCTCACGGAGATCGTCCTGCAAGGCGCGCACTGAGCGGTGCCGCGCGCCGGGAGGTCCGGGGACTACGCCCGCACGCCACCCATCCGCCGGCCGGCCGGCCAGCGGCGGAGGACGCGGGCGCTGTCGATCTTCCAGACGTCGTCTTCGTTCACGAGCCGGTAGATGCAGGGGATGACGTCGCCGTCATCGAGGAAGAGATACGCGGGGATGACCGCGTGCTGGCCTTCGTGGCGGACAGCGCCGAATTCCACGCGGCGCGCGCGGCGCACGCTCGGGTACTCGGTGCGCGCGAGGTCGGAGAAGGCCTCGATGTTGAACTTCTCCTGAAAGCCCGTGGAAACCTGCCGGTAGGCGCTGGCGTAGTCGTCGTCGCGAAAGGCGGCGATCTGTTTCCAGATGACGCCGTAGAGCACGGCGGGCGTGGTGCTTTGCCGGCGGCGCTCGGCTTGCTCCTGAAAAATGGCCCCCGCTCCGCAGATGAGGAAGAGGCCGGCGAGGAGGAGGAGCTTGGCGGTGCGGTTCACGCGGAGTGGCTCGGGGCGGCTTCGTCGGCGAGGCGGCGGAGAAAAGGGAAGGTGTAGAGCCCGGTGCCGTGGCCGTCGGCCCAGGTAGGCTGGAGCGCGTAGCTGCCGATGATCTGAAAGCCGGTCAGCACGAAACTCTGCGGCGTAAAGACGACCTGCGGGCGGACGACGTAGCCGAGCACATCCGGCTCGCCGCCACAGGCCGCGCACGGGCAGGCGCGGCGCAGCGCTTCGAGCCCGAGATACGACTCCGTGCCGTCGCTCCACGCGATGGCGAGTTCGTGGCCGATGGTCTGGATTTGCGTCGGTGTGAGGCGGGCGGGCATTGGACGGATTGAAGTGAGGCCGGGGACTGGGTGGGGCGGGAAGTGTTCAGTGTTCAGTATTCAGTATTCAGTGTTCAGTGTTCAGTGTTCAGAATCCGCTCCGAGTCTGAAAACTGAACACTGAATACTGAATACTGAATACTGGTTCTCTCCGAATTCACGCATGGCAAAGCATTAGTCCGCGAACGATGCCGCGTCTCCCGCCGGTTTCCAAGCCTTCCCTCGCCGCGTCCCGAAAATCGCCGTGCCCACGCGGACCAGCGTCGCGCCCTCCTCCACAGCCACGGCGAAATCCCCGCTCATGCCCATCGAAAGCCGGGGCAGGGGGACGCGAAACTCCGCCTGCAACCGGTCGCGCAGCTCCCGGAGCGCGATGAAAAACGGACGCGAGTTTTCCGCTTCGGGGGCAAAGGGAGGGATCGTCATCAGCCCCTCGATTTGCAGCCGGCCGAGCGCCAGCAGCGCCTCCATTGCGGCGCGCAGTTGGTCCGGCGAAAAGCCAAACTTGCTCGCTTCGCCGGCCACATTCACCTCGAGCAGCACGCGCGGAAACTGCCCGGCCTCCTCCGCGATCCGGTCGAACTCCCGGGCCAGCTCCAGCGTGTCGAGGCCATGGTAAAGCTCGAACCCGGCGGCGAGCGCGTGGCGGATTTTGTTTTTCTGCAAATGCCCGATCAGGTGCCAGCGCGCCCGGCCCGGCAGCAGGGGAATTTTCGCCCGTGCCTCCTGCACCCGGTTTTCACCAAAGACGCACTGCCCGGCGTCGAGCGCGGCGAGCAGCGTCTCGGGCGGATGGGTTTTCGAGACGGCCACGAGTTCGATTTCCTCCGCGCTCCGACCGGCGCGGGCGGCGGCGGCGGCGATCTCCGTGTGGACGGCAGCGAGACGTTCGGCGATTTCGTTCATTTGGGAAATTGATGCCCGTTGACAGGCGGATAAGCCAACCTTACCTCGTCCCCAACCGGCATGTATATCGATACCTTCAAAGTCTTCTGCGATCTTGTCGAGACTGGCAGTTTTTCCAAGGCGGGCGCGCTCAATTCCATCACCCAGAGCGCCGTCAGCCAGCAGATTCGCGCCATCGAGGAGCGCTTCAAAGTGCGGCTCGTCGAGCGCGGCCAGCGGCACTTTGCGCTCACCCCGGAGGGCCGCGTCTTTCTCCAGGCCGGGCGCGAGATTCTCGATGTCTTCAACGACCTCGACAACCGCCTGCACGCGCTGCGCAACGTGGTCGCCGGGGAACTCCGCATTGCCTCCATTTACAGCATCGGCCTCCACGAACTGCCGCCTTTGCTGCAATCCTTCCGCCAGACCTATCCCGACGTGGAACTGCACGTCGAATACCGGCGTTCGCCGCAGGTTTATGCGCAGGTCGCGAGTGGCGACGTGGACTTCGGACTCGTGGCCTACCCGATGAAACGCAGCGGCCTGCAGACCGAGATTTTCAGCGAGGATCGGATGGTCCTGATCTGCCACCCGCAGCACGCGCTCGCCCGCCGGCCCAAGATCCGCCTCGCGGAGTTGAACGGCGAAAAACTCATCAGCTTCGAGCCGGACCAGCCCACGCGCAAAGTCATCGACCGCCACCTCCGCGCGCACGCCGTGCAGATCGAGCACGCCATGGAGTTCGACAACATCGAGACCGTGAAGCGCGCCGTCGAGATCGCCAGCGGCGTCTCCATCGTGCCCGGCTACACCGTCCGGCAGGAGGTCGAAAGCGGGGTGCTCTGCTCCGTGCCGATCGAGAGCCCGAAAATCTCGCGCCCGCTCGGCGTCGTCTCGAAGCGCAACCGCGCCCGTTCCCGGCGCACAAGGAATTCGTCCTGGCGCTGAAAAAGGGCGCGGCTGCGGCGTAGTGCGGGCGAAATTCCTCCCGCGTCCGAATTTTCAGAGGCGTTCGGGGCGCGGGAGGTCAAGGAGCGGCGACATTCCTGTCGCCGTCTCTCAACGCGCGCAGCGCCAAATCTCCCCGGCGGGCGCACGCTACGCCTCCGCGTGGCCTAATGTGTGTGCGCCTCCGGCGCAGTTGGTGGTCGGCGACAGGAATGTCGCCGCTCCTTGGGCTGCCGCCGATTCATCCCGGAGCAATACCACGAGGCGACTTTCCCATTTTCAAACCTCCCTCCGCCGCCTATCTCTCGCCGCCATGACAGCACCAGCGATCGGCATCATCGGCGGCAGCGGCCTTTACCAAATGGACGGGCTCGCCAACGTCTCTGAGCACGCCGTCGAGACGCCGTTTGGGCCGCCCTCCGATGTGATCTTTGGCGGGCAGATCGCCGGGCGGCAGGTCTATTTCCTCCCGCGGCACGCGCGCGGCCACCGCATCCTGCCGCACGAGCTGAACCACCGCGCGAACATCTATGCGCTCCGCTCGCTCAACGTCCGTTGGATCCTGTGCGTCACCGCCGTCGGCTCGCTGCAGGAGCAGTATGCGCCCCGGCACATCGTGTTGCCGTCGCAGTTTTTCGACCGCACCAGCCAGGGCGCGGCGCACACGTTTTTCGGCGGCGGGATCGTCGCGCACGTGAGCTTCGCCGAGCCCACCTGCTTGCCGCTGCGCCAGCTCCTGGCCAACGCCGCGCGCGACCTCGACCTGACCGTCCATAATGGCGGCACCTACGTGAACATGGACGGCCCCGCCTTTTCCACCCGCGCCGAATCCGAGACGCACCGCAAGCTCGGCTTCGATGTCATCGGCATGACGAACCTCGGTGAAGTGCGACTTGCGCGGGAAGCGGAGATCGCCATCGCGACCATAGCGATGATTACAGATTACGATTGCTGGAAGACCGAGGAAGAGCCCGTGACCGCCGATGCCGTGATCGCGCACCTCATGGCCAACGCCGCCGCCGCGGAACAGATTCTCGCCCGCGTCATCCCGCAGATTCCCGCCGAGCCGCACTATCCCGAGCACCGCGCGCTCGACAGCGCGCTCGTCACCGACCGCTCGCTCTGGCCGGCGGAGACGGTGCAAAAATTGGGCGTGATTCTGGAGCGCTTCGCCGACTGCTGAGCGGGGACTGACGATTTTTCGGCGGGGCGTCTTCCTGCTTTCACCGGAAACGAATTGCGCTAGTAATTCCCACCATGATCCGCTTCCTGCCCTTCGTATTCCTCGGTCTCGCGTCTGCGCTCGCCGGTGCCGCGCCGGCACCCGCGCCCGCGCCAGCCGCGTCGGCTCCGGTCGCGCCCGCGACCAAGGCGCAAGCGCCCGCGCCCGTCCTGTCTGTCCCCGCTGATGTCCCTGCCTCAGCCGCCGCCGGAGCACCGAAAATCACCTTTTCCCAATGCCACGTGGAAGGCCCCTACGTCGCCATGACTTTCGACGACGGCCCGCACGGCGCGAACACCCCGCGCCTGCTCGACATGCTCAAGCAGCGCAAAATCCACGCGACCTTTTTCATGGTCGGCCAGTGCGTCGCCGAGTATCCCGCCATCGTCAGAAGGATGGTCGCCGAAGGTCATGAAGTCGCGAACCACTCGTGGTCGCATCCGCAGCTTTCCAGCATGACCGAAGCCTCGGTGCGCGAGCAGCTCCAGAAGACGCACGACGCCATCATCGCGGCCTGCGGCGTCGCCCCGAAAACGATGCGCCCGCCCTTCGGAGCCTTCACCGCCCGCCAGCGCGCCTGGTCGCACGGCGAATGGGGCTACAAGTGCATTTTGTGGGATGTCGATCCGCTCGATTGGAAAGTGCGCAACGCCGAGCACGTGAAAAATGAGATCCTCAAAGCGGCCGTGCCGGGCTCGATCATTCTCGCGCACGACATCCACAAATCCACCATCGACGCCATGCCCGAGACGCTCGACGGCCTGCTCGCCAAAGGGTTCAAGTTTGTCACCGTCTCCGAGCTGCTCGCCATGGACAAACCGCTCCCGCCCAAACCGAAAGCCACGCCCGCCCCGAAGCCCGATCCCGCCGTGGCGGTGAAAGCGGAAGCGGCCACCGCGCCGGTCGCGCCCCCGGCGACCAAGCCGCAGCCCTGACGCAAGACGCGCATCGAGAACCGGCAACTCGACGACATCTGGCTCTACGCGCCGCCGGCGCGGTAGAGGACAGCCGTCATCCTGAGCGGAGCGGAGGCTTTGCGTAGCGCAGTCGAAGGACCTCTAACTCCCGGCGAGGGCGAAGGTGGTGGTTGGCCGGAGCGGGGTTGGACGCAGCGTCATCGCGACGCTTCTCTCGCCGCCTCCGCCCACGAATAGTTAGAGGTCCTTCGACTGCGTTCCCGCCCGCCTTCGCCCGCCGGGAACTCCGCTCAGGATGACCGGTTGGTGGGTTCTGCGAACCCGCGTTACGCGACGCCCGCAAACCGCCGGCAGCTCGCAATGGTATTGGCCATGAGCATGGCGATGGTCATGGGGCCGACGCCGCCGGGGACGGGGGTGATGGCGCGGCATTTCGGCGCGACTTCGGCGAAGGCGACGTCGCCGGTGAGGCGGTAGCCTTTGGGCAAGGCGGGGTCGTCCACGCGGTTGATGCCCACGTCGATGACGACGGCGCCGTCTTTCACAAAATCCGCGCGGACAAACTCGGGCCGGCCGATGGCGGCGATGAGGATGTCGGCGGTGCGGCAGACGGCGGGGAGATCGCGCGTGCGGGAGTGGGCGACGGTGACGGTGGCGTCGCCGCCGGGGCCTTTGGCCATGAGGAGGAGCGCCATCGGTTTGCCGACAATCATGCTGCGGCCGAGGACGACGACGTTGGCACCTGCGGTCTCGATGCCGCTCTCGATGAGCAGGCGCTGGCAGCCGAGCGGGGTGCAGGGCACGAAGCCGTCGGGGTCGCCGAGGGTGAGTTTGGCGACGTTGAGCGGGTGGAAGCCGTCCACGTCCTTGCGCGGGTCGATGGCTTCGATGACGGCGCGTTCGTCGATGTGCGACGGCGGCGGCGACTGGACGAGGATGCCGTGGATGGCGGGGTCGGCGTTGAGTCCCTGAACGATCGCGATGAGGTCGGCCTGCGAGGTCGTGGCGGGCAGTTCGTGCTTCACCGAGTGCATGCCGAGTTCGAGGCACATCTTGTCCTTCGACCGCACGTAAGCGCGCGAGGCGGGATCGTCGCCCACGAGCACGACCGCGAGGCCGGGGGTGAAGCCGCGCGCCTTCAACTCGGCGACGGCGGCACGCGAGGCGTCGTGGGTTTTCTGGGCGATGGCTTTGCCGTCGATGAGAGTCGGGGAATTTAGCATTTAGGATTTAGCATTTAGGAAGTACGCGGCGGTGCTGTTTCTAAATGCTAAATCCTAAATGCTAAATCCTAAATCTCCTCACACTCCGTGCTGCGGGCGCATCATCCGTTCGAGCCGCACGCGCTGATATTCAAAGAGTTCCTCGTCCGCCGTGGCGGGGATTGCGTGGAGGATGTCGAAGGTGATGTGGACCTTGGAGAAGGGCTTCGGGATCATGAAGCCGTCCCACGTTTTCAACTGCCAGTAGCTCGAATAAGTGACGTGGATCGGGAGGATGAGGCCGCCGGTGACTTGCGCGAGTTTCACCACGCCGGGGCTCATCGAGTAGCGCGGGCCGCGCGGGCCGTCGGGCGTGAGCGCCATGATGTAGCCGTCCTTGATGGCGCGTCGCATGGCCACCAAAGCGCGCGGGCCGCCGCGCGAGGTGGAGCCGCGAATCGGGCGGATGCCGAAGCGCTCGATGAAGGCCGAGATGATCTCGCCGTCCTTGCTCTCGCTGGCCAGCGCCGCGCCGAGCCGACCGGGGAAGTAGCGCTCGAAAAGGTGCGGCATGACGAAGAGCTTGTTGTGCCAGAAAGCCCAGAGGAGCGGCTTCTGCGGCGGCGTTTCGAGCACGCCCGCGCGATCGACGAGCCGAAAGCGCAGGGTGAAAATCCACAGCCGCACGAGGTGTGCGCCGATGGCCGCGAGGAGGCGGGCCTTTTTCTCGTGGGTCATGGCGGGGGAAAATTCGAAATCCGAAATTCGAAATCCGAAACAAAAGGGAACAAAATTTTGAAAGTCAGAAAACGGATCGCTTCGCGCGGCAGCGTTCTGTTTTGCCTCCTTTCCATTCCTTCGGATTTGTTTCGGATTTCGATATTCGGATTTCGGATTTTCATCCCTCCTCTGCCCAGCGAAACGCGCCCGGTGCCGGCAAGTCGAGTTGGTCGAGAATGCGCGCGACCACCGTGTCGGCGACCTGCTCGATGGTCTGCGGCCGGCTGTAAAACCCGGGCGACGCCGGCATGATGATCGCGCCGGCTTCGAGCAGCGTGACGACGTTGCGCGCGTGGATGAGATTCCACGGCGTCTCGCGTGGGACGAGGATGAGCTTGCGGCGTTCTTTGAGGAAAACATCCGCGGCCCGCAGCAGCGTGGACTCGCTGGTGCCGGCGGCGATACGGCCGAGGGTGCCCATCGAGCACGGGCAGACGACCATGGCATCGAACCGCGCCGAGCCGCTGGCAAAGGGCACGTTCATCGTTTTGTCCCCGTGCTGCCGCACGCCCTCCGGCACGGTGAGCGTCCCGATTTCCTCCGCGATGACCTGCTTCGCGTAGCCGCTGAGGATGAGATGGACTTCGTGCGCCGCGCAGTCGATCTGGGCGAGCAGCCGCTGGAGATAAATCGCCCCGCTCGCGCCGGTGGCGGCGATGACGAGCTTCATGACGATCTTCGAGAAAGGGCCCAGTGAAGTCGCTGGGGATCGCGCGCCCCGTGGAAGAGCAGAAAAACGAAAATTTCCGCAGCGTTCACGCGATAGTAGATGGCGTAAGGAAATTCCGGCAGAACGCTGTGACGGATGCCGCGGGAGGCAAACGGCTGGAACAGCGGGCTAGCTAACGGATGCAGAATGATCGAATCCACCACGGCGTAAAAAGATGCGGCGAAGCGGTCACCCAACCCGGCCTTTTTGTCCTCATACCATTTCCTGGCGGAGGAGAGGTCGGCAGGCAGCCGCTCATCAAAACGAACGATCTGGTTCAATCCTTCAATTCGTCCACCCGCATCTTGAACTCTTCCAACGTCAATCCGGCTTGCGGATTCGCTTCGTGGTCCTGCAAACGACGATCGAGTTCGGCGATCAGTTCCGGCGAAGCGGGCAGGTCGTCCGGCGACAGGGAACACCAGAGTTCGTCAATCAACTGGAGTTTTTCCTCGCCCGAGAGGTTTTGCAGCTGCGGGATTTCGGCGATGCTCATGGCCGTTGTATTAGCATGGATGGCAGCGAAGCCAAGGCACGAGCCCGCATATTTACAAATACCCCGCCGCGTGCATCCGCCGCGTGAGGTCGCCCTGGCGGGTGAGGAGGTCGGCGTAGAGTTCCTTGTTTTCGGCGTGCGGTTTGGCGCGGGTGGCGTCGTCAAGCTTCACGATCTTCGCGGTGAGGTCGCGGAAAGTGACGGGCTTGCCCTGGGCGGCGTGGCAGGCGTAAGCGGCCTGGAGCGCGGCCCCGAGCGCGGCGCCCTCGGCGGATTCGAGGCAGATGGTCGGCACGCCGAAAATGTCCGCCGCGATCTGCCGCCAGATGGCGCTCTGGCTGCCGCCGCCGGTAAGGCGGATTTCGGTGGGTTGGATGCCGAGTTCGCGGAAGCGGTTCAGGCCGTAGGCGAGGCCGAGCGTGACCCCCTCCATCGTTGCGCGGGCCATGTGCGCGGGATTCATCGTGTCCGTTTTCAAGCCGTGAAAAACCCCGCTCCCGCCGGGGAGGTTCGGCGTCCGTTCACCGTTGAGGTAGGGGAGAAAAAGCAGGCCGTCCGCGCCGGCGGGCGCGCTGGCGATATTGGTTTCGAGCTGCTCGTGCGACCAGCCGAAGAGCTTGCGCACCTGCTCGGTGGCCACGGTGACATTCATCGTGCAGACCAGCGGCAGCCAGCGGTCCGTGCTGTCGCAAAAGGCCGCGACTTCACCGTGCGGGTCGATCACCGGTTTGTCGGCAAAGGCGTAGACCGTGCCGCTCGTGCCGAGGCTCACGGTCACGACGCCCGACTGCACGTTGCCCGTGCCGATCGCCCCCATCATGTTGTCCCCGCCGCCGGCGCTCACGGTGACTTCGCCTTTCGAGAGGCCCCAGGCTTCGCGGTGGCTCTCCCGCAGGAGGCCGAACGCGCGCCGCGAACTGGCGGGCGCGGGCAGGGCGTCCGCGAGTTCGGGGTCGATGAACTCGATCAGCGGCTCGCACCACTTTTTCTCCCGCACATCGAACAACCCCGTGCCGGAGGCGTCGCCAAACTCCATGCCGCGTTCGCCGGTGAGGTGAAAATTGATGTAATCGTGCGGCAGCAGCACGGTCGTCAGCGCCTTGTAGTTTTTCGGCTCGTTTTGTTTCAGCCACAGGATTTTTGGCGCGGTGTAGCCTGGCAGCATGGCGTTGCCCGCCAGCTTGATCAGCCCCGCGGCCCCGCCGAACTCTTCTTCGAACTGCTTGCACTGCTCCGCGGTCGAGGTGTCGCACCAGAGCTTGGCTGGCCGGATCACGCGGCTCTTTTTGTCGAGCGCCACAAAACCGTGCTGCTGGCCGCTCACGCCGATGGCTTTCACCTCGTCCTTGCGCTTGCCGAGCTTTTGCAAAACCGTGCGCACCGTGGTGTCCACGGCATCGAGCCAGGTCTGCGGCTCCTGCTCCAGATGCCCGGGCGGCAGGCCCTCGATGAGCCCGTAGCTTTCAGCAGACGAGGCGAGGATTTCGCCCGACTCGAGGTCGAGGGCGATGGTTTTGGTGCTTTGCGTGCCGCTGTCGATGCCGAGGGCGATCATGGGAAAATTTCAGATTTCAGATTTAGGATTTCAGATTGGATTTGCTGTCGCCAATCCACGGGTGACGACGCTAAGACTTAAAACCGAAATCTGAAATCTGAAATTTCCCCATGCTCACCCGGCTCCTTCACACCCGCTACCGCGTGACCGATTTGGCAAAGACCGCGCACTTTTACAAAGAGGTGCTCGGCCTCGAAGAGACGCGCCGGCACACGTCGCCGCGCGGTTCGCAGCTCGTCTTTTTCAAGGCACCCGGCAGCGAGGAGGAGATTGAGATTTGCCAGTTCGACGGCAGCGGGCCGGTCAACGTCGGCTACGACATCACGCATCTCGCGTTCGAGGTGGACGATCTCGCGACCTTTGCCGAGCAGGCGGCGGCGAAAGGCTACCCGCTTTCCGACGGCCCTACGCGGACCGGCTCGGGCAGCATCATCGCCTTCATCGACGCCCCCGAGGGCTACGAGATCGAACTCATTCAGCGCGCGCCGTGATCCGCATGGAGCGCACTTCAGAAACCCCCGTTCCCCAATCTTAAATGGACTTCGACTGGCTCGACGCCCCCTTTGATCTGCGCAAGGTTTCGCCCAAGGAAATCGAGGAATCCTTCGAGGATCCCTTCAGCCTGCGTCTGCTTCCAGATGGCACCGGCTCCGCGGAAACGGCGCGCTATTTCAATCTCGGCAAGTCGATGAGCGATCGCGGGATTTTCGCGGTGTTTTGGACCGATGGAAAAAGCTACCGCGTCATCGTGGCGCGCGACATGACGCCGGAGGAAGTGACCTTTTATGAGCGCAAGAATTCTGAACTCGGTTTCTGACCTACGACCATGAAAGTCATCACTACTTGGGCGGAGGTTCCGCAATTTGAAAACGAGGAGATCGAGGCCGCGTTCTGGTCGGCGGCGAGGCTCGACGGACGGCTGATGAACGGCTCGCTGCTCAAGGTGGATAGCCGCGAATCCACGACCATCACGCTGCGCTTCGACCCCCGGCTCCTCGCCCGCATCAAGCGCCTCGCCCGCGCCCGCTATCTAAATTACCAGAGCATGATGAAGCAGTGGCTTAGCGAGCGGCTGGAAAAGGAGATTTAGGAAATCGGATCGCGCACGGAGCGGCCCGCTCCAGGGGGAAATGCAGCTCGACTGTCCAGGCTCAGCGGGTTCCCCCGTCCGCTGAACTTTAACCCTCCAGTCGAGCTGCTCCCCTATTTGGATTTTTAACCCATCTGCCGCTCTAGCAACGGGCGTGCCGCGGTTGTGCCAGACCCGGGAAATTTCGCGGTTCACTGGCCAAAACTTCGCCACGTCAGCGTATGGCGTTTTCCGCAGTCCCGCGCTGTGTTGGAAATTGCGCAGCGTTGCTAAATCGAGCGGGGGAGCTGCGCGAAAGGGCAGTGAGATTTCATCGATTGGGGGGAGAGGGTTCAGGGTTCAGTATTCAGTATTCAGTATTCAGTGCTCGGTTCGGACGCGGCTGCGAAAACTGCATACTGAACACTGAACACTGAACACTGAATACTACGCACCGCCCGCCCCACTACCGCGCGTCCAGACACGCGCGCACATTCCACCCCGCGCGTTCCAGTCGCGCCTGCGCTTCCGCGTAATCCAGGCTGAGCGCCGCGCTGACCAGCCGCACGCCGCGGTCGCGCAGTTTGGCGTTGGAAATGTGCAGATCCACCATCGCGTTGCCGCGCACCCGGCCGAGGCGGATCATCGCGCAGGTCGAGAGCAGGTTCAGCACGACCTTCGTCGCGGTGCCCGCTTTCAGCCGCGTGGAGCCGGTGATGATCTCCGGCCCGACCGGCAGATCGATCTCCGCATCCCACGGCTGCGCCGCCCGCGCCCGCGCGGGATTGCACGTCAGCAGCAGCGTCCGCGCGCCCGTTTCCCGCGCCCGCGCGAGCGCGCCGAGCACGAACGGCGTGCGCCCGCTCGCGGCGATCCCGCACAGCACATCGCCCGCGCGCACGCCCCGCTCGAGCACCGCGTGCGCCCCCGCCGCCGGCTGATCTTCCGCGCCCTCGATCCCCCGATGCAGCGCCTCCGCGCCGCCCGCCATGATGCCCTGCACCAACTCCGGCGGCGCTCCGAACGTGGGCGGAATCTCGCTCGCATCCAGCACCCCGAGCCGCCCGCTCGTCCCCGCGCCCACATAAAAAAGCCGCCCACCCGCCCGCAGCGCCGCGCTCACCACGTCCACCGCCGCGATCAACTCCGCCCGGCACGCCGCCAGCGCCCGCGCCACCCCTTCCTCCTCCGTCGTGAAAAGCTCCACCAACTCCGCCGTCGTCCGCTCCTCCAGATTCACCGACCGCGGATTGGCCTGCTCCGTCGCCGCTGCCGCGAGTGCCGCCTGATCCTGCGGAAAATCTCCCGCTCCGGCCAAACCCGAAACCTGAAACCCGAAACCTGAAACTCTTCCCGCCAGCCACGCCGCGCCCAGCGCCCCGCTCTCCGCGCACACGCTCACCGTCGCGTCCGGCAGCAGCACGCTCAGCCGGTATCTGAAAAGCGCCGCGTATTCCTCGTGATGCGTGAACAGCCCGCCGATCAGCCGCACCGGCGCACCGCGAAACTCCAGCCGCTGCGCCACCGCGCGCGTGAACTCCGCCAGCACGCCCGCCCCCGCCTGCACTGTCGCCAGCATCTCCGGTTCGCCGTGTTTCGCCGCGTGAAAGATCGCCGGCGCGAGCCGGGCCACGCTCATTTTGTCGGCCTGCATCGCCCAGCCGACCAAGTCCTGGAGCCGGTTCAGCGCCAGCGAGCGCAGGATTTCCTCCGCCAGCGGCGTGATCGTTTGGTTCAAATCGTAGTGCGTCAGCACCAGCCGCAGCCCCTGCATCGCGAGGTCGTAGCCGCCGCCGCGGTCGCCGAGGAGTTGCCACCAGCCGCCCGCCTTTTCCACC
>CAYQBV010000009.1:3167-34701 GCA_964415705.1 uncultured Chthoniobacter sp. | reverse complement strand
ACTCGCCCGCGCCCGCGAGCTTGGCCTCAGCGAAGCCGATCTTCTCCGCAGCTATCCCACGCTGCACGCCGAAGACCTCGCCAACGCCTGGGCCTACCACCGCGCCCATCGTCCGGAAATCGCACGCGCCATCGCCGAAAACGAAGCGGACTGACCGGGTGTGTTGCGGCTCTACTCCAACGAAAACTTCCCTCTGCCCGTCGTCGAAGAACTCCGGCGACTCGGTTGCGATGTCACCACCGTTTTGGAAACCGAACGCGCCGGGCAAGCCTGGCCGGATGACGAAGTCCTTCGCTACGCCAGCAGCGAAAACCGCGTCCTGCTCACCCTGAACCGCAAAGACTTCTTCCGCCTCCACCGTGCTCAACCCGGCCACGGCGGCATCGTCGCCTGCACCATGGACATCGACTTTCCCGGCCAGGCCCGACGCATCCACGCCGCGCTCATCGCCGCGGGTGAAATGCGCGGCCAACTCATCCGCGTCAATCGTCCGGCGGGAGGCTCAAACCAATGAAAGCCTACTCTTGTTAGGGCAGGCAGATGAACTCGCGGACTTTTCCGGCCAAGACTAATCCCGCCCGCTCGTGCGAGAGCGGTGGAGAAAGCCATACGACATGGCCCGTTACCAGCGGACGAAGCGGAGCTTCGCAGATAGCGGCGTGACCAACCGAGAGCTTGGTCACGAGGGCTAAAGAATTGCTGGAAGGAGCGTAGGAGAGCCGGAGGCAAAGCGCGTGGAGTCTGTCGCAAAATGCCGCCTGCTCACATGGCGCGCGTTCTTGAAAGGCACCTGCCCTCGACAAAACCTTCACCACCGGCAGAGACCGCGCTATGTATCGCAGTAGAGTGAAGCCGCGCCTCTATCTCGAAATCACCATCCCCAGCTACCTCGTCGCGCGTCCGCACGGCGACGCCCGCATTGCCACCGACCAAGCGGCCACCATCCAGTGGTGGGATTCGCACCGCGACGACTTTGAATTGTTCATCTCCCCGGTCGTCATCCGCGAAGTCAGCCGCGGCGACGCGGAAATGGCCGCCCTGCGCCTCGCCAAAATCGACCGCCTGCCCGTCCTCGCGCCCACTCTCGCATCCGAGGCCCTCACCGAGCGACTGCTGCTCGACCGGATCGTCCCCGCCGTCGCCGCCGATGATGCCGCGCACATCGCCCTCGCCGCCGCGCACCGCATGGACTTTCTCCTCACTTGGAACTGCAAACATATCAACAACCGCTTCGCCTTCCGGCGCATTGAGCGCGCGTGCGCCGCCGCCGGATGCGCCTGCCCCGTCATTGCCACGCCCGTGGAATTGATGAACCTTGAGCCATGAGCGAAAACGAAATCCTCGCCGACCTCCGCCGCATCCGCGACGAACACGCCCGCGAGTGCGGCTACGATGTCCACACCATGTTCCAGCGGATGCGGGAGGAAACCGCGCAACTCGCAGCCCGTGGCTGGCAAGTGGTCTCCCCCGCGGACGAACCCACCGCCGTTGTTCGTGAGGAACCGCCGAAGTCGCACTGAGGCGGTGTGTCACGATGAAATGCGAACGCTACAGCCGTGTCGCGCTTGCGACCGGCGACATCGCCACGCTGCGGGAGCTGCTTGTGGGTTATTGCGTCCGCCATTTCTAAAGCTTCACGCCGAAGTCATCATCCTCGCCGAGCGAGAGGACGAAGGCGGTGAGGAGCGCGATCACTTTCTCCACGTCGGCGAGGTCGGCCATCTCGACGACGCTGTGCATGTAGCGGAGCGGGATGGAGACGAGAGCGCTGGGGATGCCGTCGCGCGAGTCGAAGATGACGTCGGTGTCGGTGCCGCTGTAACGTGAGCTGCTCTCGTGCTGGATGTTGATCTTCGCTTTGCCGGCGCAATCGAGCAGGCGGCTGATGACGGCGGGGTGGTTGCAGGTGCCGTGGGTGATCGAGGGGCCGCCACCGAGTTTGACTTCGCCGTGCTGGGCGGCGTCGATCCCGGGGGTCTCGGTGGCGTGGGTGACATCGAGGACGACGCAGACATCGGGCCGGAGTCGGTGCGCGGCCATCTTCGCGCCGTGGCCGCCGATTTCCTCCATGACGGCATTCACGGCGATGAGCGTGGCGCGCGGTTTCTTTTTCGCGCGGCTGAGGCGGGCGAGGACTTCGGCGATGATGAAGCCGCCGAGGCGGTTATCGAGCGCGCGGCCGACGATGCGGTTTTTGCCGAAAGGTTCGGCGGCATCGTGATAGACGGCGGGGTGGCCGACGCGGAGGCCGAGGGCGGCGACTTCCTTGTCGGTGCTGGCGCCGACATCGACATAAAGCTCGTGGATCTTCGGCGCTTTCTCGTCGCCGAGGGAATCCTTGCGGAGGTGGATGGCGGTGTTGCCGATGATCCCGGCGACGGTGCCTTTTTCGCCGAGGAGATCGATGCGCCGCCCGCGCGCGGTGGCGGTGTCGCTGCCGCCGATGCGGTCGATGCGCAGCCAGCCTTCCTTGGTGATGTGTTTGACGATGAAGCCGATTTCGTCGGCGTGGGCTTCGAGCATGACGCGGCGCGGTTTTTTGGCGGTGCCATCGAGGGTGGCCCAGGCAGTGCCGTAGGCGTCGTTTTCCACGCGGTCGGCAAAGCGGCGCGCATAGGCGGCCCATTTGCGCTGGCCGGGGAGCTCGAAGCCGGTGGGGCTGGGCGTATTGAGGAGGTCGAAAAGGAAAGTGCGGGCGGCGGTGTCCATGCGGGGATGTTGCGCGAGCGACTGGGCTGGGGAAAGACGGTTCTTTTTAAACCGCAGAGGCGCAGAGGACGCAGAGGTCGGAGAAGAGAATCACTCCCTCTGCGCCTCTGCGGTTGAAAAAAGCGCGGCAGCAAGGTGACGATTGGGTGACACCCGGGGCGCGTGCTTGCGACGAGCGCGGGCGGCGTGCAAGCTGCGCGGCCTTTTCCCATGAAAACCAAAGTGCTCTTCGTCTGCATCCACAACAGCGCGCGCTCGCAAATGGCCGAGGCGTGGCTCAACCACATTTGCCCCGAGTTTTTTCAGGCGAGCAGCGCGGGGATCGAGCCGGGGACGCTGAACCCGCTGGTGGTCGAGGCGATGGCGGAGGTGGGGATCGACATCTCCCGACAGGTGCCGCAGGGCGTGTGGGATGTGTTCAAGCGCGGGGAAACTTTTGGCTACCTCATCACGGTCTGCGACGAGACAAGCGCGGAGCGGTGCCCGGTTTTTCCCGGCAGCGGCATTCGGCGGCACTGGGGCTTTCCCGATCCTTCCGTGCTGACCGGCACGCGTGAGGAGAAGCTCGCAGAGGTCCGGAAAATCCGGGACGTGATCCGGGCGAAAATGGAAGCGTGGTGCGCGGAGAAGTGCGTTTCCGAGGCGACGCGATGAAGCGCGCGTGCTTCGCGGAATTTCTCGGCACCGCGGCGCTCGTTTTCGCGGGCACCGGCGCGATCGTCATCAATGACGTGAGCCACGGCGTGATCACCCACGTCGGGGTCGCGATGACCTTCGGCCTGATCGTCCTGGCGATGATCTACACGCTCGGCGAAATCTCCGGCGCGCACCTCAATCCTGCGGTGACAATCGCGTTCTGGCGGGCGCGGCGCTTTGAGGGGGCCAAAGTGCTCCCGTACATCGGCAGCCAGGTCGCCGGTGCGCTGGCGGCGAGCGGCCTGCTGCGCGCGCTTTTTCCCACCCACGCGACGCTCGGCGCCACACTCCCGGCGGGCTCGGCCGGGCAGTCGTTCATTTTGGAAGTCGTGCTCACTTTTCTGCTCATGCTGGTGATCCTGAATGTCTCGACCGGGTCGAAAGAGAAGGGCATCACCGCCGGCATTGTCATCGGTGCGGTCATCATGCTGGAGGCCATGTTCGCCGGGCCGATCTGCGGGGCCTCGATGAACCCCGCGCGGTCGCTGGCCCCGGCGCTCGTCTCGGGCAATTTCGGCGCGCTCTGGGTCTATCTGCTCGCCCCCGTGCTCGGCGCGTGGCTGGCCGTCGGCGGTTGCCGCGGCCTCCAGCCCGCCGGCTGCTGTCGGGCGCCGACCTCGGAGTAGGCGGTGAATTTGCAGTTGGTTTTGCTGAAGTTTGGCCGATATAGGGCCCTCGTTTCGCACGATCTATGAAGCTCATCAGCCTCCCCCTCGCCTTCGTCGTTGCCCTCGGTGGGTCCCCTCTTTTCGCCGCCGAGGATCCCCTCCAGTCGTTCGCGCCGGAAAAGCCAGGCCTGCGTTTCATCCCCTCCACACCCCCGCCCGTGACCGCGGCCAACAAGCTCTACCCTGCCGCCTACATCAAGGCGGTCACCGAAGTCATCCGCGCCTTCAAGACCCGCAACTGGCCGCTGACTCTCGAACTCCTCGACAAGGCCGACAAAATCCACCCGCCCTCACCCGTCACGCTGAATACCCGAGGCGCCATTTTCATCGAGGAGAAGAAATTCGAGGAAGGCGCACGTCTTTGCCAGGAAGCGCTGAAACTCGACCCGAAGTTCTACCCGGCGCGCTTCAACCTCGCGGAGATCGAACTCGTGCAGGGCCACTACCCCGAGGCGCGCAAGATGTTCGAGAAATTCGTCCGCGAGAACCCCAAGGACGAACTCGCCCGTTTCCGGGTGTTCCTCATCTTTCTCCTCGAGAAAAACTACGACGACGCCCGCCGCGCCATTGACCAAATTCCCTTTCCCGGCGACACGCCCGCCTACTACTACGCGAACGCCTCGTGGGACTTTGCCCACGACCGCGCCGCCGAGGCGCACAAATGGCTGGGCCGCGCCGACTGGACCTTCGGCCCGGAAAAATCCGCGACCTTTGCCGACTCGCTCTACGAGATCGGCTGGATCAAACGCCCCGGGCCGAAATCGGCCGAGGTGAAACCCGCGCCGGCGGCGTCCAGCGCGTCGGGAGAAGCGGGCAAGCCGCTCACGCTTGCTCCGCAGAAGTAGTTACGGTGGGTCTTCGAGGATTTGCGCGACGCCGCGGAGCGGGATGCCGAGCCAGGTGGGGCGGTTGTTGAGTTCGTAGGCCACTTCGTAGAGCGCCTTTTCGAGGAGGAAAGCGTCGAGCAACCGGGTCCGGTCCGCGCGCTCCACCGGGACGAATGACGCGCCGGCGGTGGTCTCGGTCCAGGCACCGAGGAATCTCGCGCAGACCCGCTCAGACCAGCGCTCGGCGGGCGTTTTCAACTCGGCGCGCTGCGCCGGGAAAGCTCCGAGCGCGCTGTGCGCTGCGTAGTGAAACGACCGCAGCATCCCGGCGACATCGCGCAGCGGCGAGCGCTTCCGCCGCCGCTCGGCCAGCGGCTTGGCCGGCTCGCCCTCGAAGTCGATGATCACGAAATCATCGCCCGTGTTCAGCACCTGCCCGAGATGGTAGTCGCCGTGCGTCCGCGTCTTCGCTGCCGCGACTGGCTCCGCACCGAGCGCGGCGAGGCGCGCCCGGAGCGCCGGCTCCGCGGCAAGAAACGCGGACGCCAGTGCGCGGGTCGCGGGATCGAGTTCGCCGATCCCGCTGCGGAGTCTCGCGAGCACCTCATCCAGTGTCGCCCTCGCTGTTTCCGCCAGTTCGGTGAAGTCGTCCGCGGTCAGCGGCTCCGGCGCGAAATCCGCGTCCGCCGCATCCGCCGCCAGCGCGCGGTGGAGCGAGCCCGTGCGCTCGCCGAGTTGCGCGGCCCGCGCGAGATACGCGGCCTCGATTTGTGCCGCCTCGTCGGCCTCGCCCGCGAGCACGTGCCGCAGTTGCCGCGTCAATTCGCGGAGCGAGAAACTCCACGCGTCGCCGTCATTCGCCACCATCCCGGTCGCCAACGCCAGCACCCGCGGCGTGCGACCCGCGGCGCGAAACTCCAGCGCGCCGCAGAACGGCGGGACGTGGGGAAAACCGCGCGCCCCGAGGAAGCGCAGGATTTCCGCGTCGGGATTCACGCCCTCCTCCAGGCGGCGGTAGAGTTTTAGAAAAACACGCCGGCCGTAGATGATCGCCGTATTGCTCTGCTCGACCGCGAGCACCTGCGACTCCGACGCACTCTCCCCCAGCCCGCTTTCCGGCAAGCCGAACAACCCGCCCATCGATTCCCCGCGCGCGATCAGCGAGAAAAGCGCGGCGCGGAAATCCGCGGCGTGGACTGCGTCGAACAGCACGCCGCCCTCGCGAAACCGCGCGACGATGGCGGCCGGGCATTCCCGCTCCAATCTTTCCGCTGGCGAGCCAGCCGCGCATTGCAGCGGCAGCAGATACGTCTCCGCCGGCCCGCTGGCGTAGGCGACTTCGACAAACGCGAGCCGCGCTGCGGAGAGCGCCAGCCACTCGCGCACCCTGAACTCCCGCGGCTCCCGCGCCTTTCCCCCAAACCACCGGCAGCCCGCGAGGTAGCCGGGCAAAACCTCGCGTTCGAGCAGCGCGCGGATTTCCTCCGAGGCCAGGAGCTGCGGGTCAGCGCCGCCGGGAAGGTGGAAAAGGTCAGCGTGCGGATTCATGGAAAGCGCCGGAGCTTTGTGGAAAACGCCAGGCTCCGCCAGTCCGCGGGCCGGGGCGGTTGGAAAAAAAGCCGGCATCCTGAGCGCAGCGGAGGCTTTGCGCAGCGCAGTCGAAGGACCTCTAACTCTCGGCGGGGGAGAAGGCGGACTTCGGTGAAAAAATTGCAAATCTGGCGGCGCGCATTTGGGCGATCGTCATTCGTCATTCGTCATTTCCTCCCACCGCCTCCGCCCGCGAAAAGTTAGAGGTCCTTCGAGTGCGTTCCGTCCCGCCTTCGCCCGCACGGAACTCCGCTCAGGATGACAGGTTTTTTCCACCCGCTCACCGCCACTCGTGCCGCGGGTATTTGCGCTGCAGCTCCTGTTTGATCTTCGGGTAGCTGTCCTTCCAGAAGGTTGCGAGGTTTTGGGTGATCTGGATGGGGCGGTGGTTGGGCGCGAGCACCTGGATGACGAGCGGGATGCGGTGCGCGGCGATGCGCAGTTCGCCGGTCACGCCGTAGAGATCCTGGATGCGGGTCGCGATGTGCGGCGCAGTGCCGGTGGCGTACACGATCTTCGCTTTGCGTCCGTTCGGCAGCTCGATCCGCTCGGGAGCCTGGTCGTCGAGGAGCTGCTGCTGCACAGGCGAAAGCCACGACTTCACCACGGGCCAGACGGGCCTCTCCTTGATGTCTTTGTAGCTCACCGCGCCATGGCAGATCTGCTCCACGAGCATCCGGCGCTCGTCGTCGCCGAGTTTCGGCAACTCGTATTCCGGGAACCATTCCGCGAGCTGGTTCAGCCGCAGAATCCATTGATCCACGGTGTTGTCCCACAGCTTCAGCGGGCAGGTGCCGGCCTCGACTTCGCGCGCGAGCAAGGCCGCGGCTTGCTCGTGCGGCACTTTGTCCGACTGCTCGGAGCGGAGCACGAGATCGTGAAACCGCGTCTGCTTTTTCGCCAGCACGCGGCGGAGCGAGGAGTCGAAAAAAACATCCGTCGTCTCGCGGAAGCCGGCGGGGAAAAGCTCGCGCAGCCATTCCTCTTTGATCGCGGTAGCCAGCGAGAGCAGCGTCTCCACGTCGCCGCGCATCTCGACCTCGCGCACTTCGCTGGCCACGAGGAGCGGCGTGCCGACCACGCTCTCGCGCGCGAGCACGCCTTTGCGCCCGTGGACGAGCGCGCAGCGGAGCGTGCCGCCGTCGAGCCGCAGCGCGACCATGTCGGGGAAACCCGCGAGCACGCAGCGCTGGAGCGCCTCGGCCGGGGTTTCGCGCGCCGTGGTGTCGAGTCCCTCGTCCTGGGCGATCCGTAGAAACTGCTCGGCCAGCGCCGCGGCTTCGCGCGCGGCGGGTGCGTGGATACCGAGCGGGCGGCAGGTCTGCGGGTTGAAATTGCGTTGCTCGGCAAAGCGCAGCGCGCGCAGGTGGAGGAAGAAATCGCTCTCCGCGCTTTCGCCGAGCGCGGCATCGCGATCCTGCTGCATCTGCTTGCCTTCCGCGCGACGGAGCAACCCGCGGCCTTGGGTCAGCGCGGCGATTTGTACGACCGCGGGAACGCAGCCCAGTTCGTGCGCCGCGAGCAGCATGCGCGCGTAACGCGGATGCGCGGGGAAGGCGAGCATGCGCCGGCCGAGCGGGCTGATCGCACCCGCACTGTCGAGCGCGCCGAGATCGGTGAGCAGCGTGAGCGCGCGCTCGAGCGAGCGGGCCTCGGGCGCTTCGAGCCAGCGGAATTTCGCCACGTCCTCCACGCCGCTCGCTTTCAAGGTCAGCACGACTTCGGCGAGATCGAGGCGTTTCACTTCGGGCAGTTCCTGCGCGGGCCGGTCGTGATGCTCGCGCTCCGTCCACAGCCGCACGCAGCGCCCCGGCGCGGTGCGGCCCGCGCGACCCGCGCGCTGTTCGGCGCTCGCGCGGGAGATGCGCTCGACGAGCAACGTATTGATGCCGCGATACGGATCGAAGCGCGCGATTTTCGCCTGCCCCGCGTCGATGACCACGCGCACGCCGTCGATGGTCAGCGAGGTTTCCGCGACGTTCGTCGAGACGATCACCTTCCGCTGCTCGTAGCGCGCGACCGCGGCGTCTTGGTCCGCCGCGGCCAGCTCGCCGTGCAGCGGGAGCACCGTGCATTGGCTGCCGGCGCGGGTGTGGCGGATGGCGGAAATGGTGCGGCTGATTTCATACGCGCCGGACATGAAAACGAGCACGTCGCCTTCCGTCTGCCGGCTGATGCGCTCGAACTCCGCCGCCGCGGCGTCCCACACCGGGAAGTCGCCGAGCGGTTTCTCGAGGTACTCCACATCCACCGGAAACGTCCGCCCGCGCGAGGTCAGCAGCTCGCAGGGCGCGAGATACTTTTGCAAAGAGCCGGCGTCGAGCGTGGCGGACATGACCACGAGCTTGAGGTCGGGCCGGCGCGACTCCTGGAGGTCGAGGGCGCGGGCGAGGGTGATGTCGCCATAGAGATGCCGCTCGTGGAATTCGTCGAAGACAATGACGGCGATGCCGCGCAGCTCCGGGTCGCTCAGCATCTGCCGCAGCAGCACGCCTTCGGTGACAAAGCGGATGCGCGTCTTCCGGCCGCACACTTTGTCGAGCCGGATTTGGTAACCCACTTCCTCGCCCAGCCGCACCCCGCGCTCCTGCGCCACCCGCGCCGCCAGCATCCGCGTGGCGAGTCGGCGCGGCTGGAGGACCACGATCTCGCCGTCACCCGCCAGCCCGCTGTCCAGCAGGATTTGCGGAACTTGGGTGGACTTGCCCGAGCCCGTCGGTGCCTGGAGCACGAGGCGCGAGTGGGTGCGCAGATCCGCGACGAGTTGGGTTTCGAGTTCGTAGATCGGCAGGGCGGACATGGGTGGGGAATGACGAATGACGGATGCCGAATGGGGAAAGAAGTCTGAATGACGAAGCGCTCGCTCGGACCTCGTCATTCGGCATTTGTCATTCCCTCGTCATTCGTCATCCGTCATTCGTCATTTTCCACCATGCTCCTCGCCTTCCACAAACCCTTCGGCGTCGTTTCGCAGTTCACGCCCGACGGCTCGAAACACCGCACGCTCGCAGACTTCGGTTTCCCGAAAGACGTGTATCCCATCGGGCGGCTCGACGCCGAGAGCGAGGGGCTGCTCCTGCTCAGCGATGAGCCGGCGCTCAATGCCCGGCTGCTGCTCCCGAGCCACGCGCATCAGCGCGAATACTGGGTGCAGGTCGAGCGCGTGCCGTCCGCGGAGGCGCTCCACCAACTCGCGCGCGGCCTGGTCATTGGTGGGCGCAAAACGCTGCCGTGCCGGGCTTGGGTGCTCGATCCACAACCGGAGATTCCGCCACGCGATCCGCCCATCCGCTTTCGCAAGAACGTGCCCGACACCTGGATCGCGCTCGAACTCGTGGAGGGAAAAAACCATCAGGTGCGGCGCATGACGGCCGCGGTCGGACACCCGACGCTGCGGCTGCTGCGGGTCCGGATCGGGCGGCTGGATTTGGGCGTGCTCGCTGCGCGAAAGTGGGTCGTGCTCAGCGAGACGGAGCGGAGTTTGGTCTTCGGGTCAGCGACCAAAGGCGCCGGAAAGTAGCTTGGACTTCAGTCCAAAGAGCCCGCCACTTTGGGCTGAAGCCCAAGCTGCTTTTACTTCTTCGGCAGCAGCCGTTGCTTCATCTCGGCGCCGATCGCGGGCGATTGATTGATCCAGTTTTGCGCGGCGGTTTTGTCCGTGCGGAGCCACTGGCGGGCGATGCGTTCGAGGTCGTTGTTGCGGACGTTCTCGTTGGCGATCGTGCTGGCCCAGACGGCCGCACCTTCGGGATCGGTGTTGATGGCGCTTTGGGTGAAAGCGCTGACGGCGGCGTCGCGGGTGGCTCCGGCGGGAAGGCGTTCGAGCCAGTCGGCGGTGGCGACCGGATCTTGCGAAGCCCACTGCGAGGCCACATTGTGCGCCGCGCCGATGCGGGTATCGACTTCGGGAAGCTGCCCAATCCACGCGGCGGCCTGCGCCGGCTCGGAGTCGGCCATGCTGCCGATGATGCTGCCGAGTAAATTGCCACGGAGCTTTTCGTCCCCGATCTGCCGCGCCCAGGTGAGCGCCTGCTGCGGGTCGTTGCGCGCCCACTGTCCGGCCACCTGTGCGAGCGTGCCGTCGCTATCCTGCAGCGCTTTCGGATCCGTCTTGATCCAATAATCCGCGGCGGCGCGAGGGTCGGTTTGCGCCCATTGCGTGACGGCAGAGCGCTGGGCGTTCCGTTTCGTTTCGTCGTCGGGAAATTGCGCGATCCACGCGAGCGCCGCGCCCACATCGTTGCGCGCCCAGGTGCTGGCGATGTTGCTCAGCGCATTGTTCCGCGCATCACCCGGCGGGAGGGCGGTGGCGTAGGTTGCCGCAGCCTGCGGGTCGTGGTTCGCCCAGTTGTTGGAAATGTTCAGCACCGCCCCGCTCCGTACCTGGCCCGCAGGCATTTGCTCAATGAGCTTCACTGCGGCGACCGGGTCGCGGTAGCCCAGCGTGCTGACCACCATGGCGAGCGCCTGCTTTCGCACCTCACCCTCGGGCAGCGCGAGCACCGCGGCGCTGGCCGCCTGCGGATCGCTACTGGCCCATGCGCTGTAGGCATTGGTCACTAGGTTGCGCCGCGTGCGCGCATCCGGGATCTGGCTGGCCCAGGCGAGGGCCGCCCGGGGATCGGTCTGCGACCAGCGACTGACTGACGCGCTGATGGCATTGTCCCGGTTTTGCCCTCGAGGCAGGGAGAGCGCCTGGCTCGCCGCCTCCGCCGGGCTTTGCGAGGCCCAGGCGCTGAAAATGCTGGAGTAAGCATTGCTGGTGAACTGGTCCTTGGGTTGCGAGTTCAGAAACTGCAGGGCTGCGTTGGGATCGCGCTTGGCGAGTGAGGAAACGAGGTTGCTCAGTGCCGATCGGCGAGTTTCGCCGCCCGGGAGCGTCTGCACCCACGCCATCGCGGCCTGGGGATCGGCGGCAGTCCAGACATTGAGGGCCGCAGACACGGCGGCCGAACGGGAATTTCGCTCCAGCCCGAGCGCGTAGTTCAGCGCCGCCTGCGGATCGGTCTCGGCCCATTTGCCAACCAGCATGGGCAGCAGCGCGGAGCGATCCTGGGCGGGCAGCCCCTGCGCCATGGCGATGGCGGAGGAAATTTCGCCCGGCGACATTTTCCCGATCGCGTCAAAAAGATCGTGGGTGCGACGCGCGTCATTCGTCTCGCGCAGGGCGCTGAGGAGGGACGTTTCGCTGCGCTGCTCCTCGTTCTTGGTGGTGGACGGCAAATCCTTTGGAGCCACTGCTTTGCCCGCAGGACTCAACCCCACGGAATCCGCGCTGCGCACACCGGGCTGGCTGGCGGCTTCTCCGCCGGATGTGGCAGCGGGACTGCCACCGCCCATGACGTAGCCCACGAGCCAGCCGACGGTGAGCATGCTGACGCAGGCGAGCGGCCATTTGAGTTGCGGATTCATGCGGGGAAAAGTGGAGCGCTGTCTGTTAGTCCGCGCCGCCGGTGGCGTCAATCGGCGCGACCGCCGGAGATCGGGGCACCCTTCACCCTTCACCGATCACCATCACCCTCCGCCCCGCAGCGCAGCAACGCGCGCTTTGACCTCGGCGGGCATTTTCACCAACTCGGGCCAGCCGCGGGTGTAGCCTTCGCCGGGGAGTTTGCGCGTGGCGTCGAGGCCCATGTGGGAGCCGATGCACGGCACGGTGGGCGCGTGGTCGAGGGCGTCGCACGGGCTTTTCACAAAGGTCGAATCGCGCTGCGGGTCGGTGTTCGCGCAGAGGCGGAAGAGCACTTCGCTGGTGTTGTGCACGTCGCAGTCGGCGTCCACCACGACGATGTATTTGCTGAACATCATCTGCCCCATGCCCCACAGCGCGTGCATGATTTTGTAGGCCTGCCACGGATACTGTTTGCGGATGCTGACGAAGACCATGTTGTGAAACACGCCCTCGGCGGGCAGCGCGAGATCGACGATCTCGGGGAAGTTCATTTGGAAAACCGGGAGGAAAATCCGCACGCTCGCCGTGCCCATGTAGAAGTCCTCCATCGGCGGAATGCCGACGACGGTGCAGGGATAAACGGCATCGCGGCGGTGGGTGATCGCGGTGAGGTGAAAGACGGGGTAGTCATCCACCGGCGTGTAGAATCCGGTGTGGTCGCCGAACGGTCCCTCGGGCTGCAGTTCGCCGGGTTGCACGTAGCCTTCGAGGACGAAATCCACATCGGCGGGAACTTCAAGATCCACGGTCTCGCACTTCACCAGCGGCACGGATTTTTTCCGGATGAACCCGGCGAACATGATCTCGTCGAGCCCGTCGGGCAGCGGTGCGGTGGCGGCGAAAGTGTAAGCCGGATCGCCGCCGATGGTCACCGCCACGGGCATGCGCTCGCCCTTTTCGTAATACCGCTTCCCGTGCCGCGCGCCGACTTTATGGACCTGCCAGTGCATGCCGGTGGTGCGGTCGTCATAGACCTGCATGCGATACATCCCGAGATTCCGCTCGCCGGTGTCCGGGTCGCGCGTGTGGACGCATGGAAACGTGATGAAACGCCCGCCGTCCTGCGGCCAGCATTGGAGGATGGGGAGAGTGAGAAGGGTGGGAAGCGTTTCTGGTTTCTGTTTTCTGTTTTCTGGTTGGGCGTCGAAGCGGTGGACGACTTCCTTGCACGGCCCGCTGCGGACGTGCTTCGGCTTGGCGTTGAGCAGGTCGAGGCCCTGCATGGCCAGCGTCCAGGCGTGGCGGAGGGAAGTCGGCGGCTTGGCCTTGAGGATGAGCTGCATCTGCGCGGCGAGTTCGTCCGCCGACTCCAGCCCCAGCGCCATGGCCATGCGGCGCGTCGAGCCCATCGTATTCACGGCCAGCGGAAAGGGCGACACCGTGCCGTTGACCGTCGGCTTTTCAAAAAGCAGCGCCTGGCCGCCGCCCGGCGATTTCATCTCCCGATCCGCCCACTCGGTGATCTCCAACTCTGTCGCCACCGGCACCGCGACACGCCGCAACTCACCCGCACGCTCGAGCGCGGTAAGGAAGGCGGAGAAGGATTCGTAAGCCATGCGCGGACGGTAAAAGGTTTCGCCGCCGTGTGGCGAGAGGATGCTCGGAGCCCGGCTACTTTTCTCTTGTTCTCCCAGCACAGCCGGCCGAATAAGGCACCGCCAGCCGAGCGGTTCATCCTTCTCCGAATGTCCAAAAAAACACCCCTCATTGACCTGCTCGTGCTCGGATTTCTTGCGCTCGGTTTGGCGGCTTCCGCGCAGGTGCCGCAGCTCGTCGGCTATCAGGGCAGGGTCACCGTCGGCACGGTGAGTTTCGATGGTGCCGGCCAATTCAAATTTGCCCTCGTGAATACCAACGGCACCGTCACGTATTGGAGCAATGACGGCACCAGCGTGGCCGGCTCGGCACCCGCTGCGGGTGTCACCCTGACCGTAACCAAGGGGATCTACTCCCTGCTCCTCGGCGACACAGCGGTGGCAAACATGGCCGCCATTCCCACGGGCGTTTGGAGCAATGCCGACGTGCGTCTGCGGATTTGGTTTAGCGACGGCATCAATGGCTTCCAGCAACTCGCCCCCGACCAGCGGCTCGCGCCCAATGGCTACCTGCCGGATGGCGCCGTCACCGCCGCCAAAATCGCCAACGGCGCGGTGGATCTGGCCGGGTCCACAGTGACGGGCGCGCTACCGGTCAGCAGCGGCGGTACGGGTGCGAGCTCCGTAGCGGAAGCGCTGGCCAAGCTCGGTGCCGCCAACCCCCCGCGGATTTTGCCCAGTCTGGGGGCGCTCTACAACGCCGCTCCGACCGCCGCCGGACAGCTCGCGACGGTGGTGGAAAACGGGGTGACAACGCAGTTTGTCGCCACCGGCACAGCGGTTGGCGCCTGGGCTGCGGGTGCAGCCACCCGGGAGCATGTGACCGTGAGTCCGAGAGCCACGGACGCCTACGCCGGGGGGAGTGTGACCTTGGAGACGGTGCTCGGACAGTCGGCCCTTCTCGTGACAGGCAATCCCAAGTCCGATACCAATTTTCTGGCACCCATCAGCGCTTCCCAATGGGCTGGAAAAACGGTGGTCGCGAGCATGGTGGTGGTTTCCACCGAGCCTCCGGCCGGTGTCGGAGCCGGCCCGTGGACGCTCGCGGTGCGCATGGGCGTTGCCTACACGACACCGAAGCTGGACGGCACCACACCTTTCATCGCGCCAAACCTCGGCTACGCCACCGGCCATGTGGGGGAAACCGGGATCGTTGCCCATCTGGCGCCGACGGTCGGGAACGCGCCGCTGAGAATTAAGACCGCGCCATTCACCATTCCGGCGAACATTACCTCGGCCAGCCTTGCCTTTGGCTTTTCGCGCACCGATGCCACCAAGGACACCAGCACCAATAACATCCACATCCTCGAAGCCAGCCTGGACGAACCTTGGCCCACCGGAACACAACCGGCCTATGTCTCCACAACCGGGAACGACAGTAACGACGGGCTCACGGCCGCGACAGCCAAGGCCACCCTGTCTGCCGCAGCCTCGGCCATTGGTGGAATGGGGCCGGTCGTCATGCAGGCCGGCACCTATACCAACCAGAATGTAAATCTTGCCGGAGCGACCGATCTGCAAATCATCGGCCAGGGGATGGTGAAGGTCTATAACGGGGAACGCGTCGCGCGAACGTCCTGGTCTCCCTATACCGCCGGGGGCGCGGCGAACACCTATCAGGCCAGCGTGGCAACTGTCATCCCGACCTCGGGTGCCGTCGTCTGGGTGCATGAGATGGGCATTCCGGACGGTGCAATCACCCCGCCGGCGACTTATCTTCCACGTCAGGGCATCCACACCGTCAACCGGTTGGACAACAAGCGGATTGGCTGGGGCAGCGCGGCCAACACCCTGACTCGCGGACAGTTCTTTTATAGCGCCGGAACGCTCTACCTGCGCGCCTCGGACGATGCCGATCTCACGGCAGTCACCCGCGATTACTGGATTCCCTCGCGAATGCCGGCGCAGTGTCTCGCTTACGGTGCCATCCCGGCAGCGAATGGCACGAAGCTCACGGTGGAAAACGTACAGAGTTATTTTGGCTACCACGGAGTGGACGTCACCGGATGCACGAGTTATACCCTGCGCAACTGCGCCTTTATTGCCAACGCCAATGTCGGCGTGCTTCGCGCTTCCACAGGGAATGCCACTGCCGGGTTGGAGGATACCTGCGAATATGCGGCCAATGGCAACGATGGCAGCGGCGGCACGGCCTACGGTGGAAAGGACGTTTTCACGGTCACGGTGGTGAATCCTTGGTGCCACGACAACGGAGATCAGGGTTATTCCATCCACGGCTCGGGCAATACAGCCGTAGTCATTGGCGGCCTTTTCGAAAACAACAACCGGGGCGGTTTGCTTTGGGTGCAGGGTTCGTCGGTAACCTCCACTGATGCACACACCCGCGACAACCGTCACTGCGGCATAGGTCTTGGCATTATCCACAACGGCAATCGAACGACCGGTTTATTCACCAACTGGCTCAGCGAACGGGACGACTTCGGAGCGTATGTGAACGGCAGCAGCTCCCTCGTCCTTCGGAGCAGCACCGTTCGCAGCCCGACCCACGGCTATACGTTTTACCTGACCCAGGGTGCCGGTGATAGTAGCACCATCGAGACTTATCCAACTATGACCTATACATCTCCAGGCCCTTCGCCGACGATCATTGGATCGCCCTCCGGAACGGTGACCTCCCATTGACGCGCCCTATCCCTCGCGTCCTCGAAGCATGAAATCCGTCAGATTCATTGTCCTCTGGTATTGTTTAGCCGCGCGCCTTTACGCGGGATCCCCCTCGAGTGCGAGCTACACCATTGTGGGGGACGTCATCGATCTTGGCGGCCAGCGGACCACGAGCGCGACTTACGTTAATATCGGTAGCGCTGGCGGGATTTCCGGTATGGCGGGCGCGCCGCTGCCCGGGATCACCGTCAAGGCCGGCTATGTCGCGCAAGTTGTCGAGGTAACGGCCCTTGTGCTCACTGCTTCGGGGGCCACACTCAATGAAGGCGGCAACGGCCAGATTGCCGCCTGGCAGCAACTCGACGACGCCACCTTTCTCGCCGTGCCTGCGGCGAGCGTGGGGTGGAGCATCACCCCCGGTCCGCTGACCACCATCTCCGCTTCCGGTCTGGTCTCCGCGGGTGCGGTCTTTCAGGATACCCCGGCCACCCTGCAGGGTGTGTTCGCCAGCCACACCGGCACCTTCAGCCTCACGGTCCGGAATACGAACCCTGACAATTTCAGCACCTTCGCCAACGACGGACTCGACGATGCCTTGCAGGTGCGCGCCACCGTGCTGGCTGCGCCCAATGCCGATGCCGATGGCGATGGAACGAGCGACCTTCTCGAGTATGCCTTCGGCACCAGTCTGACGGTGGCGAGCACCGCGGTCATCGGGTTTGGCGGAGGAAGCATCATCCAGCGCGGGCTGCCAGTGCCCTGGACCCAAAACGTGGTGAACGGCGTGGATTTTCGGGCGGTTTTCGGACGGCGGAAGGACTACGCGGCGGCGGGATTGACCTTCACTGTGCAGTTCAGCGCCGATCTGGTGACGTGGCAAAACAGCACCGCCACCCCGACGGTAATCACCGGTGACAGCGTCATCGACGTGGTGGGCGTGCCTTATCCATTTTTCATCAATGGCCGCAAGGCCCGTTTCTTCCGCGTGCTGGTGAGCGCGCCGTAGCGTTTCCTTCACGCGCGCCGTGGTTGGCAGGCTTGCGAGGAATGGGCCGGTGGCGCAAACTGCGAGGCAACATGATGCTCCGCCCGCCGACTTGCGTGATTGAAAATGTCCAGCCGCTTGTCGAGGGCGGGCGGTATGCGGTGAAGCGCGCGGCGAGTGAGGACATCGCGGTGGAGGCGGACGTTTTCAAGGATGGGCACGACGTCGTCAGCGCGGTGCTCAAGTGGCGGAAGCGCGGGACGGCGCGCTGGTATGAGACGCCAATGACGCCGATTCCGAAGGGCAACGATCGCTGGTGCGGGACGTTTTCGGTTTTTGAAAACGCCGTCTATGAATTCACGGTCGAGGCGTGGGGCGACATGTTTCTTTCGTGGCAGCATGAGTTTCACCTGAAGTTCGCGGCGGCTCTCCCGGATTTGAAAAGCGAGACGCTGGAAGGTGCGGCCTTTGTGGAGAAAGCCGCGCGGCGGGCGCAGGCGGCGGGGCAGAAGCGCGACGCGGAGCGGCTGCTCCGACTGGCCGAGGCGATGCGCGCGGGCTCGCCGGCCGAGGTGAATGGATTGGCGCACTCGCCGGAGCTGGAGGGGCTGATGACAGCCTACCCGGATCGCGCCGAGAGTACGGAGTATCTGCTGAATCTGCCGCCGGTCGGGGAGTTGGTGGACGCGCCGGGAGCGGCGAACCGGGAGCCTGCACCCGCGGCGAAGCAGGCGAAGGCGACGCGCAAGAACGAGGCCGTCGCGACGGCACCCGCGCCGCCAGCGCGTGGCGCGGACGACCTCGTCCGCGACCGTCCGGCGGGCGCCCCGCCCGCCGAACCTGAGCGAACCGGGCGTTCGCCGGACCCCGCGGACGAGGGCGTCCGCGCCACGCAGAACGCGGCGTTCCGCGCCCGCTATCCGCTCGTTTATGTGGACCGCCCCGGCGCGGCCTTTTCGCAATGGTATGAGTTTTTTCCGCGCTCCGCGGAGGGACGCGGGGACAAGGGCTCGACCTTCCGCGACTGCCTGCCGCGCATCGACGACGCGAAGGCGATGGGCTTCGACGTGATCTACTTTCCGCCGATCCACCCGATTGGCGTCACGGCGCGCAAGGGCCGCAACAACGCCGTGACCTGCGAACCCAGTGAGCCCGGCGTGCCTTACGCCATCGGCAACCGGCACCAGAAATGCCCGAACGGCGGCGGGCACAAGGACGTGGCGCCCGAGTTGGGCACGCTCGCGGATTTCGCCTGGCTGGTGAAAGAGATCCACGCGCGCGGGATGGAGCTGGCGCTGGATTTCGCGCTGAACTGCTCGCCGGATCATCCCTACGTCCACGAGCACCCGGACTGGTTTTACAAGCGCCCCGACGGGACGATCAAATACGCGGAGAACCCACCGAAGAAGTATCAGGACGTCTTTCCGCTGAACTACCACAACGCCGACTGGCGCACGCTTTGGAGCGAGATCGCCAGCGTAGTCGAGTTCTGGTGCGAGCACGGCGTGCGCATTTTCCGCGTGGATAATCCGCACACGAAACCCGTGGCGTTTTGGGAATACCTCATCGCTCGCGTGCAGCAGCGTTTTGCCGACGCGATTTTTCTGAGCGAGGCGTTCACGCGACCGAAAATGATGAAAGTGCTGGCGCGCGCCGGCTTCACGCAGAGCTACACCTACTTCACCTGGCGCAATACGAAGCAGGGCCTGACCGAGTATTTCTCCGAACTCACGCACAGCGAATGTGCCGAGACGATGCGCCCGAATCTCTGGCCCAACACGCCGGACATTCTGCCGAGCTTTCTGCAATTTGGCGGCCGGCCCGCGTTCGTCATCCGCGCCGTGCTCGCGGCCACGCTGGCGCCGGTTTACGGCATCTATTCCGGCTTCGAGCTGTGCGAAAATGCGGGGCTGGAAAGGAAGCCATGGGATGCCGCGGGCGATGTGCGCCAGTTCCTCCACCTCTGCGACAACGACTACAAACAGCTCGCCCGCGAGGAGTATCTCGACTCGGAGAAATACCAGTGGAAGGCACGCGACTGGAACGCGCCCGGCCACATCAAGGAGACGATCACGCAGCTCAACCGCATCCGCCGCGAAAACCGCGCCCTCCAGCAGCTCCGCAACCTCCGCTTTCACCACGCCGACAACGATCTCGTCCTCTACTTCGTGAAGATGACTGCGGCGCGCGACAACATCCTGCTCATCGCCGTCTCGCTCGATCCCTTTCATGCGCAGGACGCCTTCATCCACGTGCCGGTCGAGCAATTCGGCTGGATGGAAAGCCAGACCTATCAGGCCCACGACCTCCTGCACGACGAGCGCTACCTCTGGAGCGGTCACCGGCAATTCATCCGGCTCACGCCGGAAAAGCCCGCGCACATCTTCCGCGTCCGGCGGAAATCGCATAGCGAGCAGGACTTCGACTATTTCCTTTAAGTCGAAATCGTAGCGGCGTGCGCAACCACGAGGCGGGAGCGGTTTTCCACGGTCAAAATCTGCATCCGATGAACTCAGAAAATTGTCCTGACTGCCGGCCTGAGCATGAAGCTTTCTCCCGCCGCGCGCTGCTAAAGACGCTTTCGTGCGGCTTTGGCTACCTCGCCTTCGCCGGCCTGGCCACGCGCGCGGCGGCGGCGGAGAACCCTCTCGCCCCGAAGGCTCCGCATTTCCCCGCGCGGGCGAAGCGGGTGATTTTCCTGACCATGCGCGGCGGTCCGTCGCATGTGGACACGTTCGACTACAAGCCGCAGCTCACCGCCGACACGGGCAAGCCGGGCAAGCGGCCCGGCACGCAGTTGCTCGGCTCGAAGTGGAAGTTTTCGCAGAGCGGCAAGAGCGGACTGTGGATTTCCGAGCTGTTTCCCAATGTGGCAAAGCATGCCGATGAGCTGTGCCTCGTGCGCTCGATGCAGACCGATCTGCCGAGCCATCCGCAGGCTTTCATGAAAATGCACACGGGCAGTTTTCAGTTCGTGCGCCCGTCGCTCGGCGCGTGGTCGCTCTACGGGCTGGGGACGGAAAACGAAAACATCCCCGGCTTCATCACCATCACGCCGCCGAACGGATTCGGTGGCGCGCAGAATTACGGCAGCGCCTTTCTCCCGGCGATCTATCAGGGGCAGCGCATCGGGCAGGACAACCGGTCCATCGCCGGAGCCGAGGTGCGCAATCTCGAAACCTCGCTCAGCCCCGCGGCGCAGCGCACGGAGTTGGAACTCGTGCAGGCGCTGAACCGCGAGAAACTCGCGCGGGATCGCGTGAACCCGGCGGTCGAGGGCGTGATCGAGTCGTACGAGCTGGCTTTCAAAATGCAGGGGCAGATGCCGCAGCTCATGGACCTGGCGAAAGAGAGCGAGGCCACGCAAAAGCTCTACGGCATCGGCGACGCGGCGACCGACGATTTCGGGCGGAAGTGTCTGCTCGCGCGGCGGTTCATCGAGGCGGGCGTGCGGTTTGTGGAAGTGTCGCACGGCAACTGGGATCACCATTTCAACCTTAGCAACGCGCTCGGCAACAGCGCCCGCTCAGTCGATCTGCCGATTGCCGGGCTGCTCAGCGACCTGCGCTCGCGCGGGCTGCTGAAGGACACGCTGGTCGTGTGGGCGGGCGAGTTTGGCCGCACGCCGCACGCGCAAGGCGGCGACGGGCGCGATCACAATAACAAGGCGTTTACCATTTGGATGGCCGGGGCCGGGGTGCGCGGCGGGATGAGCTACGGGCAGACGGACGACTACGGCTACGAGGCCGTGGAGAACAAAGTCCAGATTCACGACCTCCACGCCACACTGCTCGCGCTGCTCGGCCTCGATCACGAAAAGCTCACCTATCGATATGCCGGGCGCGATTTCCGCCTGACCGACGTGCAGGGCAACGTCGTGAAGGAAATCATGGCGTGAAGAATTTGAATTACTCCGCAACTCCCGCGTCGGAGTGCCGTTGATCCCGCTGCGTGTGCGGCCCGTCCTGTGACGAGACCCGCGCCGCACACCAAACAAACCAACCAAGAACAAACCAAAGATATGAAATCAATGCCTGCCATCGTCGCCGTGCTCGCGCTCGGCGTCATCACCTGCAACGCCGAAGATCCCGCCAAGCCCGCGCCGCCTCCCGGTGCCCCGCCGCACGCCGAAGGCGACAAGAAGCGGGGCAACCGCGACGGAGATCGTCCGCACATGAAGCCCGAAGATGTCTTCAAGAAGCTCGATGCGGACAACAGCGGCGACATCAGCCTCGCCGAGTTCAAGGCCGGCCCGCGCGCGCAGAAAAATCCTGAGAAGGCCGAAGAGTACTACAAGAAGATCGACGGCAACAGCGACGGCAAGGTGACTCTCGAAGAGTTCAAGGCCGGACGTCCCGAAGGCGGTCGCGGCGACCGCAAAGACAAAGGCCCGAAGCCCGACGGCCCCAAGCCTGAATAACGATCACCGTTGAGCGCAGCCTGCGCTCGCGACCATTACCACGCCCAACGTCCGGCACCCGCCGGCGTTGGGCGTTTTGGTTTTTCGGGGCGCTACTTCTTCTCCTCGTCCAGCTTCACCATCACCTCGGCATACATCTCGGCGTAAAGATTGGCGTCGGTGCGGAGGACTTCCTTTGCGGCGTCGCGGCCCTGGGCGAGTTGGGTGCCCTTGTAGCTGAGCCAGCTCCCGCGTTTCTCGACGATCCCCTTCTCCAGCGCCAGATCGAGCAGCGAGCCGGTGAGCGAGATGCCCTCGTTATACATGATGTCGAACTCCGCTTCCGTGAACGGCGGCGCGACTTTGTTCTTCACGATCTTGATTTTCGTGCGGTTGCCGGTGACTACGCCGTCGCCTTGCTTGATCGCCCCGATGCGGCGGATGTCCACGCGGACGCTGGAGTAAAATTTCAGCGCCTTGCCGCCGGGCGTGGTTTCGGGATTGCCAAACATCACGCCGATCTTTTCACGGATCTGGTTGGTGAAAACGCAGATCGTCCGGGCTTTGGAAATCAGCGCCGTGAGCTTGCGCATCGCGGCGCTCATCAGGCGGGCCTGCGCGCCGACGGTGGAATCGCCGATCTCGCCTTCGAGTTCCTGCTTGGTCACGAGCGCGGCCACGGAGTCGAGCACGATGACGTCGAGCGCGTTCGAGCGCACGAGCGTCTCGACGATGCGCAGCGCTTCCTCGCCGGAGCTGGGCTGCGAGACGAGCAGGTCGTCGAGGTTCACGCCGAGCTTCTTCGCGTATTGCGGATCGAGCGCGTGCTCCACGTCGATGAACGCCGCCAGCCCGCCAAGCCTCTGGGCCTGCGCGATGAGGGTCAGCGTGAGCGTCGTTTTACCCGACGACTCGGGCCCGAAAACCTCGACGATGCGCCCGCGGGGAAAACCGCCCACGCCGAGCGCGCGGTCGATGAGAATGTTGCCCGTCGGGATGACCTCCACGTCCATCTGCGTCGAGTCGCCGAGCCGCATGATCGCGCCGTCGCCGAAGTCCTTGGCGATCTGCTGAATGGCGAGGTCGAGATTCTTATTCCTCGCGATGGTGACTTTGCTTTCTTCCTGAGATTTGACTGCGGTGGGAGTGGCCATAGGGGGATGAGGGTATATGGCCGGCGCGGCGGCGCGAAAGAAAAACCTCGACCGTTTGGAGGTTCTTTTCGCGCAAAAGTCGCGCGCCGTGCTTCCTGCCACCTACTTCCCGAACATCGCGCTCTTTTCATCCCCGCCGCTGAGGACGTAGGCGAGAAGGTCGAGGACTTCGTCTTTGGTCAGGAGGCTGAGCAGGCCGGGCGGCATGAGGGAGACTTTGGAGGACTCAATGCTTTTGATGTCCGCACGGTTCAACTCCTCGATCTGGTTCGGGTCGGCGGGGTCGGTGTTCACGGTGACCTTCTGCTGGTAAAGATTCACGATGGTTCCGATGACGGTGCCGCCGTCCATTTTCGTGATGACGGTGGGGACATACTGGTCGTTGATCTCCCGGCTGGGGTTGATGATCTGGTCGAGCAGGTCGTGCGGCGAGTAGCGGCCGCCCGCGCCGGTGAGATCGGGGCCGGTCATGCCGCCTTCGTTGCCAAAGCGGTGGCAGCTAAAGCAGCCGACCGCGCCAAACATTTTGCGGCCGGTCTCGAGGCTGCGGCCCTTCATGCCGGTGGCCGCGGCGGCGGAGAGTTCGTCGAGCGTCCACTGGGTGAATTTCGTGCGACCGGCGAGCGCGCTGGCGGCGGCTTCGAGGGCGGATTTGCGCTCGGGCTTTTTCGCGAGGACTTCGGCGAGCGCGGTTTTTTCGTCAGGCGTGAGGCTGGCCTCGGCGTCCTTGCGGATCAACTCGATGAACTTCGCGAAGCTTGCGCCGCCGCGGTAGTTCGCGGCTTTGAGGAACCACTCGAAGTAGCGTATGCGCAATTCGGTGGCCCAGCCGGTCTTGAGCATCCGCAGCGAGCGGGCGTATTCCATCTGCTCTTCCTGCGTGGGCGCGCGATCGATGAGCGCCATCGCCTTGGCGGCGGTGCCCGGTGCCTGGAGAAAAACGAGCGTTTCGCAAAGCAGCCAGTTCAGCTCGCGGGTGGGTGCGGGAAAGTGCGGGTCGAGCTGTGCGATGAGGCGCTGCGTGGCGGCGGCATCGGGCGGACCGAAGCGCACGCCGACGATCTGGATGGTGCGGACGAGCGTCTGCCGCTGCGGGTCGGTGAGCTTGTCCCAATCGAGCTGGCCGAGCGCTTCGAGCAGCTTCGCCTGCATCGCTTTGTCCACCGGCGGGTTGGTGGGTTGGCGATGCTGCGGATCGATGCCAGACACCCGCGCGAGCGCGAGCAGCGCCTCGACTTGGATAGCGGGATCCTTCTCCGCGAGCGCCTTTTCCGCCCAGCGCTCCAGCGGCTGATGCTCGATCGCCGTGCGCGCGGCCCAGCGGACGAAGCGATCCGCATTTCCCAAATGCGGCCACGCCACCGCCACAGCCTCCGGGCGCGGATCGAGATGAAATGCCTCAAGCTGATGCCGCAAGCCGCGCTCCGGGGGGGGCGCGGCACGGTTGTATTTCACAGGCCCCGTGCTTTCGCTCCCCACATACGTGACGCGGTAAACGCCCGACTGTACTTTGCGCCCGCCGGTGGTGATGTACATCGCGCCGTCGGTCGGGTGGATGATCGCGTCGCTCATCGGCAGCGGCGTGCCGGAGAGGAGTTCCTCTTTCACCGCCGAGTAGCTGCTGCCGTTCGGCTGGAGCTGCAGCGCGTAGAGTTTGCCCCAGCTCCAATCGAGGACGAACAGCGCCCGCTGGTATTTCGCCGGGAACTTCGCGCCGTAGCCGAAGGTCATGCCGGTCGGCGAGCCGGGGCCGATGTTGATGACCGGCGGCAGGTTGTCGGGAGACCACTCGGGGCGTTTGCCTGCGCCGTTGCGCCAGCCGAATTCCGCGCCGCTCACGACGTGGCACACGCGCGTGGGGCGATACCACGGCGTGTTGAAATCCCACTCCATGTCCGCGTCGAAGGTGAACAGCTCGCCGTCGCGGTTGAAGGCGGCGTCGAAGATGTTGCGAAAGCCGGACGCGTAGAGATCCCACTTTTTCCCGTCGGGCGAAACGCGGTAGATGCAGCCGCCGGGTGCGAGCACATCGCGCATGAAGCCGCGCCCGTCCGGCATCCGCGGCAGCAGATGATCCTCGCCCCAAATGCGCGGCACGCTCGCGGTGTCGGTCATCTGCGGTTTCGCGCCGTTGCCGCAGACGAGCAGGAGGGATTTCCCATCCGGCGCGAGCACCACCGCATGCACGCCGTGATCGCCGCGCGCGGTGATGTCGCGGAGCTTTTCCACCTTGTCGAGCTGGTCGTCGCCGTCGGAATCCGTCACGCGATACAGCCCGGAGTTGGCGGCGTTCTGGTAGTCGTTCACGCCGACGTAAAGCGCGCCAAACGCCCATAGCAGGCCGTTCCCCGCCTTGATCGGCGCGGGCACTTTCTGAATCGTCGCGGGATCCAGCGGCTGGCCGGGAGGCGGCGGCGCAAAGCGGTAGAGCCCGCCGAACTGATCGCTCGTGATGAGGCGGCCCTGGTCGTCCGTGCAGAGGTTGATCCACGAGCCCTGCTCCGCCGCCGGCACCGAGTAGAGCAGCTCGATTTTGAAATCCTTCGCCACCTTGATCCGCGCCGGCGGCGTGGCTTTGCCCTCATCCACTGGTGCATCGGCAGCCATGGATGAAGCCCCGATCAAGACGGAGCCGGCGAGGAGCGGAAGCAGTAATTTCATGGCGGCAGATTGCGTTCGGTGGAAACGCGGGCGTCGAGATTTTTCGCGACGGTCTGCCGCCGAACCCAGCGCCCTTGACCACTACCGCCCTTCCCGACGTAATCCACGGCATGACCTCACTCACCGCCACCGATCCCGAACGCACGATTGAATTTGAGTTCGTCCGTGCCACGGAAAACGCCGCGCTCAACGTCATCCACTGGCTCGGGCGCGGGGAAAAGGAACTCGTCGACGCTGCGGCGTGCGATGCGATCTATGGCGTGTTCGATCTCGTGGACATCGCCGGCGAGGTCGTGATCGGCGAGGGGATCAAAGACAATGCGCCAGGGATTTTCCTCGGCGAGCAGCTCGGCACGTGGCGGCCGGGTTCGGCGCGTTTCGACATCGCGCTCGACCCCGTGGACGGCACCACGAACACCGCCCAAGGTCTGCCCAATTCGATTTCCGTCATGGCGGCGAGCGAACGGCGGGAGGGCGACGAGCATGTCATGAAAAACCTCCCGACGTTTTACTCGACCAAGATGGCCTACGGTCCCGAAGTCGTTCGCGCCATCGCCGCCGGCATGACCCCGCTCGCGCTCGATGACCCCATGGAGGTCACGCTCGGGCGCCTCGCGGAGGCCTTGGGCAAACGCATCCCGGAACTCGTCGTGATGACGCTCAATCGCCCGCGCCACGCCGACATTATCGCCCAGGTCCGCAAGTGCGGCGCGGCCCTGCGCCTGATCAGCGACGGCGACATCACCGCCGCTGTTTCGCCGTCGCTCGTGGATTCGGGTGTCGATCTTTTCTACGGCATCGGCGGCTCGCCCGAGGGCATCCTCACCGCTGCGGCGCTCAAGGCCCTCGGTGGCGAAATGCTCCTCCGTATGTGGCCCCGCGACGCCGCCGAGCGGGCCGCGGTGCTCCGGGAAATGAGCGCCGATGATCTCGACCGCGTCTGGACGATTGATGAACTCGTCCGCGGCAAGAGCGCGATTTTTTGCGCCACCGGTATCAGCGACAGTCCGCTGCTGCCCGGCGTGCGCATCGTCGGGAAAAAAGCGATCACCCACTCGATCCTCATGCGGGCGAAAAGCCGCACGGTCCGCTACATCCGCGCGGAACATGATCTCGAGTGTAAGACCATCCACCTCCGCAGCGTGCGGCGGGAGGCCAAGATCTGACGCCGCCATGATCCGCAAAGCCTTCGTCATGCAGCTCCACCCCGGGCAACTCGACGAATACCGCCGCCGCCACACTCCCATCTGGCCGGAGCTGGCGGCGGTGCTGACCGCGCACGGCGTCCGCAATTATTCCATCCACCTGCACCCCGGGACGCTCCAGCTTTTCGGCTACGCCGAGATCGAAAGCGAGGAGCGCTGGGCGGCCATCGCCCAAACGCCCGAGTGCCGCCGCTGGTGGGCGCACATGCGCGACTTCATGGTCGTGAACGCCGACGACAGCCCGGTGAGCACCGGCCTGCAGGAAGTATTCTGGCTCGCCTGAGCCCGGCCTTTACGGCACCCGCTTGAACTTGTGGAGGTGGCCAAACTTGGTCCACTCCGCGATCAGCAGGTTGCCGTCTTTGTCGATCGACCCGCCGTGCGGAGAGTTGCTGATGCCGTCCTTCCACTGGTCCGGTGGGAGGCCGAAGTTGGCGCGTTGGCCGCCGTTGGGATTGTCGCCGACCTGCGCGACGATCGCGCCGTCTTTGTCCAAAACCGTGACGCGTCCCTGGAGTTCCGGGAACACCGCGTAGTCGCCGCGGATATGCACCGCAGCGGGCATCCGCAGATCTTTCTGGATGACCTTCACGAAGTTGCCGTCGAGGTCCCAGTGCTCCACGCGGTTGCTGTTGCGGTTGCAGACGAGCAGCAGCGGCGGGTTCTGGCGCGGGTCGAGCGCGATGCCGTGGCAGGTGTTGAATTTCCCGTCCGGTCGGCCCGCTCCGCCGAAGGCCTTCACGAACTTGCGGTCCTTGTCGAACTTCAGCACGTAGTTCGATCCGTAGCCGTCGGCCACAAAGATCGAGCCATCCGGCCCCACGGTCACGGCGCATGGATTGAAGCCCTTGGCATCCTTGTAGATCGGCGCTCCGTCGTTGTTTTTCGCCTCCGCGGGGAAAGTGAGAGCCCACTCCTTCGTGCCATCGAGTTTGAGCTTCACCACCTCGTGGCCCGACGGGCGCGCGGCGTAGATGAATTCCGTGCCGTTTTCCTCCCGGAGTTCCAGCCCGTGAATCTGCGTGGGTCCGAACGCGCGAACAAACTTCCCTTCCGGCGAAAACACCACGATGCCGCGCGGCGTGTCGGTGGTGACGTAGATGTTGCCCGCCTTGTCCAAAACGAGGCCGCCGTGACACGCGCCGAGCGGTTGGTTGTCCGGCGTCGCCTCGAAGAAATTCGGGACGACTTCGAACTTCAGTTCGGCGGCAAAAGCCGTGGTCGAGAAAAGGGCGAACGCGCCGAGCAGGCGGAGCGCGATCTTGGGAGTGGTTCTGCGGGGTTGGTGGATTTTCATAAGGCGGGAGTTGGTAAACGGAAGGCGGCGTTTTGCAAACAGGGAAACGCCTGCGCTACGCCCGTGTTTTCGCGCCGCGGGTCTTTTTCGCGCCGTATTTCACGGGCTGGCGTTTGGGTTCGATTTTGTTGAGGCCGGTGCCGGCTTTGAGTTCGGCGATTTGATCGCGGAGCAGCGCGGCTTTTTCGTATTCGAGATTCGCCGAGGCGGTGAGCATCTCGGACTCGAGTTCGCGGAGCGTCTCGCTGAGAGAGAAGTTGCCGCCGCCTTCGCGGATGACGCTTTCCTCGACCTGCCGCGCTTTGAGCAGCGTGTGCAGGCTTTCCTGCACGGCGCGCTGGACGCTGCGCGGGGTGATGCCGTGCTTTTCGTTGTAGGCGATCTGGCGGGTGCGGCGGTACTCGGTGATGGCCATGAGTGCCTGCATGCTTTTCGTCACGGTGTCGGCGAAGAGATAGACCTCGCCGTTCACGTGACGCGCGGCGCGGCCGGCGGTTTGGATGAGGGAGGTCTGGCTGCGGAGGTAGCCTTCCTTGTCGGCGTCGAGGATGCAGACGAGCGAGACCTCGGGCAGGTCGAGGCCTTCGCGGAGCAGGTTGATGCCGACCAGCACGTCGAACTCCGCGGCGCGCAGGGCGCGGAGGATTTCCACGCGCTCGATGGTGTCGATGTCGCTGTGGAGGTAGCGGACCTTCAGGCCCACGTCTTTGAAGTAATCGCTGAGGTCTTCGGCGGTGCGTTTGGTCAGCGTGGTGATCAGGACGCGCTCGTTTTTCTCCACGCGCTGGCGGCAGAGTTCGAGGGTGTCGTCGATCTGGTTCTTGAGCGGGAGGATGGTGATGCGCGGGTCGAGCAGGCCGGTCGGGCGGATGATCTGTTCGACGACGAGCGGCGCGCCGCTGGTCGTCACATCGAAGCTTTCGACCGGCGCATCGGTGCGGGAAAGTTTCGCCGGTAGCGCGGCGACGGGGATGTCTTCGTCGATGGCGGCCTTGTCGCGCTTCGGGGTGTAGCCGGTATTGCCGACGGTGGAATTCTTGATCTCGAAATCGGCGGGCGTGGCGCTGATGTAGAGAATCTGGCCGGTGCGCTCCATGAACTCGGGGAACTTGAGCGGGCGGTTGTCCATCGCGCTGGGCAGGCGGAAGCCGTATTCGACGAGCGTGTTTTTCCGCGAACGGTCGCCCTCGTACATGCCGCCGACCTGCGGCACGGTGGCGTGGCTTTCATCAATGAGGAGGAGGAAATCGCGCGGGAAAAAATCGAGCAACGTGTAGGGGCGCGAGCCCGGCGGGCGTCCGCTGAGGTGGCGCGAGTAGTTTTCGATCCCCGAGCAGAAGCCCATTTCCTGCATCATCTCGAGGTCATACTCCGTCCGCATTTTGATGCGCTGCGCCTCCAGCAAATGGCCGTGCTTTTCAAAATGGATGACCCGCTCCTCCATCTCCGCGCGGATGGTGCGCTGGGCCTGCTGGAGCTTTTCATAGGGCGTCACGAATTGCTTCGCGGGGAAGAGGGTGAGGACGGTGTGGTGGTCGAGGATGTGGCCGGTGAGCGGGTCAAAGCGGGTGATGCGCTCGATCTCGTCGCCGAAGAATTCGAGGCGGATGCCCTCCTCGTCGAGGTTCGCGGGGCGCACTTCCACGACATCGCCGCGCACGCGGAAGCGGCCGCGCTCAAAGGCCACGTCGTTGCGCTCGTAGAGCATGTCGACCAGCTTCGCGAGCACGCCCTCGCGGCTGATCTGCTGCCCGACTTTCACGGTGAGGAGCATTTTCAAATAGTCCTCCGGCGAGGCCAGGCCGTAGATGCACGAGACGCTGGCGATGACGATCACGTCCTCGCGCGAGAGCAGCGACGAGGTGGTGGAAAGGCGCAGGCGCTCGATCTCCTCGTTGATCGAGGAATCTTTCTCGATGTAGGTGTCGCTGCGCGGGATGTAGGCCTCGGGCTGGTAGTAGTCGAAGTAGCTCACGAAATACTCCACCGCGTTGCGCGGGAAGAACTGCTTGAACTCCGAGTAAAGCTGCGCGGCGAGCGTCTTGTTGTGCGACATCACGAGCGTCGGCTTGCCGACATTGCGCAGCACATTCGCAGCGGTGAAGGTCTTGCCCGAGCCGGTCACGCCGAGCAGCGTCTGGTGCCGGTTGCCCGCGAGGATGGACTTGGTCAGCTTGGCGATCGCCTGCGCCTGGTCGCCCTGGGGGGAGTAGTCGGAGGCGAGTTCAAAAGGCATCCGCGCACCCTAGCGCGTGCGCCGCGGCCTGCAAAGCCGCATGGGCCGGTCAGCGACGCGGCGACGAAGGTGGCCACATGAGGCTGAGGAAGGCTACCGCATGAGCTTTGTCCTTTTTCATTTGGTTGCGGCCGGGTGATTGCCGGATTCCCGAGCCAAAGCACCTCACCATCACCGCCCTCCGCAGCCGGCGGAGCCCCAAGGGCACGGTCAGCACGGCCACGGTCAAGCCGAGTCCCGACGTTACGTCCGCAGTGGTTGCCGAATACGAGGCGGCGGGCGATGCCCTGCTCGCCGCCGCCGCCGCTCCTGACTTGAAAACCTCCCTCCGCTTCCCACATCCGCGGTTCGGACCGATGGATGCCGCTGGCTGGCCCGCGCTGGCGGCCGGACCCATGGGCATCCACCGTGAGCAGATCGTTCGCATTCTCCGCGCAATCGCCGAAGGTCGCTGACCTCGTGAGCCGCGCGCTTTCTCTCACCACCGATCCGATCCCGCAACTCATCTGGCGCATCGCCATCCCGGCGAGCGTCGGGATGTTTTTCAACACGATGTACAACTTCGTGGACACCTACTGCGCGGGGCTGCTGAGCACGGATGCGCTGGCTGCGCTGTCGCTCTCGTTTCCGGTGTTCTTCGTCGTCATCGCGTCCGGCAGCGGGCTCAGCCAGGGCGCGACGGCGCTGATCGCCAACGCCCTCGGCGCGGGCCAGCGCGAGGATGCGCGGCGCATCTTTGCGCAAGCGCTCGTGCTCACCTTCCTCGTCGGCGCGGGCGTTTCCGTCGCGGGCTGGCTGGCGGCGCCGTGGATGTTTCGCCTGCTCGGAGCGGAGGGCGACTACCTCCGCACGGTGCTCGCCTACATGAATGTGATCCTCGCGGGCGGCGTGTTCTTTCTCCTTCCCATGACCCTCAACACCGTGCTCAGCGCGCAGGGCGACACGCGGGTGTATCGCAATTTTCTCATCGCGGGCTTCCTCGCCAACTGCCTGCTCAATCCCGTGCTCATGTGGGGCTGGCTCGGTCTGCCGGCGATGGGTGTGGCGGGCATCGCGCTCGCCACCGTCGTCATCCAGGTGGCTGGCGGCGCTTGGCTTGCGCGGCATGTCGTTTCCACGGAACTCTGTCGCGCGCTGCCGCGGAGTTACTTCCGCCCCGACGCCGCCACGCTGCGCCGCATCCTGGCGCAATGCGTGCCCTCGATGCTCAACATGCTCACCGTTGCGCTCGGCATTTTCGTCATCACCTGGTTCGTGAAACACTTCGGTAAACAGGCCGTCGCCGCGTGCGGCATCGCCACGCGCATCGAGCAGGTCGTGCTCATGCCCGCCATCGGCCTGAACACCGCCGTCCTCAGCCTCGTCGGGCAAAATCACGGCGCCGGCCTCGCGCACCGCGTGCGGGCCGCGTGGACCACGAACGTGAAATACGGCG
>CAYQBV010000009.1:0-3067 GCA_964415705.1 uncultured Chthoniobacter sp. | reverse complement strand
AGACGACACCGTCATCCACCACGGCGCGAACTACCTCTCGATCGCGGCCTTCACGCTCGCGGCCTATCCCATTCTCTTCGTCACTGTCTTCACCATGCAGGGTTTGAAACGCCCCACCTATGGCCTCTGGATGGGCCTCTACCGCCAGATCGCCGCGCCGCTCCTCGTCTTCCACACCCTCGCCTTCACCCTCGGCTTCGGCCTGTGGGGCGTGTGGTGGGGCATCGGCCTCGTCACGTGGAGCGCCGCGCTGTTCGCGCTGTGGTGGGGTTGGCGCGCGGTGCGGTGACCGAGTGAGCGTGCGTTTGTGCCGGCTAAAAGACGATCCTGCCGGACGGGCTTTTTGTCGCTCCGCACGAGGGCAAGGAGGATCTCGGCGGAGTGCCGTTCTTCATGCAAAATATCCGCCCGCGCTTTCTGCCCGGGGTGCCGGCATCTCGGATTTCATGGAGATGAATCTGCGCACGTCTGTGCATGAACGCGCGGACGTGAGGGCATGGACTGACAATTTACTGCCGCTCGATGGCTTTTCGCCCACGGGGCGTCCGCCCGCCCCCGTGATCATGTCGCGCGGAGTGGACGACACCATTTTCCCGCTGGAGCGAGTTTGACAAGTAAGCAGATGCCCAATTTTCTGGTCTGCCAGTTTGAATCAGCGCCGCTCCCAACTCGCGATCAGGCCGCCTTTTCCGCGTAGCGGTCGAAGCGATTCGAGAGGATGAAAAACGTGGGTGCCCAAAGTCCGACGAAGATACCTAACCGCTCGGCGTGTGCCTGGGTGTCGGGGGCCTGTCCGCCGGTGAGGAACCAGATGGCGATGGAGCCAAAGATAGAGGCGAAGCCGAGGATGAAGCAGAGGTTGCTGAGGAGTTTAAGCTGGGCGGGTTTCATGGGATGAGAATGCAGGGTCAGTGAGCAAACGGTCGTTCGTTTAACTAGTCGGGTCGGACGCGAATATCGGGTTTCTATTGTCGGCCTCGCCCGACGCGGATGTGACGCTGGAGATTCGCACCGGCCACCATTTTTTCTGCACGACCGCCGAATTCGCCGCCCACGCGAAAAGCCGAAAGCAACAGCGCTTGGAATTACTACCGCGAGATGCGCGTGAAGACGGGCGTGCTCATGGGCGGCGAAAAGCCTGCGGGCGACAAGCGGAATTTCGACCACGACAACCGCGCATTCTTCGGCAAGGACGGCCTGGGCTTGCTCCCCGTGCTGCGCCATTTCGCGCTGACGGCCGCCAACGTTTATGGCGAGCGCGTGGATGCATGGTCGGTGTGAATTTAGAAAACTAAATCCGGCACCCGCGGAGACACGTCGGGCGTTCAGTCTCTCACGGGATGCAACCAACTGCGCCCGGAATGCAACCAACAAACAAAAATCCAAATCATGAAAAAGCTCATCCTCATCGCCACGGCGTTCGCCGCGGCTCTCACCCTGCCCAGCAACACCCTCCACGCCGCAGAAGCCAAAACCATCGTGGAAGTAGCCGCTGGTGCCGGTCAGTTCAAAACCCTCGTCGCCGCCGTGAAAGCCGCCGGACTCGTGGACACGTTAAACGGCAAGGGCCCGTTCACTGTTTTTGCACCCACCGACGAAGCCTTCGCCAAGCTGCCCGCCGGCACCGTCGAGAACCTGCTTAAACCCGAGAATAAGGAGAAGCTGGCAGGCATCCTCACCTACCACGTGCTCGCCGGCAAGGTCATGGCTGCGGATGTCAAGACCATGAGCGCCAAGACTGTGAATGGGAAGGAAGCAGCCATCAAGGTGGATGGAGGCAAAGTGACCGTGGGTTCCGCCAATGTCGTTAAAACAGACGTAGCTGCGAGTAACGGCGTTATCCACGTCATCGACACCGTGCTGATTCCGTAACGAAACAACAAATCTTGGGGCTGGCGCAACGACTGCGCCAGCCCCTCATTCTTCGGAACCCGCATGTTTCACAAAATCGATTACCCCTTTCTTATCGGGGCATTCCTGAGCTTTGTCGCAAGTGTTTCACTTTGGTTCGTGGTCAGTCATGAATACGGACTGTTTGTCGGCATTTGGGTTCCGAGCATCCTCAGCCTTTGGGTGGGTGTGCGGGTCGTCATCCTCGCTACGGGAGTTACGATAAGGAAAGGTCCGTAACTCATGGAGTACGTGTTCGCAATTTTCATGTTCGGTTGCATGATATCCGTGTTGATTTTGAAAGGCCTGGTGCAGGCCAGAGATTTTGCGAACGCAAAACTAGCGGAGGAGGATGCGGAGCGGCAGGTCGCTGAAAAGGTGGGCCAGCGGGACGACTGAAAGGCAGTTTAAAGGTTTGCGATTCGCTGTTCATTGGTCTTTGCGTGGCCAAGATTCACCGCGCAAGTCACAGCTCTATGGGTGGTGTGCGACTGTGCTTCAAGAGAGAGGTGGCTTTCCCCGAGACCCTCACGCCCAAACTGAAAAGCAGAACCAGGCTCGGCCAGTTTTGAACTCGTAGTTTTAACCCCTTGGGCAAGTTTTTGATCGCGTCTTTGAGCAGCTTCCCGGCTTGCTGTTCGAGGGCGTCGGCATCGTTGTCGTCGTCTGCGTTCGTCTTGCCGCCGGGTGGTTTGGCCTCGTCGCTGCCGGACCAGTCGAGCCCCTGGGTGAATATCTTCACCACGCTGCCTCCCGCGGCCGGTTGCACCATGATGGTTAGCTTTGCGTCGCCCCGCTCGCGCTTGAGGATGACGTTCGTTTTGCCCATCAGATCCCGCCCGCTTTCCTTCCCTCCTTGCTGTTTGAGTTTGGAGGAAAACTCACCCGCCACCGCGGGAACGGCCCGCGCGATGGAAAACTGAATCTGCTCCACGAGTTGCTTGAATTGCACGTCTGTGGCGTCGCCCGGCAGCGGCAGTTTCCGCGCTACGGGTTGCGGGCTGGCAGGTGCTTTGGGTTCCGCCTTTGCCTGCTCGCGCGGCTTGGTGGTGGGCTTTTCCGCGGGGGTGGGGGCGTTGCGGAGCTTTTCCGGGAGGGGCGCGGCAAAGGTCAGATCGACCTCCCACTTTTCGCCAAAGGTGTCGAGTTCCTTGCCGGTGCTGACCTGCCCCCGCAC
>CAYQBV010000008.1:0-35173 GCA_964415705.1 uncultured Chthoniobacter sp. | reverse complement strand
GAGGACGAGCGGCTGGCGGCTCTGATTGGCCGCCTCCACGGCCCGATCGCGCCGCAGCGAGCCGAGACTGGCAGGGAGAAAACCGAGGAAGCGATGGGTGCAGCCGCTGAGCCGGGCAAAGATCGCGCCCGCCTCGGCGTCGTCGTCGGTCTGGTTGACGATGATGGAAATCTCCGCGCTGAGCTTCGCTTCGCGCGCCACTTTGATGACGCCGTAGGCATCGAGCGTGGAGGCGAGGTTCGGCGTGGCCACCACGATGATCTCGTGGGCGAGCGCGAGGAAGTGCATGACTTGCGCCGAGATGCCCGCGCCGGTGTCGATGACCAGCACGTCGAAATCCGCGGCGAGGCGCGTGAGTTCGCGGCCGAGGCGCTCGATGACGCGGGCGTCGAGATCCGCCAGCCCGGCCATGCCGGAAGCGCCGCAGACGATCTGCACGCCGGCGGGTCCGGGGGTGAGGACGGCGGCGAGTTCCACGCGGCCTTCCACCACGTCGAGGAGCGTGCCGCGCGGAGTCACGCCGGTGAAAATGTGGACATTCGCCATGCCGAGATCGGCGTCGAAAAGCAGCACCCGCTGCCCGCTCCGGGCGAGCGCCGTGGCGAGGTTCACACTCACGGTCGTCTTGCCCACGCCGCCTTTCCCACTGGTCACGGCGAGCACGCGGAGGCTCCGCTGCCGGCGGTTGAAAGCGTTGCGCACGGTGGCCAGAGGCAGCCCTTCGACGAATAACGCGCGGTGGATTTCCCGGATGCGGGCGCGGTCTTCGCGGTCGCGAAAAAGCTCGGGGAATTCCCGCTCGATAAACTGGAGCGAGGACGGTTCGATCTCGGGCTCGGAAAGCTCGGCGGGCGGCTCAGCAAAGGTGTTCATGCAAGAGTGCGAAAGTAAATGTCTGGTGCGAACAATGACGCCGAAATTCAAGCGAAAGCCCAATATGTTGGGGTGGGTTTAAACTTGACGGCCCATTAGTAGTGGGCGAGGTCGCTTTGTCAATCCCCAGCAACCATGGATGAAATTCATTTTTACTGTGTGATTTGCGGAGAAAACCTCATCGCTGCGCCGGAAAATGCGGGGGGTTTCTGCAGCTGTCCGCGCTGTCTGCGAGTGATTCCCGTCCCCGGCTTTCCCTCCCGCCCCGGTGAATCGGCGGTGTCTGCCGAGGCGTTTCCAGCGGACATCCTGGGGATCGAGATGAAGTTTTTCTGCAGCCACTGCGCGAGCAAAATCCAGGTGGACGCGCGTCGCCGCCGCCAGACTCTGGAGTGTCCGGTGTGCCATGAGCCGATGCTCGTCCCGGACTGGTCGGGCGCGGTGCCGCCGTTTTCGGCCGGGGAGAAAGTGCTTCCGCCCGGCCCGGCAGTGCGGATCAGCGCAGAGGAGCGGGAATTTTTGACCACTCCACTGAACCCTCGCGAGATCACACCGCGCGCGATCGTCGCCGGATGAAAAAGATGAAAGCGACACCGCCCGTTTTGGAACAGAAGTGCCCGGCCTGCGGCGGCGCGTTCACGATCAACACATCGAGCCGGAAGAAGCGCGTGCAGTGCCCGCAATGCCGCGAGGTCGTGGATCTGGCCGAGCCCGAGCCCGAGCCCGCGGGGCCGGCCGTGCCGGAATGGGCGGCGCGCTGTGAAATGCTCCAGGCGCGGATCGAAGCGCTGGAGCATCAGGTCGAGGCGCTTTCCATCGCGCCGCGCCCACACTCGGCACTGCTGGCGGATTCCAGCCCGATGTCGCGCGAGCAGCTCCTCGCGGGCGACGGCGCGGAGGTTCGTCCGGTGCGTTTGCCGGCGGAAAAAAGCGAGGCCCGCGAACTTTTCCGCACCGCTCGAAGCGCGGGCGGCGCCCTGCGGGAAATCGCCATCCTCGTGCACCCTGGCGACGCTGCGGGGTATGCCCTGGCGGAAAAACTCACGAAGATTCTCGCGAGCGTGGGTTGGAATGTCGGGGCCGTCCGCGAAACGCAGTCGAGTACCGCGAAGCACGGGGGACTGGTCCTTGCCGCCGGGCCCGCGCTGCCCATCGAGCGCATCACCGCCACGCTCAACGCGCTGGGTGCCGATGGCTTCGGCCTGAATTTTCAAGTCGATCCCGAGCGCGGCGACGGCGACGCCGTGCTGCTCATCGGCGCGAGTGCGGACGCCAAGGTGCGGAAGTAGCCAGTGGTGGGCGGTGATGGGTGTTGGGAGATGGTTTACGAGTGGGCAATCAGTCGGCCATGCACGCCGCACCCCGCTGGCATGCGAGTAGCTGAAATCACCCGCATGACCTCGCTGCGCACGCTGAAAACCAAGATCTACGCGGACGGTGCCGACAAAGCCGGGATGCTCGACCTTTACGCCAACCCGCTCATCCAGGGCATGACCACGAACCCGACGCTGATGAAAAAGGCGGGCATCACGGACTACGAGGCCTTTGCCAAGGACGTGCTCCGGACGGTGCGGCACAAGCCGATTTCCTTTGAGGTGTTTGCCGACGATTTCGCCGAGATGCGGCGGCAGGCGCTGCGGATGCGCGACTGGCAGGAAAATGTGTACGTGAAAATCCCGGTGCTGAGTCCCGCCGGGGAGTCGGCGGTGGGGCTGATCCACGATCTCGCGATGGACGGCGTGCGCCTGAACGTGACGGCGATTCTTTCCGAGCGGCAGATCGAGCAGGTGGCCGGCGCGCTCGTCGCGGAAGTGCCCGCGGTGGTGTCGATCTTCGCGGGGCGCATCGCCGACACGGGGCGCGACCCGCTGCCGATCGTGCAGGCGAGCCACACGATCCTGGGTGGTCTGCCCCGAGTCGAGGTGCTCTGGGCGAGCGTGCGCGAGGTGCTGAATATCTTTCAGGCCGACCAGGCCGGCGCACATATCGTCACCGTGCCGCACGACATTTTACACAAGGCCATCGTCATGTGCGGGCGCGATCTCGACGACCTTTCGCTCGAGACCGTGAAGATGTTTGACCGCGACGCGAAGGCGGCGGGCTACACGCTGGCTACGGGGCCGTCGGCTCCGCGGGAGGCGGCACCGCTGCGCCAGGCGGCTTAGCGAGTTTGTCGCGGAGTTCGAGGAACTCCTTTTGGTGCGGGCGCATTTCGAGCGCCTGGCCGAGTGCGCTTTTGGCGGCGTCGGTCTTGCCCGCTGCCAAGCGGGCGCGGGCGAGGAGATAGAAAGTTTTCGCGTCGTCGGGCTCGGCTTCGCTGGAACTCGCGAAGAACTTTTCCGCCAGCTCCCAGCGCTCCTCCTCCAGCGCGAGCACGCCGAGATTGCTCAGCGTGCTGGGGTGGCGCGGATTGAGTTCGAGGGTGCGCTTGTAGAAATCCTTCGCGCGGGCGCGGGCGATCGCGCGGGCTTTCGGTTCGAGGATGCGATTGCTCTTTTCGAGCCAGAGGTTGCCGAGCGCGAATCGCACTTCGGTGTTGTCGGGCACGTAGGCGTAGGCCGTGGCGAAGTTGCGCTCCGCGAGTGCGAGGTCGCCGGACGCGAGGCAGCGGATGCCGGCGTTGTAGAAATCCAGCGACCACAACCCCGGCTCGGTGCGCGGGATGGAAACGAAAGTCGCCGCGCCGGCGGTGATCGCGAGATAAGCGCCGGCCCCGAGCCACCGGCCCCGCACGAGGCTTGCCCAAAGCTGCCACAGCCCGAACGCCGCGAGGACCATCAACCCCGGCACCGCCGCCAGCCGGTAACGCTCCGTGACGAAGACCGGCAGCAGCGCGCACATGTGCAGCACCACCGCCGCCGCGACCCAGCGCGCGCGCGGAAAAAGCCAGATCGCCGGGAACATCCCCGCCAGCCCGAGCGCGGCGATCAGCCCGAAGCGCAGCCCCGGCGGGAGCACGCCGTCGTCGCTCAGCCGTTTCATCGCGCCCACGTCGTCATACTGAAACGCGTTCCAGAAATTCCCAAATTTCACCGCCATCAGCCGCAGCCACGCGGGACGGTTTTCCCGGATGTAGGCGTTCGCTTTGGCCGACCAGAACCGCGACACCTCCGCGCGCGTGAGCGGCCGGCCCATCTCCTTTTCCGCCACGGTGATCGAGTCGCGAAGCATGCCTTCCTGCGAGGACCGGATGCCCGGCGGCATCTTCGGATAACCGTTGGCCGTCGGGTTGTTGCCCACCCAGAAATTGATCCCGCTGTGCGCCGAGAGCATCACCGGTTCGCGCGCGACGAAGTAATTGTGCAGCCACGCGGGTGCGGCCCCGAGATACAGCCCGCCGACCAGCGCCAGCACGGCAGCGGCGATCTTCGGCAGCCGCGCGCGGAGCGGCGCGCCGCGCTCCACGGAGAGAAAAATCGCCGTCAGCAGCAGCGGCACCGCGAAAAGTATTGTGGCCACGAGCATGGCGATCACTCCCGCGAATACGCCCAGCCCAAACCACGGCCGCCACCACGAGGAGCGCTGCGTTTTCACCGCCCACCACACGCAGAGGTAATAGGCCAGCACCGCCCAGATCGTGGGCATCAGGATCATCGAAAAAGCCTGCGCCGGAGCGAAGCACATCCAGCCCAATGCCGCGCCGCCGCCGATCACAAGCGGACGCGCCGCCGCAAGCCGGTCGTCCTTTTCCTCTGTCGTCGGGGCGAAAACGGTGCGCGCGATCAGATACAGCAGCGTGGCCACGCCGGCATCCATCAGCGTCTGGAGCAACCCGGCGGCGAAGGGATCGAGGCCGCCCGACACCTTGTAGATGGCCGCCAGACAGAAGGCGTAGCCGGGCAGGCCGTAGAAGGCTTTGTGGTCGGTCCACTGCCCGTGCGTGATGCGCAGCGCCCAGTCGCTGTAGAATTTCATGTCGTCGCCGTCCGGGACGAAATGCGGCGAGTGCGAGAACTGAATCAAAACGAGAAGCCGGATCGCAAATGCGAGAACGAAGACCCCGACGGGAAGAAAGCGCGGCGCGGTCATGCGGTCCGCGGGAGCGGGAAGATCAGAGGCGACACAGGGAAAGGCACGGTTTTATGGAAATTATACAAACAGAAAGCCCGGCTGGCATCGCCGCTGCTTAAAGGAGTGCAAACAGTTGCGAAGCGATTCGCAAATCACAACAAACAAAACAAACCGCAATTATTCATCATCCTATGTTGCAGAAGCTAAATAAGAATCGCGGGGGCTTTACCCTCGTGGAAATCATGATCGTCGTGGCCATCATCGCCCTCCTTGCGGCGATCGCTGTGCCAAACTTCCTCCGGGCTCGGAAGCGCTCGCAGGCCACCCGCATCCTCGAAGATCTCCGCATCATTGACTCGGCGATCGACCAGTATGCGATCGAAGCCAATAAGACCGGCGGCGCGGCCGTCAACTGGACGGACATCCAGTCCTACGTGAAGAAGGGCTCCATTATGTATAATTCCGCCGGCATCGACCTGCTCGGCACGACCTTCGGAACGTTCTCCGTGGACGCCATTCCGAAGCTCTCTTCGACCACGTTCAACAAGCTCTCCGACGTGGCTCCGAGCGACTTCTGGTCGCCCTTCTACCCCTGATCCGGGGTCAGAGTCCCGCCGAAGTTAGCTAAATTGTTGCCGCCCTCCCGCTCTGCGGGAGGGCGGTTGCTTTTTGTTGGGGGGGCGGGGTGGTTGGAGAGTGAAGGACCGCCGTCCTTCACGGCGTTTCGCCCCCGCCTGCGCCGCCAGCGAAACTCCACCGAGGATGACGGCCGGCAGGGAGGCCTGCGGCGAAGCGCCGCCGCCTCCCGCTGAGGACACCCCCGGCGGCACCCGACTAGCTAAGGAAGGGAGCGACCCATGCTCTACCTTAGCTCCGCTTCACCACTCTCCGTCCGCCCGGATGCGTAGATTCTTCCTGTTGAGAATCCTCGCGACCTGCCTGAGCGCGCGGTTCTCGCGACTGGGTTCATGGCTGCTTTGCCTCGTCGCTGGCGGACTAATCTACGCCCCGGCGCTGGCCGGAGACCTCATCTGGGACGACTACTATCTCGTCCGGGAAAACCCGTTCTTCCGCAGCCCCGTGTTCGGCTGGGAAGTCTTCCGGCATTACCTCTTCTTTGACTCTTTCTCGACCTACTACCGGCCCGTCCAAAACTGGTCCTACATGCTCGACTACTGGCTGTGGCGCGGAGACCCGGTGGGTTATCACCTGACCAATATCCTGCTCCACAGCGGCAGCGGCGTACTCCTGTTTGAGTTACTCCGGCAGTTGCTTCCTGGCATGCTCGGCGGCGCGGCGCGGATGGGGCCGCGGGCCAATAACCTGACCGCCGGGATGCTCGCGCTGGTCTGGACCGTTCACCCCGTGCACAACGCCGCCGTCGCCTACATCTCGGGCCGCGCCGACAGCCTCGCGAGCTTCTTTGCCCTGCTGGCCTGGCTGCTCGTGCGGCGTTCGGTAAAAGTCCGCTCGGCACTCGCGAGCACGACCCTCGGCGGCGCGGCGGCGCTAGCGATGCTGCTGGCGCTTTGCTCCAAGGAGATCGCCCTGCTCTGGCTCGCGATCTTCGCTTTGCACACCCTGTTTTTCGATACGGCTTGGGCTTGGCGGGTCAAAGTGCGCGCGGTCTCCGGGGCGCTGGCGCTGCTCGCGGGGTATGCCGCCCTCCACGCGTTGCCGGAGTTTCGTGCGCCGATGGCGGGCGGTCCGCCCGCGCCACTCGATGAGCGCGTGCTGCTCATGTTCCGCGCGCTCGGCGACTACACGCGGCTGCTCGTCTGGCCCGGCCAGCTCTACATGGAGCGCTCGCTTTCCCAGCCGGGCATCTACCGCAGCGTCGCGGCATGGCGGGAAAATGCTGGTTACGAACTCCTCTCCCTCGGCGGTCTGCTCGCGGGTGCCGCCGCTTTCTGGCTCGGCCGCTGGCGCGCTCCCGGGCGGCCGCTCCGCGTCTTCGGCGCGCTCTGGTTCGTTGCCGCCTTCCTTCCGATCTCGAATCTCTTTCCCCTCAACGCCGAAGTCGCCGAGCACTGGATCTACCTCGCCAGCATTGGCGCGCTGCTTCTCGCCGCCGGGGTCGTCGTCGCGTTCCCTCAGCGCGTGCAGATGGCGTTCGGTGCCGTCGCGCTTTTGGCGGCCGGCGCGCTCGGCTGGCGGACCTCAGTGCGGGCGGGCGATTGGGTGAACGCCGAGACCTTCTGCGCGCGGACCATTCAGGACGGCGGGGCGACGCCGCGCATCCTCACGACCCTCGCCTCGGTCTATGGCGGGCGCGGCGACTTCGTGAATCAGGAGACGATCCTGCGGAAACTGACCGCGCATTTTCCCGACTATGCACCCGCGCGGATCAACCTCGGCATCTGCCTTTCCAAACAAGGCCGGACCGCCGAGGCCGAGCCGCTGCTGAGAGTGGAGAATGACGCCGCCGATGACGCCGCCCGCCGCTATCCGAAGACGTGGCGGGCCGCGCTCCAACTCGCTCAGCTCCACCAGCAGGCGCAGCGTCGCGACGAAGCGCTGACGGTGCTCGCCGAGGCGCGCGCGCGTTTTCCGGAGACCTGGGAGTTGGTGAAATGCGAGAGCGAACTCCGCGCCGCGAGTGCGGGTCCGGCGGCGGCGCTCCCGCCGGTCGCCGAGTTTGCGGCGAACCATTGGTGGCATCTTGATGCCTGGCTCACGCTCGGCCGGCTCCGCTCGTTCGCAGGGCAACCCGACGCGGCCATCGCCGCCCTGCGCGCGGCCAGCCAGCTCGACATCTACAACGCCGCACCGCTCGCCGGCATCGCCCGCATCGAGTTTGACCGCAACCGCCCTGAAGCCGCGCTCCCCGAGCAGCTCGCCGCGCTGACCCGCGAACCCGACCAGCCCCAGCATTACCTCATGCTCGGCACGATTTTGGAAAGGCTCGGCCGCCAGAGCGAAGCGCTGGCCGCGGTGCGCAAAGCGCAGAGCCTCGCGATGGCCGCCCGGGGGGGAGGGTGAAGAGAGTGTTCAGTGTTCAGTATTCAGTATTCAGAAGTCGGGTCGTCAGGACTCACTGAACACTGAACACTGAACACTGAACACCGACTCCTCCCCGCTCACTCCTCCGCCCGCCACTCCCGCCCACCGAGTTCCACCCGCTTCAGCTCGAACGTCCCATCGTCCGGGGGCAGCTTTTTTTTCCACGCCGCCTCGCTGCCGTCGTAAAAAATCGCGAAGGCCGCGTAGTGACGGGGGCGCATCCACGGCGGGAGGACGAACGTCCAGTCCTCGCCCGTCGCGCCCGCTCCGGCCTCGATCGCGCCTGCGCCTTTCACAAAGCGGTAAAGGTGCTCGCCGTCGGAAAGCACCAGCATCATCCACGGGAAACGCGTGCGTTCGCCGGTGAACTGCCAGCCGAGGCGGAGCTGCATCGAGCCGGGCGTTTCGCTCACAAACTGCAGCGAGGTCAGGGTCGTCGTTTCGTCGAAGACGAGCGGCGTCGCGCCCGGCGGGGGTGCGGGCGGCGGTAGACCGCGAGTGAGGACGGTGAGTTCGTTGCGACGATGCGCGCGCCACGGGTGCGGGCGGAGATATTCGTGGAGCAGGCGGTCGCTCGACGCGACCTCGCTCTCCGCGTCGGTGCGCATGCGCGGGTGGTAGTAGCCGGCCACGGTGCTGAAGGTGAACTCGTCCGCCCAATCAATGATCACGACATCGCTCGCGGGTGGCGGGGTGTAGGTTGCGGTGCTGAGCGTCTTGAGGCCTTTGAGCACATGATGCAGCGAGACGAGCTGCTCACGCGTGGCGAGGTGGGAAAGGTAGGGCACCGCCGCAGTCACGCTCGCCGTCGGCGGCACGGCGCGGATCATTTGCGCCTTCCACGCGCGCTCCTCGAGGACCTGCGCCACGTGGGGAACCTGCCGCGCCAGCTCCCGGGCCGGCCCCCAGAAAAGATGCGCCACGACGCACGCCGTGAGCAACCCGGCGGCGAGGGCGCGTTGGGCGCGTTGGGCGCGGAAGCGCGTTACGGCCTCCGCGGCCGCGATCCAGAAAAGCGGAATGAGCGGCGCGGGATAGTGCGCGCCGAGCGACCACTCGGTATAGCGCCACGAGAGGAGGTGCTGCGCGAGCAGCGGCGTGGCGATCAAGAGCCAGCGCGGGCGCAGCAGCGGCAGGAGGAGAAATGGCACGAGCAGCGCGGGGAGCAGATTGCCCTGGGTCAGCGCGACGTGCAGGGCTTTGAAGAGGCGCGAGGGTTCGGTGAAAAATTTTGCGAGGATGTCACCGCCGGATTTCCCGAGATGCCCGTAAAGCTGGAGGTAATCCACGTTACCCGCGTTCAGCGCCGGGCTGATGACCTTCCCGCAAATGAGCAGCCACACGGCGGCGACGGCAAGCGGGGCGAAGTGCCACCGCAGCGTCCACGCGCGCCCGCGTTTCCACTCCACCACCGCCCACACCGCGCAGAAAGCCACGAGCAGCAGCGCCATGTTTTCCTTCACGCTCAGCACCGCCACGAACCACAGCCAGAACCGCCCGGAGCGCTCTGCCAGTCGCGCCTCGATGAGCAGGAGCAGCAGCGGCGCAGCCAGCGCCTCGGGGTGAAATTCGTAAATGCCGATGCTCAGCGCCGCCGGCGTGACCACGGTGCCGAGCGCCAGACAGATTGCGGCCGGTCTTTCGATTCCCAGCCGCCGCGCGATGCGCCACGCAGTGAACGGCATCGTGGCGAACGCCAGCGTCTGCACCGCGACGAAGGTCATCGGGTGCGGAAAAATCGCGAAAACCGGCGCGAGCAGGAAGACGATGGGCTCCGCGTGATTGCCCATGAGCGGGACGTTGAGCAGCGAGACCATCCATTTTCCGCGCAGCGCGAGCCACAGCGCCTGCACGTAAAATGCGAGGTCGAAGGTGCCATACTGGAACGTCCACCACTGCCACCACGAGACGAGGAAGACTGCCGCCGCAAAAAGGCCCGCGCCCCAAATGATCGGGCGGGGGGTCTTGGCGGAGTCAGCGGGCATCGTTCTGGCTGATAGCTAGGGCCGATGGAAAAGACAACGCCGCCCGCAAACCGCAGCGCGCCGCTCGACGCCCTGCGCGCCGTGGCGGTGCTGCTCGTGCTGGGCCGGCACTTTCCCGAGGCGCGGCCGGGCGAGGCCATGCCCGGCTGGATGGACGTGTGGCTGCGCGGCGGATGGATCGGCGTGGACCTATTTTTCGTGCTCAGCGGATTCCTCGTGTCTGGGCTGCTCTTCCGCGAATACCGGCGCTTTGGCGAAATCCGCTACGGCCATTTCCTCGCGCGGCGCGGGTTCAAAATCTACCCGGCGTTCTATTTCATGTTCGGCGCGGTGCTGCTTTTCGCGGCGCACATCGGGCGGCCGTTCGTCGGTTGGCCGGTGGTGCTGTCGGAAATGTTCTTCGTGCAGAACTACGGGCCGTCTCTTTTCCCGCACACCTGGTCGCTGGCGGTCGAGGAGCATTTCTATCTGCTGCTCCCGCTGCTGCTGCTCGCCGTGCGCGGCAAAAGGGACGCGCCCTTCGCGCGGCTGCCGTGGCTGTTCGTCGCCGTCGCGGTGCTCGCCCTGGCGGCGCGAATCGTCACCACGCAGATGCTCGATTTCCGCCTGAAGACGCATCTCTTTCCGACCCATCTGCGGCTCGACTCGCTACTCTTCGGCGTGCTGCTTTCATGGGCCACGTACTTTCAGCCGCAGGCGCTGGAGCGAGTGTGGCAGCGCTTCCGCTGGCCGCTTGCCGCCGCCGCTGCCGCGCTCGTGGTTCCCGCGTTTTACCTCGAAATCGGGAGCGGCTGGTATCTCCACACCGTCGGGCTGACCGGCTTCGCGCTCGCCAGTGGCGTGCTGCTGCTGTTCGCGCTCCGCTGGAAAAGCGCGTGGCGTCCGCTGGCCTTCGTCGGCGCGTACTCTTACTCGATCTACCTCTGGCACATCCCGGTGCGCTTCTTCGGCCTCGCCTGGCTCCCGCGCGAGGCCACCCCGCTCACCCGCGGCGCAGCGTATCTCGCGCTCAGCATCGTCACCGGCATCCTCGCCGCGGGGCTCATCGAGCGGCCGTTCCTGGCGTTGCGGGATCGGCTGTTTCCTTCGCGCAGCCAGCCGACTTCGTCATCCTGAGCGGAGCGGAGACTTTGCTCCGCTCCGTGCAGGCTGACGGCGTTGTTTCTTCTACCCACCCGGCCACTTGACCATCCGAGCCCCCGCTGTTTCCCTCCCACCCTCATGCTACGCCTTGCGCTTAAGATGCTTTACGGGGACCGGGCGAAGTACGCGATGCTTGTGGGTGGCCTCACTTTTTGCGCGCTGCTCATGTCGCAGCAGGTCTCCGTTTTCTGCGGGCTGATGCGCTGGACCACGGCTACGCTGCGCAACGTGGAGGTGCCCGTCTGGGTGGCCGATGCGAAGGTCGAGCAGGTTAACGAAGTCGTGGCCATGCGCGACATCGAAGTGGATCGCGTGAAGAGCCTGCCCGGCGTGGCGTGGGCCGTGCCGCTTTTCTGGGGCATCCTCAACGCGCGCCTGCCCGACGGCTCTTTCCAAGCCGTGCAACTCACCGGGCTCGACACCGCCACGCTCGTCGGCCGTCCGGGGAAAATGCTCGCGGGGCGGGTCGAGGATTTGCGCCTGCCGAACGCGGTCATCGTCGATCAGGTCGGCGTGAAGAAGTTTAAGAAAAAGGGCATCGAGCTGAAGATCGGCAGCACCTTTGAGATCAATGACAAGGAGGCGCGCGTCGTCGGCCTGTGCCAGTCGGACCAGAGTTTCCTCGGCCAGCCGTATGTCTTCACGACTTACGACCGCGCGCTGGAGTATGCGCCGCCGCAGCGCAAGCGGCTCAGCTTCGTCCTCGTCCAGCCGAAGCCCGGCGTCGATCCCGCGACGGTCGTGGAAACCATCCGCGCCATCCCCGGCCTGACCGCCTACACGAGCGACGATTTTTTCCACCGGACGATCGATTGGTACATGAAGAACACCGGCATCCCGATTTCCTTCGGCACCGTGGTGGTGCTCGGGATCGTGGTGGGCATCGCCATTGCCGGGCAGACGTTCTACCTTTTCGTCCACGAAAACCTGCGCTTCATGGCCGCGCTCAAGGCGATGGGCGCGCGGACTCGCACCCTCGCGGCGATGGTTTTTTTGCAGGCCTTCGCCGTCGGGATCGCCGGCTACGGGCTGGGTGTTGGCGCGGCGGCGATGTTCGGCTTCGGCGTGCTCAAAGGCGGCGAACCACCCTTTTACATGCCTTGGCAGGTGCCGGTTTTCACCGGCGTGATCATCCTCTTCATCTGCTGCCTTTCGGCGCTCATCGGGCTGGTGAAAATCATCCGCGCCGAGCCGGCGGTCGTTTTCAAATAGCGCATGAACGAACCCGCCAACGGCTGCCAATCCGTCGCCATCGAAGCGCGCGGCGTGAAGAAAACTTTCGGCACCGGCGACTCCGCCGTGGCGGCGCTCAAGGGCGTGAACCTCGACGTGCGCTTCGGCGAACTGACGATGATCGTCGGGCCGTCGGGTTGCGGGAAGACGACCTTTCTCAGTGTGCTCTGCGGCACGATGAAATTCGACGGTGGCACGGTGCAGCTTTTTGGGCGCGATCTCGCCGGGATGCGCGATGCCGAGGTCACGGCGTTTCGCGGAAAAAACGTCGGGTTCATTTTTCAGCAGTTCAATCTCATTCCGACGTGGAGCGCGGTGGAAAATGCGAGCGTCCCGCTGCTCCTCGCGGGGGCCAGTCGGCAGACCGCCGAGGCCGCCGCGCAGCGGCTCCTCGACGAAGTGGGCATCGGCCAGAAACGCCGCTCGTATCCGACCGAACTCTCCGGCGGGCAGCAGCAGCGCGTGGCCATCGCGCGGGCGCTGGTGCATGAGCCGCGGCTGATCATTTGCGACGAGCCGACCGCCTCGCTCGACGCCGCGAGCGGGCATCACGTGCTCGAACTTCTCCAGAAAATCGCCTGCCGTCCCGACCGCTGCGTCATCGTAGTCACGCACGACAGCCGCATCTTTTCCTTTGCCGACCGCATCGCCGAGATGGAGGACGGACAAGTCAAAGCCGTCCACGGTCGTGGCGAGTATCACGCCCAATATGTTTAAGAGATTCTCCGTCTGGCTGGCGCTCGCCGGCATCGTCGCCGCCGTGCTGCTGGTGAAAAAAGTGCGGCACACCGACCCGCCGCCACCGCCGCTCGCCGAGCCGGCCCGCGCGCCTTTCCAGAACTCCATCGGGGCGCGTGGGATCGTCGAGAGCTTTCAGGAAAACGTCCGGATCGCCCCGGCCGTCGCGGGGCTGGTGACGAAGGTGAACGTGAAGGTCGGCGACGCCATGAATACGGGCGCCGTGCTTTTTGAGCAGGACCCGCGCGACGCCGAGGCGCTGGTGAAAATTCAGGAGGCGCTGATCCACACGCTCGGCGCGCAAGTCGAGCAGGCGCAGGTCACGCTCGCCGACAAAAAGGATTCTTGGGAGCGCATGGAAAAGCTCAGCGCCAATCAGGTCTCCAGTCTCGACGAACGCCAGCGCGCGCGCTTTGCCGTGGAAACGGCCACCTCCCAACTCGCGGTCACCCGTGCCGAACTCGCTGCCGCGCAGGTCCAGGTTGCGCGCTCCAAAGTGCAACTCGACCTCCTCACCGTGAAAGCGCCGCGCGACGGCACCGTGCTCCAGGTGAACATCCGCGCCGGCGAATACGCCGCGCTTAATACCGCCGAACCTGCGCTGCTCCTCGGCCAGATCGACGAACTCCAGCTCCGCGCCGACGTGGACGAGGACAACGCGTCGCGCGTCCGCCCCGGTTGCCGCGCCGTGGCCTACCTCAAGGGTCGGCGCGACCACGAAATCCCGCTCACCTTTGTCCGTATCGAGCCGTATATCCTCCCGAAAAAATCCCTCACCGGCGAAAGCAGCGAGCGCGTGGACACCCGCGTGCTGCAAATCATCTTCCGCTTCGAGAAGACGAAAACGCCGGTCTACGTGGGGCAGCAGGTGGACGTGTTCCTCGATGGCGGCGAGCCCGAGCCAGAAGCGCCCGCCCCGCGCTGAAGCTCGCCAGCGGAGGCCGTGGGTGAAATCGTGAGGAGCTTGGTCCTTCTGCTCTTCGCATTCGCGCGACGGGCGGCTTTTGCTGGTAAATGTGGAGCGTTCGCCATTTCGTGAGACGCATGAAGAGCGCATCAAAGATGATAGGAGGGACGCGAACGAACCTGATTTTTGAGCGTGCAGTCCGGCTGGCCTTGGCAGAGGACGCGGCGCAGCGGATGTCGATTTCGGGAGCATGAAGCCGCTCAATTTGCCGCCCGACGACCCGCGCATCCGGCGGGTGCGCGATTTCCAGGAGTTGGTGACGACGCCCTTTGCGGATGGTGTGAACGCGCTTTGCTGGGGCCGGGCGCTGCCGGGGGATTTTGGCGAGGTGGTGGGGCTGCTGGGCGACGGCGAGGGGATTGTGACTTTGGATGAAGCGCGATTGCTGGCGCTGCCGGCGAGTGCGGCGGGGCGAGTGGCGATCGAGGTGCTGGCGGCCGATTTGCGGCGGCTCCGCGAGCACGCGCTCGATCCGGTGTTGAACTGCATTCACGGCTACCCGCGCGATGAGGAGGCTGGCCCGGTGCCGACGGATGTGTTTTCGTTTCACGCGGATAGCGCACCGGTCGCGGCGGAGACGTGGCTTTGCACGTATCACGGCCCGGCCAGCGAGGGGCTGCGCAATGAAGAGGCCCGGCGGCGCGTGAATATTCCAGAAACGCGGGAGGAACTTTTGCGGCGGTTCGGCGGAGACGATGACGCCGACTTTCGCGACTACCTGAGCGAAAACTGCTACGACCTGCATTACGCGCCGGTCGCCGGGGCGCGGCCGTTTTCGTTCGGGCTGGGGCACTTGTGGCGCATCGCTGTGGACTGGCCGGGTAGCGCGGTCCCGCCGTGCATCCATCGCGCGCCGGAGACGAGACCGGGCGACCCGCCTCGGCTGCTGCTGATTAGTTAAGTGTGCGATCGGGGCGGTGCGTCTTTTCGCCCGCTCCCGTGGAAAAGGTGGGCGCGGGCGCGGGCGCGGGCGCGGTGGCACGCAATGTGTTCAAAGTGGGGTTTATTAGCATGCAAAACCAGACGCTTTCCACCCCGCCCCGAAGCGCCAATCAACCGGCTCCGAATATGCGGCCGAACATCGCGACGGAGGGGCGTCCGCTGGGGCCGGGGACAACGCCGGGATCGGCGCAGACGCTGTCGCTGGATACGGTGATCGCGACGATGGTGAACGCGGGTGAAGGGGTGTCGGATCTGCTTTTCGTAGTGGGCCGACCGCCGCAGGTGGAGGTGTATGGAAAGTTGTGCGCCGTGCAGGTGGAGGGGCTGGGCGAGACGCTGCAGGGGCCGCACGTGGAGGCGATCGCGCTGAAGCTGATGGCGGGGAATGAGCGGCTGGCGTCGGATTTAAAGAATTTTGGCTCGTGCGACACGAGCTATGGGGTGCCGGGCCTGGCGCGGTTCCGGGTGAACGTTTTCAAAAACAACGGGAATCACGCGATCGTGATGCGCAAGCTGAGCACGCAGATTCCGTCGTGCGATGGGCTGGGGTTACCGCCGATTTTCAAGGAGATCATCAAGGAGAAAACGGGGATCGTTTTCGTGACGGGCGCGACGGGCAGCGGCAAGACGACGACGCTGGCGGCGATGCTCAATGAGCTGAACGAGCAGAACGAGGTCCACATGGTCACGCTGGAGGATCCGATCGAGTTTCTGCATCCGCACAAGAAGGCGACGTTCAGTCAGCGGGAGCTGGGGAAGGATTTTTCGGATTTCGCGGTCGGGCTGCGGGCGGCGCTGCGGCAGGCGCCAAAGGTGATCCTCGTGGGTGAAATCCGCGATCGGGAGACGATGGAGATCGCGCTGACGGCGGCGGAGACGGGGCACGTGGTTTTTTCCACGTTGCACACCATCAGCGCAGCGCAGTCGGTGAACCGGGTGATCGGGATGTTCAGCACGGAGGAGCAGGTGCAGATCCGGCAGCGGCTGGCGGATACGCTGCGTTACGTAATTAGCCAGCGGCTCGCGCCCAAGGTGGGCGGTGGGCGCGTGATGGTCTCGGAAATCATGGGCAGCGGGCTACGGACGCGGGAAGCGATTTTGCTGGGGGAGAGTGAGCTGCGGGATTTCCACGACATCATCGAGAGTAACTACCAAAGCGGCTGGCATAGCTTTGAACAGTCGCTGCTGAAGCATTTCCGCGACGGCAAGATCACCGAGGAAACGGCGATGCTTTACTGCGTGAACAAGCCGGCGATGCGCAAGGCGCTCGACGTCGCAAAAAAATCCATGGCGCCCGAGGACGAAACGCCGTCGGGATTCCGGCTGAATCTGGGCGTTCAGCCGGGAGCGCATCCACCGAGGTAGGCGGGGCGCCTCAGGTAGCAGCGCAAGATTTTAGAAAACATTTCTTGCGCGGTCTGGGATGATCGCCTATCTAGCCGACCCCTTTCGCGCTCGGCTGAGTTTCACACTCAAGCATTCGCGGCTCCGGTCACCCGGCGGCTGCGTCTATTTGAGGAGACCAGCGGAGCTGCCAAAGGAAAAATAAGTTGCGCTCCGAAAGAATATAGCTTGCACGTCAGGCTGTTCCTCTTAAAGTCCGCGCTCCCCGCTCCTAGTGGGCTGAAAATTCACCCGCCTCAGCGGGTTTTCAGACCCCGGATGAAACGGGGAATCGTTAGTCCGAAAAGACCAAATTTTTCCAATGCCAACCATTAACCAGCTCGTCCGTAAAGGCCGCAAGAAAGTCACGGTGAAATCCAAATCACCGGCGATGACCAATTGTCCGTTCCGGCGTGGAGTGTGCACGCAGGTGATGACGCGCACGCCGAAGAAGCCGAACTCGGCTTTGCGGAAAGTGGCGAAAGTTCGCCTGACGAATGGATATGAGGTGATTGCATATATCCCGGGTGAGGGGCACAACCTCCAGGAGCACTCAATCGTCCTCGTCAGGGGTGGGCGCGTAAAGGATTTGCCGGGTGTGCGTTATCATATCGTGCGCGGCACGTTGGATGCCCTCGGGGTCGATGGTCGTCGTCGTAGTCGGTCAAAGTATGGCACCAAGCGTCCAAAGAAGGGCGCTGAGGCTGAGGCGGCCAAGGGCAAGAAGAAGTAACCACTTTCAACCACATTCCACATGTCCCGTCGTCGCCGAGTCATTCATAAGGAAGAGAAGTTGGACGCCCGCTATGGCAGTCCGGTGGTGGCGCGCCTCATTGCCACGGTCATGCAGGATGGGAAAAAGTCGCTGGCCGAGCGCATTGTCTACACAGCCATTGAGGAGACGCGCACGGGCACGGATGCGGTAGATCCGCTTGAGGTTTTGAACCGGGCTATCGATAACGTTAAGCCACGCCTTGAGGTTAAGAGTCGCCGAGTTGGTGGCGCAACGTATCAGGTGCCAATGGAGGTTCCGCCGGCTCGCCAACTCGCACTCGCGATGCGTTGGATTGTCGGTTATGCCCAGGCCCGGAAGAACATTCCAATGATGAAAGCGCTCGCCAGTGAGCTGAAAGAAGCTGCGAACGGCCAGGGTAACGCAATCAAAAAACGCGACGACACGCACAAGATGGCGCAGGCCAACCGCGCGTTTGCTCACTTTCGATTCTAATCAGTAACGACCATGTCTGCCGCTACTGTTACCGCTGTTAATCCAAATTCGCCGAATCGGCCGTACCCGCTTGAGCGGACGCGCAATATCGGCATTGCCGCGCACATTGACGCAGGCAAAACCACACTGACCGAGCGTATCCTTTTCTACACGGGTATGATCCATAAGATCGGCGAGGTGCATGAGGGCACGACGGTGACGGATTGGATGGAGCAGGAGCGCGAACGAGGGATTACGATCACCTCGGCGGCAACCACTTGCTTCTGGGAGCAGCGCAAGGAGGAGGGTGTGTGCAAGACATTTGAGGCGATAAAGATGCGGGTGAACATCATCGACACACCGGGACACGTGGATTTTACGGCCGAGGTTGAGCGGTCTCTTCGCGTCCTTGATGGAGCGATTGCTGTTTTTTGCGGCGTGGCTGGCGTCCAACCCCAATCAGAGACAGTCTGGCGGCAGGCGACAAAATATAGTGTTCCTCGGATCGCGTTCGTGAATAAGATGGACCGCACTGGCGCCAACTTTAACAACGCCATCAACGACATGCGGACCAAACTCCACGCGAATGCGTGGCCAATCTTGATCCCGATCGGCGCCGAGGATCAACTCAAGGGACAGTATGACGTTATCAATAAGAAGGCCATCATCTACCTTGATGACGAGAAAATGGGGTCCAATTACCGGATTGAGGACATTCCTGCTGAAGCGAAAGATTTGGTGGACAATGCCTACGACGAACTCGTATCCGCTATCGCCGATCTCGATGACGAAATTGGAACGGCATTTATAGAAGAGAAGCTAATCAGCATTCCGATGCTGAAGGCCGGAATTCGCCGTCAGACCATCGCGAATAAATTCGTTCCGGTGGTGGGGGGCTCTGCCTTTAAGAACAAAGGTGTCCAATATCTGGTGGATGCCGTCATAGACTACCTTCCAAGTCCAATCGATATTCCGGCGGCCAAGGGAATGGATCCGGATACCTTGTCTCCCATAGAGGCTATTACCGACGACAACGCAAAGTTTTGCTCGCTCGCGTTTAAGCTCTGGACCGACCCGTTTGTCGGAAAACTGGTATTCTTCCGCGTCTATAGCGGCAAGGTAACGAAGGGCGATACTATCTATAACCCTCGTACGAATAAGAGGGATCGAATTAGTCGTCTTATCCAGATTCAAGCTGACAAGCGCGAGGACATAGATACGCTCTATTCTGGTGACATCGCAGCGATTGTCGGCATTAAGAACGTCACAACGGGTGACACGCTGTGTGACGAAGATCACGCGATTCTCTTGGAACCGCCGTCGTTTCCCGATCCGGTTATCTCAATGTCAATTGAGCCGAAAACCAAAGTTGACCAGGAGAAGATGGGCAACGCACTGCAGCGCTTGGCGGAAGAAGATCCGACCTTCCGAGTATTTACGGATGAAGATACTGGGCAGACAATTATTGCCGGCATGGGTGAGTTGCACCTCGAAATCATTCGAGACCGTATGATGCGGGAGTTTAAGGTCGAGGCGACAGCCGGCAAGCCCCAGATCGCATATCGGGAAACCATCACTGCCGCAGCAAAGGGCGAAGGTAAGCTCATTAAGCAATCTGGAGGGCGCGGGCAATATGGTCACGTCGTCGTCAACGTTCGCCCCGGCGAACGCGGTAAAGGAATTGTTGTTGAAAATAAAGTTGTTGGAGGAACCATTCCGAAGGAGTATATTCCAGCGTGTAAGAAGGGTGTCGAAGAGGCAGTGTTAAATGGGGTCGTTGGCGGCTACCCGGTCATCGATGTTGAGGTCGATATCATTGACGGCAGCTACCATGACGTGGACTCGAACGAACTTGCGTTCAAAATGGCTGCAATCTTCGCGGTCAAAGATGGATTTAAGAAAGCTGGAGCTATTCTCCTTGAGCCGATCATGAAGGTCGAGAACAGCACCCCGGAAGAGTATCAGGGCGACATCATGGGTGACCTTAGTCGTCGCCGAGCGACGATCAAAGGCATGGAGTCTAAGAACAATCTCTCTGTTGTGAACGCTGATGTGCCGCTCGCCGAGATGTTCGGTTACGCCACCGCGATCCGCTCACTTTCGAAAGGCCGTTCCAGTTACTCAATGGAACCCTCCCACTTTGAACAAGTCCCGGCCCAAGTGCTAGCCGCCGTGCTCGACCAGAAGGCCAAGTAAATTATTCTATCCATGACAGGACAACGCATTCGCATCCGTCTTAAAGCATTCGATTTCCGAATGCTCGACCAATCATCTTCCGAAATTGTTGAAACCGCAAAGCGGACCGGTGCAAAGGTTGCCGGTCCGATCCCTCTGCCGACTAGGATCGAGAAGTTCACCGTAAACCGGTCGCCTCACGTTGACAAAAAATCAATGGAGCAATTCGAGATCCGGACACATAAGCGCTTGCTCGACATCATCGAGCCTACTGCCAAGACGGTTGATGAGCTGAAGAAGCTCAACCTTCCTGCAGGCGTGGACATCACTATTAAGATCTGACCCTTTCGACCATCCACGACATGAAGATTGGATTACTAGGCAAGAAGATTGGCATGACTCGCATCTATGACGAGAAAGGGAATGCTATTCCCGTTACCGTCATTCAAGCCGATGGCAATACTGTGTTGCAAACAAAGACCAAAGACACCGATGGATATTGCGCAGTTCAGATCGGTTTCGATGCGCAGAAGCCCCAAAGAGTTACGCGGCCACTCCTTGGTCATTTTAAGAAATTTTCATCCGAGCCTAAGAGATTCGTCAGGGAGATTCGACTTCCGGAAGGCATTAAAATTGAAGATGCTGTTGACTTCGGGGTAAATCAGTTTGCCGTTGGCGATGTGGTGGATGTAATTGGGAAGTCTAAGGGCAAAGGATTTCAAGGTGTCATGAAAAGGCACAACATGGCCGGTCAGCCTGCATCGCATGGCCACATGATGCATCGGCGTAATGGAGCCATCGGAAATCGGTCGACGCCAGGCCGAATTTGGAAAAACATGGGCATGCCTGGCCATCTAGGGGACGAGCGGGTCACAGTGCAGAATCTTAAGGTTGTTCAAGTTAGGCTCGATGAGGGAGTCATTCTGGTCAGTGGAGCTGTCCCTGGCGCGAATGGTGGCTACGTAGTCGTTCGGCCGGCAATCAAAAGTCAGCCAGTGGCTGCAAAGTAATTTATGGTCGCGAAAATTCTCACAGTAGAGGCTGCCAAGGCCGCCAAAATTGAGGTTATTGAAAACGGCAAGTACACACAGGTTGTGCATGACACTATCGTAGCCTTGCGTGCCAACCGGCGGAGCGGCACTGCTTCGGTCAAGACCAAGGCAACAGTTCATGGTTCTGGTGCTAAACCATGGCGGCAAAAAGGAACAGGTCGGGCTCGGGCAGGATATAAATCGAGTCCCGTGTGGTCTGGAGGGGGAGTGGTTTTCGGACCACACCCTCACGACTATTCGAAAAAAGTTTCTAAGGGAAATAAGCGAATCGCGCTCCGAAAAGCTCTCAGTGAGCGGATCAAAAGCGGTGATGTGTTGATTGTTGAAGCATTTGCGGTATCCGAGCCGAAAACGAAGCTGTTCGTGACTATCCTGAATGCTATTACGGACGAGCCAAAGACATTGGTGATTTCTTCGATTTTTGATCAAACTACATATTTGGCCGCGCGTAATGTGCAGCCGACACTACTCATGACGGCATCCGAGGTGAACACCGAACAACTCCTAAATTTCCGCAAGATCGTTTTTACTAGCGATGGACTTGCTGTAATTGCCCAACGCCTCGCAAAGTAATGAACGAGCCATACGATATTATCGACACTGTTCGCCTGACCGAGAAGGCAACGATCCTAGCAGAAAGGGAGAATAAGTACGTTTTTCGCGTCCAACCGTACGCAAGCAAAACGCAAATTCGAAAAGCGGTCGAAACGCTATTCAAAAAAACTGTCGTCGCGGTAAATACATGCAACTACGCAGGGAAAAAAAAGCGTGAGAGGACGGCAGCTTTCGGCCGCCAAGCCGCTTGGAAAAAGGCGATCGTCACGCTTAAAAAGGGCGATAAAATCGAACTAGCTTAGCTAACATTCGCTATGGCACTCAAGACTTTCCGACCAATTACTCCGACCAATCGCTTTAAGGCGCTCCCGGCGTTTAATGAGGTTACCAAATCGAAGCCCGAGAGATCCTTGGTCGAAACCAAGCACAAGACTGGCGGGCGCAATAACAATGGGCGGATTACCACTCGCCATATTGGCGGCGGGCACAAACAGAAATACCGGATCATTGATTTCAAGCGGTCCAAGAGAAATGTTGAGGCAGAGGTCATGGCGGTCGAATATGATCCGAACCGGACATGCCGGATTGCACTCCTGCAATATACCGATGGAGAAAAAGCCTACATCCTAGCGCCCGTGGGAATTAGTGTTGGTGACAGGGTGCTCGCTGGTGATGCCGTTGAGCCGAACAAGGGCAATGCTCTCCCTCTTCGTGCGATTCCCCTGGGAACTTTTGTGCATAACGTTGAATTGGTGGCCGGTCGCGGTGGGCAGATTGCGCGCAGCGCAGGACAGGTGGCGATTCTGAACAACCGCGAGGCCGGCTATGCGTTGGTCAAACTCCCTTCTGGTGAAGTTCGGAAGATTCACGAAAATTGCTACGCGACCATTGGGCAAGTCGGTAACGTTGAGCACATGAACGTTTCCTCCGGGAAAGCCGGACGCAGCCGTTGGCAAGGGGTTCGTCCGACTGTCCGTGGCATGGTTATGAACCCGGTCGATCATCCAATGGGTGGTGGACAGGGCAAATCCAAGGGAGGAGGAGGGCGCCACCATCCAATGTCACCCTGGGGACAACTGGCAAAGGGATTCAAGACCCGTCGGAAGCATAAAACAAGCAACAATTTTATTGTTGAACGACGCAATTCAAAAAAGAAGTAATAGTAACTAGATATGGGTCGTTCACTAAAAAAAGGGCCGTTCGTAGACGGGCATCTCTTCGAAAAAATCGACAAGATGAACCTAGCGAGCGTGAAGAAGCCGATCAAGACTTGGTCTCGTCGATCAATGATAACGCCCGAATTCGTAGGGCACACGTTCTTGGTTCATAACGGCAAGATTTTCAACTCTGTTTTCGTGACGGAGAATATGGTGGGTCACAAGCTTGGAGAATTTTCGCCAACGCGAATCTTTAAGAAGCACGGTTCACACACTGCAAAGGTAGCGAAGTAGCTTTTGAATGAAGGCAAAGCATTGAAGCAGATGGGCCGCTCGATATTTTGCCGTAATTTCCTTCTTGCCGTTACAGGGGTGGGAATACTTCTGGCTTCACCGCCGGAGACCCATTCAGCATGTTCTTTCACAGATCTAAATATTGAATATGGCGAGCTAAAACTCGCGATCGACGCTGTTTTATCCGAAAACAAGTTGCTGCGCGAAAGTATCGCAGAGAATGCAAAATCTATTATCGTTGCAAGGCAGAGAATAGCTGATGTTTCGAGCCAGGGGGCGCTTTTTAAGGCACAGGCCTCGGAAATGAAACTCCGCATGGATGCCTTGGGAATCGGAGTATTCGCCGGCGGCAACTCAATCCTAGAGCAGCGACTTTTGTCGGCCGTGAACCAACTCCGGGCAATGGAGGTCAAAAAGGCCCGGGTCTCCGAAGCGCTCGTACGGCTAACCGAGGCAGCAGGCCTTTACGTAAGGGCAGATTCCGACCAAAACGCTGAATCGCGATTAACGCTGGAGACAGAAATCCGGAACAGCAACAGCGCCCTGCTCGCAGAGTCGATGACCCCGGATGGTTTGGCTGTAGTTCCATCTCTCGGAAATGGACGTGTCGTCAGCGCAAATGCGAACCTATCACTTGTTGTTGTCAATATGGGATCTAGTTCTGGGGTCAAACTTGGTATGCCGATGCTGGTGATCCGCGATCAACAGGTTATTGGGCACGTTAGAGTAGTTGACGTGCGGGAAAAGATCGCAGGGGCAGTTATTCAAGATTTAGTCTCCCAAAGAAAGCAATTTAAAATTGGTGACCATGTGAACGTGGTTGCTGGGCAGTAACAATTTAACAAAGTATCAAGACGAGCATCAAAATGCAGATTATATCAATATATCGTGGAGCGCGAATCTCGGCGTTTAAGGCCCGTGAAGTGACACGTGCTATACAAGGATTGCCAGTAGCGGCAGCTCTCGACATCTTGGCGTTCACTCCAAGAAAAGCGGCCCCAATGGTCGCGAAGGCGCTCAAGAGCGCTGTCGCGAACGCGGAAAATAATAACAACCTACGTGCGGACAAGTTGGTGGTCCAAGAGGCGACTGTTGGAGAGGGGCCAACTTTTAAACGTTTTCAGCCAAAGGCCCGCGGCAGCGCAGGCCCTATACGTAAAAGAACCGCACATATTCGCATCATTGTTACTGATGAAATTGAGATTAAACAAAAGCGCCGTTCAAAGGGACCAACGAGCAGGAATAGGTTGGAACTGGAAGCGGCGAACAGGCTAGGTATCCGTGGGGAAAAATCTGAAACCAAGGAGTAAAATATGGGACAAAAAGTAAATCCTATTGGCTATCGGTTGGCAGTTAATCGGGAGTGGCGTTCCCGCTGGTATGCTTCCCGTAAGGAACTTCCGGAGTTTCTCCACGCTGACCTCAAGATTCGTGCGTACGTTAAAGAAAAGTTGAAATTGGCTGCAGTAGCCAAGATTATCATTGAGCGGGCATGGAACAGTATCCGAGTCACTATTTACACGGCTAGACCTGGAATTGTCATCGGACGGAAGGGAACCGAGATCGAGAAGATGACCGAGGAGATAGGCAAGATGGCTGGCGGGAAATCAGTAAAGATTGATATTCAGGAAATTAAGACGCCTGAACTCGACGCTCAGCTTGTAGCAGAAAACGTTGCGCTTCAGATCGAGCGTCGCATCAGTTTTCGGAGGGCGATGAAAAAGTCCATCCAAAGCACCATGGATTTTGGGGCGCAAGGTATCAAGCTCCGGTGCGCCGGGCGCTTGGGAGGTGCCGAGATTAGTCGTGCTGAATGGTATCGCGAGGGGAAGATTCCGCTCCACACCCTACGGCAGCCAATTGACTACGGATTTGCAGAGGCTAATACGGTTTACGGTAAAATCGGCATTAAGTGTTGGCTATGTAAGCCAGAAGGGGTGGAAGAGCCCCAACCTGTCGAGAAGCGCGACCGCGATTCCGCGGGCGCTGAACGGGTATCAACCCAATCTTAACCCCAATCATTAAATAAGGAGATACGGTTATGCCCTTGATGCCAAAAAGAGTGAAGTATCGAAAGTCCCAGCGCGGAAGTCGTGCGGGCAAGGCTTCGCGCAACATTTCAATCGACTTTGGCGAGTTTGCATTGCAAACTTTGGAGCGCGCCTGGATAACTAATACGCAAATTGAGGCGGCGCGCGTTGCGCTCACCCGCAACATGAAGCGAAAAGGCAAGCTTTGGATCCGGATTTTTCCAGACAAATCCGTGACAGCCAGACCACCGGAAACACGAATGGGTAAAGGAAAGGGAGCCCCAGAGTACTGGGTGGCGACCGTTCGTCCGGGCAATATCCTATTCGAATTAGAAGGAGTGCCGGAGTCGGTCGCTCGTGAATCGCTACGGTTGGCAGCGGACAAACTTCCTATAAGGGTCAAATTCCTAACTCGCCATCGGGGAACTTAGTTTATGAACATTAAAGAGATCCGTGATTTAAGTGGAGAAGAAATCGCATCCCGAAAGCGCAAGCTTCGGGAAGAGGGTTTCCACCTCCGCATCAAACAACAAAGCGGCCAACTTGAAAATCCCAGCGAAATACGGGCAATCCGGCGAGAGGTCGCTAGATTGAATACGGTAACGGCTGAAAGAGGCTTTGCGCCTACGACTTCAAAAAATGACCTATGAATAATTTACTTCTTAAGACAGACATCCCTGAAAGGGGCATGCGGAAGGAGCGTGTCGGGCAGGTCGTCTCCACGAGCATGCAAAAGACGGCAGTGGTTGAAACCACAACGCGGGTACCGCACGCCAAGTTTGGAAAAATTGTAAAGCAGGTGAAGCGATTCTACGTCCACGACGAAGAAGGCCGGGCAAAACTTGGGGACACGGTGTTGATCACGGAAACGCGGCCTCTCTCAAAACTGAAGCGGTGGTCTTTAGTTGAGATTATAAAGCACTAGAGTAAAGTCCACTCGCTATATTATGCTTCAAATCAGATCCAGATTGGACGTTGCCGACAATACCGGCGCCCGCTTGGCAAAGATGATCGGTGTCATAGGGAAGAAAAACGCTCAGAAAGCGTTCATAGGTGACGTGATCACCGCGCATATTCGGGAAGCTTCGACGGGCGGAACTGTCAAAAAGGGAGATGTTGTCCGCGCGGTGGTCGTGCGCACGAGGCAAGCGGTCCGTCGCGATGATGGTAGTTATCTTCGCTTCGATAACAATGCGATTGTCATTATCGACAAGGACCTAAACCCAAGAGGCACCCGTATCTTTGGACCGGTTGCTCGTGAATTGAGGGAGAAAAATTTCATGAAAATTGTTTCGTTGGCACCGGAGGTTCTCTAAGTATGAATCGTGCGAATTTTCACGTAAAAAAGGGGGATCAAGTACAGGTTATCACAGGCAACCATCTTGGTTCTGTTGGAAAAATCTTGGCTGTCCTTCCGAAAAAGCAGCAGGTCCTCATTGAGGGGGTGCGCCTAATAAAGAAGCATGTACGCAAAACTCAAGACAACCCCCAAGGGGCCATTGTTGAGCGGGAGGGACCGATTCATATTTCAAACGTAAAGCTTCTTGATCCTGCTCAAAGTATAGATAAGGCAGAACAGTTAAAAACAAAGAATACAAGTTAGTATTTCCCATGGCCGTTCAACTCCATCAATTTTATAAAGACCAGGTAATGCCTGCCCTGCAGGCAAAGCACGGCTATCGGAACATTCACGAGGTGCCGAAAGTGACGAAGGTAGTGGTTAATACCTGCGTTAACGCCAACACAGACGTTAAGCAGGGATTAGAGGATGCAAAGGCGGAGTTAATGTTAATAACAGGGCAGCGACCGGCGGAGACTCAATCGAAGAAAAGTATTGCTAACTTCAAGCTACGACAGCATCAACCCATAGGCGCCAAGGTGACGCTAAGGGGTGCTCGAATGTATGAGTTTTTGGAGCGCTTGATTAAGACGGCCCTCCCTAGGATTCGCGACTTCAGGGGCATTTCCACCAGGGCCTTTGATGGCAACGGAAACTATACACTCGGTGTTACTGACCAGACAATTTTTCCTGAGGTCGAACTGGACAAGATCAAGCGGAATATCGGTTTTGACGTTACAATAGTCACGACCGCTGATACAAACGAAGAGGCAAAGTCCCTCCTGACTGAATTGGGAATACCGTTCAGCGACAAAGTAAGACTTGCCAAAATTAAGGCTGAGGAAGCCAAAGCCTAAACGATAATGAGCCAACTTTCCGATCCCATCGCAGATTTTTTAACACGTCTTCGCAACGCAGGGGTTGCGCGCAAAGAGGAGGTAAAAGCTCCTTATTCGAGAATAAAGGCTGAAATCGCTAAAATACTCAAACAGGAGGGGTATATTTCGAATTTTGAAGTTGATACTTCGGGGGCGTTTCCAGAAATCAAGGTGACTACCAAGTGCCACAACCGGATTTCTGCTATTACCGGACTGAAAAGGATCAGTAAGCCAGGGCTCCGGCGCTATGTCGGGGCTGGAAAGATCCCCCGCGTTCTTGGTGGAATGGGCATTTCGATCCTTTCAACGCCGCAAGGCATCATAAGCGGCCGCGAGGCCAAGAAGCAAAACGTTGGCGGAGAGTTGCTCGCCATTGTTTGGTAACCATAAGAACAATCCATGTCGCGTATTGGAAAAAAAGCCATCGAACTTCCGGCAAATGTGAAGTTCAGCGCATCGCCTGAAGGTGGTGTTTCTGTTGAGGGGCCGAAGGGCAAATTGGAGTGGGCGCTCCCTAAGAAAATTTCTGTGTTTGTTGAAGGCGGGCAAGTGTCGATTGGCCGAGATTCTGAAGATCGGAAAGTGCGGGCATTGCATGGTCTGTCGAGGGCGTTGGTTTGTAATATGGTTACAGGGGTTTCTGCTGGATTTACTAAAGATCTTGAAATTCAAGGTGTCGGCTTCAAAGCGGCGGTGAAGGGTCCGATTTTGGACCTAAATCTCGGTTTTTCTCATGACATTCATTTTCCAATTCCAGAGGGAATCAAAGTTACGGTCGTAGAGAATACGAAGATCAAGATTGAGGGTATAGACCGCCAGTTGGTAGGACAGGTCGCAGCCGACATCCGTGCATACTATCCGCCGGAACCGTATAAGGGAAAGGGAGTGCGTTACGTGGGTGAGAAGATTCATCGCAAGGAAGGCAAAACTGTTCAGTAAACTTATGGCTACGAAGAAAATTAATCCTCTCAAAATTCGGCACCAACGTCTTCGAAAGAAGGTTTCTGGGACCACCCATCGTCCGCGGCTCTCTGTGCATTTCTCAGGAAAGCATATCTACGCCCAAATTATTAACGATGAGGCTGGGCTTACAATTGCAGCGGTTCAGACGACTGAGAAAGAGTTTAGGGAAGATGGTTCAAGTAGGGCCAACACTGAAACCGCTCAGAGGGTTGGTAAACTCGTCGCAAGCCGGGCTAAATCTGTCCAAGTGACGAAAGTGGTATTTGATCGTGGTGGTTTTATTTACCACGGAAAAGTCAAAGCCCTAGCAGATGCAGCTAGAGAAGGCGGTCTTGAGTTTTAATTGAAAATATATGGCAGCACCTCAACAAGGAAATCGAAACCGGCGGGATCGGCAGGATAAGCCAAAAGATGATTCGGGGCTAACTGAAAAAGTCGTGTTCATCAATCGGTGCGCAAAAGTGGTAAAGGGCGGACGCCGATTTAGTTTCAGTGCTTTGATTGTAACCGGAGACAAAATGGGTAAGGTGGGCTGCGGATTTGGCAAGGCTAACGAAGTAAGCGAGGCGATTCGCAAGGCTTCCGAATCTGCAAAGAGGGCGATGGTGAAGGTAGCCGTTCGAGACAATACAATCCCTCACGAAGTCGTAGGTCAGCACGGCGGAGGGAGGGTGCTCTTGCGTCCTGCTTCTCCAGGAACCGGGGTAATTGCTGGGGGCGGTGTGCGGGCCGTCGTAGAGGCAGCGGGAATCAGGGATGTTCTCGGCAAGTCGTTGGGGTCGAGCAACCACGCTAATGTAGTCAAAGCAACGCTGGAGGCGCTTCGGCAGTTGCGTCTGAGAGATGAAATATTTAAGACCAGGGGCATCGCACTTAGAACACCCAACGCGCACCAATCCTAACAATGAATCTGCATACACTTAAACCCCGGCCAGGGGCAAAACATCGGGTTAAACGCTTGGGATGCGGCGAGAGCAGCGGACATGGCAAGACCTCAGGCAAAGGCCACAAGGGCCAAAAAGCTAGGTCGGGCGGAAGTATTCGGCTTGGATTCGAGGGCGGTCAGATGCCGCTGATTCGTCGGATTCCGAAGCGCGGTTTTAACAACTCGAATTTCAAGACTCGATTTGCTGTTGTCAATATCGGTGTGCTGGAGCGGTTTGAGGATGGTAGTACAGTAGATGAATCCACTCTGTTGTCCGCCGGAATCATCCGTCGACCTTATGATGCTGTGAAGATTCTCGGAGTTGGAAAATTGACCAAGAAATTTAATGTCGTGGCGCATGGTGCAAGCGCTGCAGCGCGCACTGCTATTGAAAACGCTGGCGGAACGCTATCTATAAGGTGATTGCGCGCCGAGGTTCTGTCCTTGGTTGAGGTGTGTAATAAAGCGTCCGACCGATTGTTTTAACGATGATCTCTGCATTCACGAATACATTTAAGATTCCCGAACTAAGGAGTCGCGTGATGTTCACGCTGCTCCTTTTGGTCGTGGTCCGGATTGGGGCAGCCGTGAGTTGCCCTGGAATTAATGTAAGCGTGATTCAAGCGTGGTTTGCGTCCCAGGGGACACAGGCGGGAGGGAGCCTCGCTGCACTTCTTAATATATTTAGCGGCGGTGCTCTTGAGAATTGCGCAGTGTTTTCTCTCGGTGTCATGCCGTACATTAGCGCCTCGATCATGCTTCAGTTGCTGACGGCGGTTTTACCCCAACTTGGAAAACTGGCTAAGGAAGACGGCGGGAGACAGAAAATTATGCAATACACTCGCTATGCAACAATAGCGCTGTGCATTATTCAGGGGTATTATCTTGCGTTGTCATTTGAAGACCCGAAAATGAGTCCGTTTTTAGGTGGAATAGTGGACACGATCAATAAGATGGGACTTCAGTTGGTGGCGGTTCCCGGAGTTCCTTTCCGATTAGTGACCGTTATTACCTTGACATCAGGCACGATGTTCCTGATGTGGCTAGGGGATCAAATCACCGACCGCGGTGTCGGCAATGGAATGTCGCTGATCATCTCAGTTGGAATCGTCGCTCAACTGCCATCTGCTTTGGTCCAAGCGTGGAAAACGTTCGTCCCCTCCGGCGGACAAGCTAGTCAAGTTAATCCAATGGTATTGGTGTTGATGATTGCGTTTTTGTTTATGGTGATTGCAGCTGTAATTTGTGTGACTCAAGCACAGCGGAGAATTAGCGTTCAGTATGCAAAGCGCGTTGTAGGGAGGAAAGTGTATGGGGGGCAGACGCAATATATGCCGCTTAAGGTGAACTATGCGGGAGTGATGCCGATCATTTTCGCCCAGGCGCTTCTGGTTTTTCCCTCTACCATCGCGACAATGGCGTTTAAAAATAGCGATACAGCACAGCGAATAGCGGCAATGCTTAACGATGGTTGGCTCCACTACACTCTATTCGGGGCAATGATCTTCTTCTTTAGTTATTTTTGGGTGGCTACACAGTTTCAGCCGCAGCAGATTTCCGAGGATTTAAAAAAGTATGGCGGTTACGTCCCCGGGGTTCGGCCTGGCAAACCTACTGCTGATTTTCTTGATTTCACGATGACTCGGTTGACATTCGCAGGTGCTATATTTCTGACAATCATTGCTATATTGCCGCAGATGCTTTCAAACCAACTGAAAGTTCCTTATACAACGGCTCAATTTTTTGGAGGCACCAGTCTTCTAATTATAGTTGGGGTGGTTTTGGATACCATGCGCCAGATTGAGACGCATCTCATTCAGCGACACTATGACGGATTTCTGCGCAAGGGGCGAATTCGCGGCCGGTTTGAGCGGGCCACGGGGGGGCAGGGCGAACCGGTGAGTGAGGGGGCGATGCTTTGGCTGTACGTTGGGATTGCAATGCTACTAATCGCTGGTGTAGCGGTATTTATTGCCGGAAGATTTCATTAATACTATGCTGTGCGAGGTGGCTCAGCATAAGATGGATAGACGGGTTTTTTCGGCTTGTTTGAATGCCGTAACTGCTATTGTTTCATGTGATCGAGGCTAGTGCGCCATGAGCATCCCGGTCAAGAGTGAGCGTGAAGTCGAAAAGATGAGAATCGCAGGCCGAATAGCTAGCGACGTTCTCGATCGTGTATCAAGCTTGATTCGCCCGGGTATATCCACACTTGAAATCGATCAGGCAGCTGCGGATGTTATGGCAGATTACTCCTGTAAAAGTGCCTTTCTAGGATATCGGGGATTCCCGGGCCATGTCTGCATTTCGTTAAATGAAGAGGTGGTTCACGGAATTGGAGGAGCGAGAAAAATCAGATACGGCGATATTGTAAAGCTGGATATTGGCGTAGTGAAAAACGGATGGGTGGGCGATACGGCGACGACGATTCCGGTTGGCATCATCGACGACAAGACCCAGCGCCTACTGATGGTTACGGAGAACACACTTCAAATCGCCATTGGTTACGCTGTCGATGGCCGACGACTTGGGGATATGTGCGCAGCAATTGAGGACGAGGTCGTAGCCAACGGTTATTCTGTGGTTCGAGAATTTGTAGGGCACGGTGTTGGTCGCAAGTTGCATGAGGAGCCGCAGGTTCCAAACTACGGTCGCCGCGGAAGCGGGCCGAAACTCAGGCCGGGGATGACCATCGCAATTGAGCCGATGGTGAACCTCGGAGGAGCGGGCGTCCGGGTCCTTTCCGACAACTGGACAGTTGTAACCTTGGATTCGAAACCCTCTGCACATTTCGAGCACACCGTATTGATAACGAAGGGTGAACCTGAGATACTTACTTGGCGAGAACGGGCATTTGCGCAGTAGTGAAACCGGGGAGCAGGCCACGTGGAACTGCACCCCTCAATCCAGCCCAAACCGATGGGGCGATGGCTGACGCTTACGGAATGCGGAAGGGTTTTATCAGTTGATCTCTTCCTAGTGATGGGTGCTCGGAATGGAGGTTGGGAGGCGGCCGGAGGAGAAAGAGTTTTATCTCTCGACGAGGGGCAAACTTCAGGCAAGTTGGGGGATGATTTCTCGTGTCGGGTTGCTTTGCCTTTTCCTCATTTCCGCGATCGCCAGCCATGGGGCGGTTTTCATTTCCGAGTTTGTCGCGGACAACACAGCGGGTTTGCAAGACGAGGATTTGGCGTATGCGGACTGGATCGAGTTGCAGAACAACGGGACCACGGCGGTGAATCTGGCGGGGTGGTCGCTGACGGACGATGCGGGCGATGACAATAAATGGGTTTTCCCGGCGGTGACGATCGGGCCGGGGCAGTTTCTCGTGGTGTTTGCCTCGGGCAAGGATCGGCGCGTGGTTGGGGCGAACCTGCACACGAATTTTTCACTGGCTTCCGCCGGGGAATATCTCGCGCTGCGCAATCCGGCTGGGGCTGTGGCCTCGGAGTTTGCGCCCACGTTCCCACCGCAGTTTGAAGATAAATCGTATGGCATTGGGCAGAACGTGCAGACGACGCAGCTCGTGCCGGCCAATGCGGCGGTCCGTGCGCATGTGCCGGCTTCCGGAACGCTCGGGACGACGTGGACGGCGGTCGGCTTTGACGATAGCGCGTGGACGGCGGGGACGCAGGGCGTGGGTTTTGAGGGTACGGTACTGGGCTTCGCGTTCCGCACGTATTTTGCCAATGTCGGGATCGGAAGTATCGCGACGGCGAATCAGGTGATCGCCACGCCTGCGATGCAGACGCAGGCTTTTGCGGAAACGCGGGGGGTGGTGAACTACATGGATAGCGGTGGAGGCGGGCACTATTCCCCGGAAAGCAATCCGTCGTGGGCCACGGGCGGTGCGGAAAACTACGTGGTCGAGGCCACCGGCATAGTGTCGATCCCTACACCGGGGGCGTGGACGTTTGGCGTGAACAGCGACGATGGTTTCCAACTGCAAATCCGCGCGATCGGCGCGTCCGCGTGGATCACGATTTGCAACTTCGACGGCGGGCGCGGTGCCTCGGACACCGTGGGGTCTTACACGTTTTCCACGGCGGGCGACTACGAACTCCGCGTGATGATCTACGAGGGTAACGGCGGGTCGGCGGGCGAAGCTTGGGCGAAACAAGGGAGCGTGGGCGCGTGGGACTCCGGTTTCCGGTTGATCGGCGATACGGCCAATGGCGGGCTGGCGGTGCGCTCGGTGCCGATCGGCGGCAGCAACAGCGGCGGGCTCCAGTCGCTCATCGGTACGGATATCAAGGCGGCCATGGCGGGGATCAACGCCACGGCATACGCGCGGATTCCCTTTTCGGTCGCCGACGTTTCCCAGCTCCAGACGCTGACGCTCAAAGCGAAATACGACGACGGTTTTGTGGCTTACGTGAATGGCGTGGAAGTCGCCCGCCGCAACGCGCCCGCGACGCCGGCATGGAACTCGACAGCCACGGCCAGCCACGCGGCCGCGCAGGTGACGGTTTATGAAAGCATCGACGCGAGCGCGGCGTTGCCGGTGCTCGTCAACGGCGAGAGTAATGTCCTCGCCGTGCAATTGCTGAACGTGGCCGCGAATGACACCGATGCGCTGATGCTCGCAGAACTGGCCGAATACGAGATCACCGGATCGGCCTTCCATTTCCTGAACACGCCGACGCCGGGAAACGTCAACGGCACGGACTATTACGCTTTCGTCGAGAAGCCGGTGATGAGTTTGCCGCACGGGTTCTATACCGCCGCTTTCCCACTGACGCTCACGACGCCGACTGTGGGTGCGCAGATCCGCTACACGACCGATGGCAGCGCGCCGACGCCGACGACGGGCACGCTTTACACCGCGCCGCTGAACATCACCGGCACCACGGTCGTCCGCGCCATCGCGACCGCGGTGGGGGCCGATCCATCGGGCGTCACGACGCAGACGTACATTTTCCTCGATCAAGTCATCGTGCAACCGGCGCTGCCGGTGGGCTTTCCCACGCAGTGGGGACCGGTGACGGGATTTTACCAAATGAATACCTCCGCCGCGATCACGGGCGGCGGGAGTTACAGTGCCACGGTGATGAAGAACGCGCTCAAGGCCATCCCGTCGGTCTCGATCGTCACGAGCATGGACAACTTGTTTAACCCTGCGACCGGCATTTACGCCAACTCCGGCGGGGAGGGCGTGGCGTGGGAGCGCCCGGCATCTCTCGAGTGGATCGATCCGACCGGCGGCGGGCATGAGTTTCAAATTGATTGCGGCCTCCGCATTCAGGGTGGTGCGAGCCGGGGCGCGGGCAATCTGAAGCACGCGTTTCGGGTGCTCTTCAAAGATCAATACGGGCCGACCAAACTGAAGTTCGCGCTGTTTGCCGGCTCGCCGGTGGAAGAGTTCGACACCTTCGATTTTCACGCGCGTTTCAACGACCTCTTTTTCAACAACGGCAGCGCGCAATACATCCGGGACATGTGGTGCGGCGACACCCAGCTTGCGATGGGGCGGCTCGGGGCGCATCATACTTTCGTCCACCTCTACGTGAATGGGGCCTACTGGGGCCTCTACGATCCGGGCGAGAAGCCGGACGCTTCCTTTGCGGCGCACTACCAGGGCGGCGACAAGTCGGAATACGATGCGGTCAACTCGAACGAGTTCATCGATGGCGACGGGACGGCCTGGAACGCGATGTTTGCCATCGCCAATGGCGGGCTCTCCAGCGACACGGCCTACGCCAGCATCAAGCAGTATCTCGATGTGGCCAGTTTCGCCGACTACATGCTGACCCATCTCTACGCGGGCACCGGCGACTGGCCGTGGCACAACTGGACCGCCGCGCGCCGCCGCGTCGCCGGGGCGGGGTATTTGTTCTTCTGCTGGGATGCGGAATGGTCGTTCTCTGACCCCAACGCGAACGTCACCGGGGTGTCCGACGCCAACACGCCGGGCGGGCTCTGGCAGTCGCTGCGGCAAAACGCCGAGTTCCGCCAACTCGTGGGCGACCTCGCGCAGAAGCACTGCTTTAACGGCGGCGCGCTCACGCCCGCCGCGGCCCAGGCGCGCTGGATGGCGCGGGCGACGGAGATCGACCAGGCCATCATGCCCGAGTCGGCGCGGTGGGGAAGTGCCACGCGCACCGGCAACTGGCTGCCGGAGCAAAACCGGCTGCTCACGACTTACTTCCCGCCGCGCACCGCCACGCTCATCCAGCAGCTCCGGGCCATCAGTTGCTTCCCGGCCAACAACGCGCCGACCTTCAGCCAGTATGGCGGCACCGTCGCGGCGGGCTACCCGCTCGTCATCACGAACCCGAACGCGGCGGGCACGGTCATCTTCACCATCAACGGCACCGACC
>CAYQBV010000007.1:0-37716 GCA_964415705.1 uncultured Chthoniobacter sp. | reverse complement strand
CCTACATGAAAAACTGGTGGGTCCCCGGACTGCAGATCGGCTACGCCGAAAGCTTCACCCACCAGGTCGCCGACTTCCTCAAAGCCGCCGCCGCCGGCCAGCCCCTGCCACCGACCTTTCGCGACGCCCTCGAGACCCAATACGTCTGCGACGCCGTGCTCAAGAGCGCGAAGACGAAGAAATGGGAGAAAGTCAAAGCCGTCGCCAAGGCCAAGCCAGCCGCGAAAAAGGCGAAGAAGTAACCGCGTTCGGGCAACGATCTGCCACGGCCGCTCCGGCAACTCCGGAGCGGCCTTTTTGCGGGCTTGATCCCGCAGGCCCCGCTTGGCAATTTCCACACCTCACCGAAGCCTATGTCCCGCCGATCACGACGCGAAGAGCGCCTGCTCAAAGAACAAGACACCGTCGGGGCGCACCGCGCCGAGCGGAAAGAGCAGGAAGAATTGGCGGGACGAAAAATGGTGGAGTCCGCCCGTCTGAAAAGATCGCAGCCGGAGGTGGAAAGGGACGAAGACCACAGCGTGCGACCTGTGCGAATCGCCAGGGTCGGAAAGCCTTTGAAGCGGCCGCGGTGAACGGGTGAAGGCCTGTCTCGGGGAGCGCTTTCGCCACCCGCCTGGACTTGGTAGCTCGACGGGGCGCGGACTGCCGTCCACTCTCTGCATGGATGCCCGAATATCCGCTGCACCAACTCATCGAAGACATCGATCGCGCCCTCTCGCCCGAGGAGTTCGACGCCGCCGCACGGAGCGCCCTTGCCGCCTTCGATGACCTGAACACCGGGATCATCGGGGAGCGAAAAGTGACGCTCGCCTGCGGAGCCGGTTGCGCGGTCTGCTGCTCGCTGCGCGTGGACGTGCTGGCGCACGAGGTTTTCCTGATCGCCGACCACATCCGCCGCGCGTTCAGCGCCGAGGAAAAGACGGCGCTGAATCACCGCCTCGCGAACCACGCGGACGCCGTGCTGCCGCTCACGCCTTTCGAGCACGCCACGCGCAATATCACCTGCCCGCTTTTGCAGAATGACCGCTGCTCCATCTACGCGGTCCGTCCGCATGCGTGCCGGCGGCACCATTCGCAGGATCTCGCCGCCTGCCATTACACGTACGACCATCCCGAAGATCTCGAGACGCCCGCCGCACACGATCGCGAACTCTTTCGGACCCTGACCGCAGCCATGCAGGAAAACATCGCCGCCTATGCCGGGCTGGGTTTCGACACCACGATCTACGAACTCGGCACCGCCCTGCAGGAGGCGCTCGACGATCCCGAAGCCCGCCAGCACTGGCGCGAACGTCAGGAAGCGTTCATCCGCGCATCGGTCACACCCAAGGAATGAACTCGTCCGCGAATCCAAGCCGCGCAGCCCAAAGTGCCGGAATCCCTTTGACCGTCCGCCGCTCGACCGATAGAGCACCCGAACCCGACAACCCGATGAAGCACTCCCTGCAATATCTCGCTCTCCTCACGCTCGCGCTGCTTTTTTCCGCGGGACTCGCCCGGGCGCAGGACGCCGATCCCATTCGGCAGCAATTGGCCGCCGCGATCCGCGATCACGCGGCCATCGTCGCCAATGCGCGGTATGTCATCACCTACGAGCTGGAGGCCCGGATCAAAGCGCTGCCGGCGACCGCCACTGCAGACGTGGGGCCGAGGCTCATCGCAGAAAAAAAGACCTTTGAAGCCACGGGCGCGCTGCCCGCCTGGCTGGCCGTCCTTCCGCCGGTCAAAGGCTACCCGGAAACGATGGCCGAGGCCGATGCGCGACTCGATGCCGCCTACAAAAACGCCGAGGCCGGCTACACCAAAACTCTCAAAGCGGATCTGGCCAGGACCGTCCGCGCCGAGCGCCAGCAGGCCAGGCTTCCGTCCGTCACCATCGCCGTGCATGTCGCGAGACCGGCCGCGACCGCCACTCCGCAGCCCCTCGCCGTGGCACCGAAGGTTCCCGCCGGGTTCGTCGATCTGCTTCCTCTGATTGAGGTGGACAGGGATTCCGTGAATGGGAGTTGGACGCGCGTTCCCGCCGGCCTCAAGGGCGACCCCGGGGACGGTTCCGGGCTCCGCATTCAGTATGAACCACCAGAGGAGTACGACTTCCTCGTGGAGTTCACGCGCGAAAACGGAGGCGATACCATCGGGCAGATTTGCTGGGGCTACGGCCACAGCTTCAGATGGTGTCTCGGAGGCTGGGGAAACTCCGTCGCGGGCATCGATGACTTGGAAGGTCGGCAGGCACTCCACAACCGTACAAAAGTCAAGATGGGCATTGAGAATGGGGTCCGTTACCAATCCGTCGTCAAAGTCCGGAGGAATCAGGTCTCCTGTTATCTCGACGACCGCCTCATCACCACTCTCGAGACCGACTACTCCGACCTTTCCTACAAAGCCTGGCAAGACGCTCCTGGCATCCTCGGCATCGAAACTTGGCGCTCGACTTTCACCATCCACAAGCTGTCCGTCACGGAGATCACGGGCAAAGGTCGGAAGGTCAAATCAGGCTCGACAACAAATCCCTTCGACAAGGGGTCGAAACTCCCGCTGCCCAACACGCCGTTCTGACGGGATGGCCATCCGGGGCCGTGGCGGCAGACGCTTCATTTTGATGGCCCTCAGGAACGTAACTCGCGCTCCCGGAGCCAGGCGAAGATCACCGGCGTGACGATGAGAATGTGCAGGAGACTGCTCAGCATCCCGCCGATCACCGGTGCCGCGAGCGGCTTCATGATTTCCGCGCCGGCGCGCGTGCTCCACATGATCGGCAGCAGGCTGGCGACGATGGTCGCCACGGTCATGATTTTCGGCCGCAGGCGGAGGCGCGCGCCTTCTTTGATCGCGGCGAGGAGGTCGGAAGGCTGCAGGCTGCAGGCGGAGGGATGAACTGCGGCAGCGTCCCCCTTCATCCCTCCGCCTTCATCCTGCATCCTTTTCTTCATCCTCTCCACCGCCTCCTCCAGATACACCACCATGACCACGCCGGTCTGAATCGCGGTGCCGAAGAGCGCGATGTAGCCGACCCACACGGCGACGCTGAACGGGTAGCCGAGCAGGTATTGCAGAAACACGCCGCCGGTCAGCGCGAAGGGGACGGCGAGGATGACGTGGGCGGCTTCCTTGGCGCTGCCATAGACCATGTAGAGGAGGATGAAAATGATCCCGAGAACCGCGGGAACGATGATCTGCAAGGTCCGCCGCGCGCTGAGTTGGTGCTCATACTGGCCGCTCCACTCGATGGTCATGCCGCCGGGGAGCGCGACTTCTTTGTCGATGCGGCGGCGCACTTCCTCGACAAACCCGCCGAGGTCGCGGCCCTGCACGTTGGCTTGCACGAAGACGCGCAGACGTCCGTTCTCGCTGGCGATCTCGCTCGCGCCGAGGCTGCGGCGGATGTCGGTGAGATGGCCGAGCGGGATGTGTTGGCCGGCGGGCGTGGCGACAAGGATGTCGCCGAGGCGCTCGATGTCGTCGCGCTCGTCGCGCTCGAGGCGGACCTGAATGGGAAACCGTTGGCGGCCCTCGATCGCGGTCCCGACGTTGCGCCCGCCGAGGCCGGCTTCGACCACATCGAGGAGCTGCGCGGCGCGCAGGCCGTAGCGGGCCATGGCTTCGCGGTTCACGGCGATTTCGAGATACGGTTTGCCCTGCACGCGCGAGGGCGCGACGCCGACCGCGCCGGGGATGCTGCGGACGATGCGCTCGACTTCGAAAGCCTTGGCCTGCAAGGCGTCGAGATTTTCGCCGAGGATCTTGATGCCGACCTGCGCGCGGATGCCGGTGCTGAGCATGAGGATGCGGTTTTCGATCGGCTGGAGAAAGCCGGGGACGTAGCCGGGCACTTGCGTGAGCTTCGAGGTCAGCTCGGAGACGAGCATGTCTTTGGTCATGCCTTTGCGCCACTCGGATTCGGGTTTGAGCATGATCGTGGTCTCGATCATCTCGACGGGCGCAGGGTCGGTGGCGGATTCCGCGCGGCCGAGTTTCCCCGCGACGGAGGTGACCTCGGGCGTCGCGGCGATGACCTGATCCTGCCAGGACATGATCTTTTTCACCTCGGTCAGCGAAGTCTGCGGGAGCAGCACGGGCATGAAGAGCAGCGAGCCTTCATTGAGCGGCGGCATGAATTCGGTGCCCATCCGCGGGATGAGCGCGAGCGCGCCGAGGAGCATGGCGGCGGCGAGGGCGATTACGGATTTGCGATGCCGCAGCGCCCAGTCGAGCGCGGGATCGTAGAGGCGCAGCAGGCCGCGCATGACCCAGTTGTCCTGCTCGGAGTGAAACGGCCCGCGCACGAGCAAGGCGCACAGCACCGGCACCACGGTGACGGCGAGGAGCGTGGAACCGATCATCGCGAAGGTCTTGGTGAAGGCCAGCGGGTGGAAGAGTTTCCCCTCCTGGCCGGTGAGCGCGAAGACCGGGACGAAGGCGAGGATGATGATCGCCATGGCAAAAAAGATCGGACGGCCGACCTGCCGCGAAGCAGTGAGGGTGACGGCGAGCGTCTCTGCCGCGGTGAGGCGGATGTCCGGGGAGCGCGCGCGTCCCGCGTGCTGGTTTTGTCGTCCCGACAAAACGAACTTCCCGGCGGCGTCGCCCGAAGTTTCAGCACGCTCCCCGTGTTCCTCGTCCTCGGAAGTTCGCGAAGGCGGGACGCCTTCGCCAACACGCGGGACGCGTGTGCTCCCCGGAGCCAGTCGCGCCGCTTTCTCCCGCTCCGCCTCCTCGCAGTGGCGGATGACATTTTCCGTCATGACGATGGCCGCATCCACGAGCACGCCGATGGCGATGGCGATGCCGGCGAGCGACATGATGTTCGACGTGATGCCGAACTGCCTCATCAGGATGAACGAAATCAGAATCGAGACCGGCAGCGGGAAGGTGACGATGAGGATGCTGCGGAAGTGAAACAGGAAGATGATGTGCGCGAGCGTGACGAGGATGATCTCCTCGGTGAGCGCGTGCTTGAGGGTGTCGATGGTCCGGTCGATCAGTTCGCTGCGGTCGTAGAAGGATTTGATCGTCACGCCGGGCGGCAGGCTGGGCGTGATCGCGGCGATCTTTTCCTTCACGCGCTGGATGACCGCGTGCGCGTTCTCGCCATTCCGCATGACCACAATCCCGCCCACCACTTCACGCCCGTTCACATCGAGCGCACCGCGGCGGAAGTCGCCGCCGATCTGCACGGTCGCGACATCACGGAGGTAGATCGGCGTGCCTTCGCGCTGGGCGAGCACGGTCTGTTCGAGATCGCCGACCGAGCTGATGAGCCCCAGCCCGCGCACCACAAACTCCATGCCGTTTTCCTCGATGACCTTGCCGCCGACGTTAAGATTGCTCTGCCCGACGGCCTCCATGACTTCCTGCAACGACACGCCCGCCGCGCGCATTTTCATCGAGGAAACCTCGATCTGATACTGCCGCACGAAGCCACCGATGCTCGCGACTTCGGCCACGCCGGCCACGGCGTTGAGCTGGTAGCGCACGAACCAATCCTGTTCGGACCGCAAGCGACCGAGGTCGTAGCCACCCGCGGGCGACTTCGCCGGGTCCACGTCGAGGTAGTATTGAAAGATCCACCCGAGCCCCGTAGCGTCCGGCCCGAGCTTGGGTGTGACATTTTGCGGAAGCAAATCGCCGAGATAGTTCAGCCGTTCGAGCACCCGCGTGCGGGCGAAGTAGTTGTCGATCTTCTCGTCGAAAATCACCGTCAGCAGCGAGAAGCCGAACATGGAATTGGCGCGCACCGTCTTCACCCCGGCGAGGCCCTGGAGGTTCACGGAGAGCGGATAGGTGATCTGGTCCTCGACCTCCTGCGGGCTGCGGCCCGGCCAGTCGGCGAAGACGATGACTTGGTTTTCGCTGAGGTCCGGGATGGCATCCACCGGCGCGCGGCGCAGCTCGAAAAGGCCGACGGCGATGACGACGAGGACGCCGCACGCGACGAGGAAGCGGTTGCGCAGCGACCATGCGACGAGCCACGGGATCACGGTTGAATCTCCTTTCCACATTCGAGCATCTCCGCGCCGAAAAACGGATTGCGCAGCGACCCGGCGACCTGCACCCAGCGGCCCTGATTGGTCTCCGCGCTCGGGACAGCGCTCTTGGCCATCGGACACTCAAAGACTTTCACGGCGGCTTTGCCATCCTGCCGTCTCACCTGCATGGCGATGTCGGAGACGGCCATGCTCAGCGGGTAGAACTGCTTGCGCGCGGCGGTGAGATCCTTGGCCGGGGTGACGTGGGCCACCGCAGTCAGCCGCGGGTCATCGAACGCCATCGCGGCAGCATGCAGCGCTTCGATGCGCGTGTTCTGCGCGGCGAGATCGTCCGCGGCCAGCGCCTCGCCAACCGCCGAGGCCGCCGCGAACAGCTTCTCCGCGCTCGCGCGCTGCGCGGCGGAAAGCGGCGCGGTGGTCTTCGGGGCGGACACTGGTGATGGCTGGTCGAGTTGCGCCTGCGCATCGACGAGCAAATTGCCCGTGGTCACGACGCGTTCGCCTTCCTGCAACCCCGCAAGCACTTCCCAAAAATCATCCCCGGCCCGCCCGAGCGTGACGCGCCGCGGCTCATACTCGCGCTCGCCTTTCGCGACGTAGACCAGGGCCTCGCCACCCGGCGAAAGCACCGCGCTGCGCGGCACGGCCAGCACCGGCTCCGTGTCCACGCGGATGCGCCCATCGGCGAAAATCTTGTGGAGCAGTTCACGCCGGTGTTTGCCGGGATCGGGGACTAGCGGGTTGTCCAGGATCACGCGCACTTTCGCCGTGCGCGTTTCCATCACGAGATTCGGATCAATGAACGTAACCGGCGCGGTGAACACTTTACCCGGCACGCTCGGCGTGGTGACCTCGACCATCTGCCCCGTGCGAATCCACGCGAGGTCGCGCTCGTAGGCGTCGAAGACGAACCACATTTTCGAAAAGTCCGCGATCTCGAAGAGCACCTCGCCCTCCTTCACGTACTGCCCTTCATAGACTTTGCGCTCGACCACCGTGCCGGTGATGGGCGCGACAATGTCGAAGGTGTCGCCGGTCTGGCCGGGCAGCTTTTCAATCTGCTCCGCGGTGAGTCCGAAGCGGCGCAATTTCTGCCGGCTGCCCGCGAGCGCGCTCTCGCGCTCCGGCGACGCGGGACGTTGCGCGGCGAGGTTGTATTCGCTGCGGGCCACGAGCAGTTCGCGGCTGAAGAGCGAGGCCAGCGGCTGCCCCGCGACCACTTCCGCGCCGACGGAGTTGACGAAAAGTTTGTCGATCCGGCCTTCGACATACGCCGAGAGCCGGCGATGCGCGGAGTCGTCGTCGTCGATCCGCCCGGCTACGCGGATGATGCGCCGCAGCGGCTGGCGCGCGATCGGCGTGGTCTCCACCTGGATCGTGCTGACCGTCTGCGCGCTGAGTTTCACCACCGGACCGGCCGTGGCGTCGGTGACGGGATCGCCCTCGAAGACGGGCACGAGTTTCATCCCGCAGATCGTGCAGTTGCCCGGCAGGTCGGACTTGATCCACGGGTGCATGGGGCTCTGGTAAAAGAGCACCTTGCGCGGGCCGGCGGAGGCCGCCGACGACGCACGCTGACTGCCGAGGTGCCAGCCAGTCGCAGCGGCGACGACGGCGATGGCGATGATGAGGAAGGAGAAAAAAGTTCGTTTCATGGAATCTGAGAGTTGGGTTGCGTTGAACGGCAGCCTCCCGACCGGGACGCCGCCACGAGATGCGTGGACACACCACGCCTGTTCAATGCCCTCTCAGATGAGCCGCCTACAGAGCAGATCGAGCCGCGCCACCACCGGCATCCGCGCCGCCTGCCGCCGGTAGACCGCCGGACGCTCCACCACCGGAACCAGGCGAAGTCCGACGAGAACCCAATGCGGCGCCGCCAGTTGCTTGGCGTCATCCGCAGTCGGCGCAGCTTGCACTGGAGGTACCTGCTTTTCCGACCCACAGGCCATCGCGCAACAAGCCGCAGTCGGATCCGCACAGCACGCGTGGCATACCGCGACGCCCGCCCCTTTCCCACACGACACTGCCCCGCGCACCGGCCCGAAGGCGAGCCCCACGAGCAGGAAAATCAGGAGTGTCAGGCGCGCAACCATCGGTGGCTATCCATTCGGCTAGTTCGCGGGCGGCGTCAATGACACTAATTGCGCGATACTCTCCATGATTTGCGCAGCCTTTTCCTCCACCGCCGGAAAAGCAAAACGCCCCGGCCTTTCGACCGGGGCGTTTGCGAGTTTATTTCCTAAACGAGGCGCTTAGTAGCGCTTCTGGTAGCCGCCGCGCTCGCCGCCGCCGCCGCCGCCAAAGGACTTGCGGGGACCGCCGCCGCCGCCGCCGCCCGGACGATCTTCCCGCGGACGGGCTTCGTTGACGGTGAGGGCGCGGTTCTGGAAGTTCTGACCGTGGAACATCGAGATGGCTTTCTGGGCCTCGTCGGCGCTGGACATGGTGACAAAGGCGAAGCCGCGGGACTTGCCGGTGAACTTATCCTGCATCAGAGCGGTTTCCGTGACGGAGCCGGCCTGGGCAAAATGATCTTGAAGATCCATTTCGGTGGTATCGAAGGAAAGATTCCCTACGTAGAGTTTCGTGGACATGATGGTTTTGTTTTTCTAAGCAACTGCGGAGCAAACTACGGCGGTTTCCGGTAATCGGATCTCAAACTGCCACTGAAGTCCGCGGACAAAATCCACGTTAACGAAACAACTAGCAATCTCCCTACCCTTATGGGCTCTAACGGTGCGGCGGGAAATGACTGCATCATGGGGAAAGCGCAAGGGTTATATTTGAGGCGGCGAAAAATCGGGAATCCGCAGCGCAAATTTTTCCGCCGCACAGACTTCGCGCTTCCCATGCGCGGCACGCTGCCTTTAGAAAAATCTCAATCACTCATGTCTCAACCCACTGTCGCAGTCCTCGGCGCTTCGCAAGATCGGCGCAAATTCGGGAACAAGGCGGTGCGTGCGTATCTCGATTACGGTTTCACCGTCCTGCCCGTGAATCCGCGCGAAGCAACCATCGAAGGGCTGCCGGCGTATCCGAACCTCGACGTGATCACCGTGCCACTCGACTACGTGAGCCTCTATGTGCCGCCCGCCGTGGGCCTGCAACTGCTCCTGGCCATTGCCGCCAAATCGCCGAAGGAAGTCTGGCTGAATCCCGGCTCCGAAAGCGACGAACTGATCGAAACCGCTGCCGATCTGGGACTGCGCACCATCACCGCCTGCTCGATCGTTGCCCTCGGCCTCAGCCCGGCGGAGTTTCCCGACACCTGATTTTTTGCCCAAACTGTGAATCCCATCTCCTCGTATCTCTCCTCCTCCATCGGTCGAAAATGGATCGTCGCCCTGACCGGCCTCGGCCTCTTCGGCTTCGTCGTCGGCCATCTCATCGGAAACCTCCAGGTCTTCCTCGGCCCCGAACCGCTGAACCGCTACGCGCTCTTTCTCCAAAGCCTCGGCGAACTCCTCTGGGTCATCCGCCTCGGCCTCCTCGCGATGGTCGTGGCGCACATCGTTTTCACGATCAAACTCCGTACGGAAAACCGCGCCGCCCGCCCGGTCGGCTACGCCGTGACCAAGCGCCGCGCTGCGACCTTCCCGGCCCGCATGATGACCCTCAGCGGCCTGATGGTGCTCTGCTTCATCATCTTCCATCTCCTGCATTTCACCGCCCACAAGATCGACCCGAGCTTCGCGCACATGACAGACGCGATGGGGCGGCACGACGTTTACCGGATGATGATAACGGGCTTTAAGAATCCTTGGGCCTCCGGCTTTTACATCGTCGCCGTCGGCCTGCTCGCGATGCATCTCAATCACGGCATCGGCAGCCTTTTCCAAACCCTCGGCCTGAATAGCGCGAAACTGCGCCCGCTGTGGGAGAAAGGCGGGGTCGCATTCTCGTGGCTGATCTTCCTCGGCTACGCCTCCATCCCCGTCGCCGTCCTTACCGGAGTCCTGAAATTATGAGCGCTGTCCTTGATTCAAAAATCCCGACCGGTCCCCTCTCCCAGAAGTGGGAAAAGCACAAGTTTGAATCGAAGCTGATCAATCCCGCGAACCGGCGGAAGTATGAGATCATCGTCGTCGGCAGCGGTCTGGCGGGCGCGAGCGCGGCAGCGTCGCTCGGAGAGATGGGCTATAAAGTGAAGTGCTTTTGCTATCAGGATTCGCCCCGCCGGGCGCACTCGATCGCCGCGCAGGGCGGGATCAATGCAGCGAAAAATTACCAAAACGACGGCGACTCCGTGCAGCGGCTTTTTTACGACACGATCAAAGGTGGCGACTTCCGTTCGCGCGAGGCGAACGTGTATCGGCTCGCGGAAGTCAGCGCGGCGATCATCGATCAATGCGTGGCGCAGGGCGTGCCGTTTGCCCGCGAATACGGCGGGTTGCTCGCGAATCGCTCGTTCGGCGGCGCACAGGTCTCGCGGACGTTTTACGCCCGCGGGCAAACGGGGCAGCAACTCCTGCTCGGCGCTTACTCCGCGCTGAACCGGCAGATCGCGGAAAAGACCGTCGAGATGTTTCCGCGCACGGAGATGCTCGATGTCGTGCTCGTGGACGGCCACGCAAAAGGCATCGTCGTCCGCGACATGGTGACCGGTGCGATCACCTCGCACGCCGCCGACGCCGTGCTGCTCTGCACCGGCGGCTACGGCAACGTCTTCTACCTTTCGACCAACGCGAAAGGCTGCAACGTCACCGCCTCCTGGCGCGCCTACAAACGCGGCGCGCTGATGGCCAATCCCTGCTACACGCAGATCCATCCGACCTGCATCCCGGTCGCCGGGGACTTTCAGAGCAAGCTCACCCTCATGTCCGAGTCGCTCCGCAACGACGGGCGCGTCTGGGTGCCGAAAAAGAAAGGTGACAACCGCGCCGCTGCCGAGATCCCCGAGGATGAGCGCGACTACTATCTCGAGCGAAAGTATCCCAGCTTTGGCAACCTCGCCCCACGCGACATTTCCTCCCGCTCCGCGAAAGAAGCGTGCGACGACGGCCGCGGGGTCGGCCCCGGCGGGCTCGGCGTGTATCTCGATTTCGCCGACGCCATCAAACGCCTCGGCGAGCCGACCGTTCGCGAGCGCTACGGCAACCTTTTCGACATCTACCACCAGATCACTGCCGAGAACGCCTACCAGCAACCGATGCGCATCTACCCCGCCGTGCATTACACGATGGGCGGACTGTGGGTGGACTACAACCTGATGTCCAACATCCCCGGCCTCTTCGTCCTCGGTGAAGCGAACTTCTCCGACCACGGCGCGAACCGCCTCGGGGCCAGCGCGCTGATGCAGGGACTGGCCGACGGCTACTTCGTCCTGCCCTACACGATCGGCAACTACCTCGCGCCGCAAATCGGCAAGCGTCCGACCACCGACCGCGAGGAATTCAAGCGCACCGAAGCTGACGTGCGCGCCCGCACCAACCGCCTGCTCGGCATCAAAGGCAAGCGCACCGTCGATCACTTCCACCGCGAACTCGGCCGCATCATGTGGGACTACTGCGGCATGGCCCGCAGCGAAAAGAGCCTCCAGCGCGCCCTCGCGCAGATTCCGCCGCTGCGGGAGGAGTTCTGGAAAAACGTGAACGTCCCCGGCGAAGGCGAGGCACTCAACGTCTCGCTCGAAAAAGCCGGGCGCGTCGCCGACTTTCTCGAATTCGGCGAACTGCTCTGCCTCGACGCCTTTGAGCGCCGTGAATCCTGCGGCGGCCATTTCCGCGAGGAGTTTCAATACCCCGACGGCGAAGCCAAGCGCGACGACACCAACTTCCAGCACGTCGCCGCCTGGGGCTTCAACGGCGAAGGCGAGAAACCCACCCGCAACGTCGAACCGCTGGTCTTTGAAGAAGTCCATCCCAGCGTCCGCAGCTACAAGTAACCGCTTTTCGTCATGAATCTTCACCTCAAAGTCTGGCGTCAGAAAGACGCGAAAAGTGCCGGCAAGCTCGCCGACATCGAAGCCCGCAACATCCCCGAAGAAGCCTCCTTTCTCGAGATGCTCGACATCGTGAACGATGACCTCACCGGCAAAGGTGAGGAGCCCATCGCCTTTGACCACGACTGCCGTGAAGGCATCTGCGGGACGTGCTCGCTCTCGATCAATGGCGTGCCGCACGGTCCGAGCGAGACCACCACGTGCCAGCTCTACATGCGGAAATTCAAGGACGGCGAGACCATCCACGTCGAGCCGTTCCGCGCGAAGACCTTTCCCGTCGTCCGCGATCTCATTGTCGATCGCAGCGCCTTCGACCGCATCCAGCAGGCGGGTGGGTTCATCACCGCGCGCGCCGGCTCAGCACAGGACGCGAACTGTCTCCCCGTCCCGAAAGTCGCCGCCGACGCCGCCATGGAAGCCGCCGCCTGCATCGGCTGCGGCGCCTGCGTGGCCGCCTGCCCCAACGCCAGCGCCATGCTTTTCGTCGGCGCGAAAGTTTCCCACCTCGCCCTGCTCCCGCAAGGCCAGGCCGAGCGCACCTCGCGCGCGCTCAAGATGGTCCGCACCATGGACGAGGAAGGCTTCGGCAACTGCTCGAACTACCTCGAGTGCGAAGCCGTCTGTCCGGCGGACATCCCCGCCTCCGTCATCGCCCGGCTCAATCGCGAATACACCGTCGCGTCCTGCAAGGACGCCGTCTGCTAGTTCGTCGCGGGCGCGATCGTCACTCCCGCGCAACTCAGGTTGCTCATCTGCTGGTCGAAGCAAGTGGGGCAGATGCCGTGGCTGAAATTGCTGCCCGTGTGCGCGTGAATGTAGTTCTCGACCTGGTCCCAATAGTCGGAGTCGTCGCGCACCCGCTTGCAATACATGCAGATCGGAATGAGCAGCTTGAGCAGCCGGATTTGCTTCGTGAATTCGAGGATCCGCTCGGCCACCCGCAGGCGCATGAGGATCGCCTCGCGATCGAGCGGTTTGGTGAGGAAATCGTCCACGCCGGCATCCATCGCCTGCCGCAGGTTGTCGCGACCGGTGTGGATCGCGGTGAGCAGGATGAAATAGGTGTACTCCGTCTTCGGGCGCTCCCGCACTTTCTGGCAGAGCTGCAACCCATCGAGGCCCGGCATCATCCAGTCGCTCACGATCACGCGGACCGGTTCCGCGTCGAACTTCTCCCACGCCTCCAAACCGCTGGCCGCGACCACGACCTCGTGCCCGTAATGCTCCAGCGTGAATTGCAGCACTTTCACCGACACAGGGTCATCTTCAGCAATCAGGATTTTCATACGAGACAGGTGGATCGCTCTCGTTCCAGAGCGACGCGAACAGACGCAAATTCAGCTTCGATGGCGTTGATCATTTCCGTTGCACCATCGAGCACGCCATCGTGGGCGGCGCGTTCGAGTTCCGCGCACGCGGCCCCCATGCGCTCCCCGCCGAAATTGCTGCTGCTGCCCTTCAGCGTGTGCGCGGCCCGTTCGATCTCCGCGACTCCACGCCGGGCCAGTGCCTCCCGCGCGGCCTCGATGACCTGCGGGGTATTTTCGAGGAACGTCTCGATCAAAGTGTCGAGCAACTGCCCGCTTGCATCGGCACCCATCTCGCGAAATCCCGCGAGGATTTGCGGATCAACGATGCCTCCAGTCGGCGGCACCGCTTTCGCGACCACCGGTTTCCGCCTCCTTTTCGCGTACGCACAAAGCGCCGCGGCCAAAGCATCCGGCTTGATCGGCTTGCTCAGGTAATCGTCCATCCCCGCGGCCAGGCACTTCTCCCGATCGCCCTCCAGCGAATTAGCCGTCATCGCAATGATCCAGGTGTGCCGGTCCCGGCCTTCGCCGACCCGCAGTTCCTGCGTCGCCGCGTAGCCGTCGAGTTCCGGCATCTGGCAATCCATCAGGATAACGTCGTAGTTTTCACGCTGAGCCGCCTCGATCGCCAGGCGCCCGTTTTCCACAACCTCCGGCACGATGGAAAACCGCTCCAACTGACAGGCCGCAACCTTTTGGTTCACCGGATTGTCCTCCGCGACCAAGACGCGGAGACTCAGTCCCACCAACTCCGCCGGGATTTCCACGGGCTTCGGCAAAGGAACGAGCGTGGACTTGATTTCACCAGCCCCGACGTCCGGCGACATCACCGTCCGCAAGCACTCGAAAAGCTGCGCCTGTTTCACCGGCTTGACCAGGCAGCCATCCACGCCGCTATCGCGCAACGCCTCCGGGTCATCGTGCCGGTCCATCGAGGTCAGCATGACGATCCGCGTGGCGGCGAGCTTTGGGTCCTTCTTGATGCACCGCGCCAACTCCAGTCCGTCCATGCCCGGCATCTGCATGTCGAGAATGGCAAGATCGAACGTCCGTCCGCGCGCGGCCTCAGCGCGCATCAAACCCAGCGCGTCGAGCGCATTGACCGATTGCTGGACGTGCATCGCGCGCGATGAAAGCAAGTGCTCCAAAACCGTGCGGTTCGTCTCATGGTCGTCCACGATCAGCACCCGCAGATCGCGCAGTTCGGCCTTGCGGGGCACCACCGTCGGTGCTGAAGCCGCCTGCCGGGCAAAGCGCGCGGTGAACCAAAACGTCGAGCCTTTTCCCGGCTGGCTCGTCACCCCGATCTCCCCGCCCATCCGCTGCACCAGTTGGCGGCAAATCGCAAGGCCGAGCCCGGTCCCGCCGAAGCGCCGGGTGGTGGTGCCGTCGGCCTGCACGAACGCCTGAAAAAGCTGCGCCTGCGCCGCCGGCTCAATGCCGATCCCCGAGTCGGTCACGGTGAAGCGGATGACCGCGTGCGTCGGCGTCTCCTCCTGGCAATTGGCGCGCACCACCACCTCGCCGCGCTCGGTGAATTTCACCGCGTTGCCGACGAGATTCGTGAGCACCTGCCGCAGGCGGCCCGGATCGCCGCGGAGACCGTTCGGCACGCCGTTGTAAACGAGCGAGGCGATATCGATCTTCTTCGCCGCCGCCCGCGCGGCCAGCACCTCAACGGCCCCCTCGACCACGGACGAAAGCTGAAAGTCGATTTCCTCAAAGCTCAGCATGCCGGCCTCGATCTTCGAGAAATCCAGAATGTCGTTGATGATCGTCAGCAGCGAATCCGCGCTGCCCGCGATCGTCTGCGTAAAATCGCGCTGCTTCGGCGACAGGTCGGTGTCGAGCAACAGATCCGTCATGCCGATGATGCCATTCATCGGTGTGCGGATTTCGTGGCTCATATTGGCGAGAAATTCGCTCTTCAGCCGCGCCGACTCGATGGCCGTGTCCCGCGCGGTTTTCACAACTTGTTCAGCCCCGCGGCGCGCCGTGATGTCCTCGGCGGTTCCTTCGTAGTAGAGGAGTTTGCCGTCGCCGTCGCGGACCGCCCGGCAGCGCTCGGAGATCCAAATCGAACTGCCATCCCGCCGGTAAACCTCCGACTCGAAATCGCTCACGGCTCCCTGTTCCAGAATGAGCGAGGTGAAATCGCCGCGCCGTCCCAGTTGGACGTAAAGCTGGCGTCCGATGTGCGTCACCGTGCTCATCATTTCGTCCGGCGAATCGTAGCCGAACATCCGCGCCAGCGCCGGATTCACGCTCAAGTAACTCCCCTCAGCCGTGGACTGGAAAATCCCCTCAATCGCGTTTTCAAAAATACTTCGATACTCTTCCTCGGCGTCGCGCAATTCGAGTTCGGTCCGTTTCAGCGCAGTCACGTCCTGCAGCGTAACCAGCCGCCCGGACATCGCTCCCGAGCCGTCTTTGATGAACTTCTGCCGCATCAGCACCGAAACCTTGCGCCCGTCTTTCCGCCGGAACGTACAGGGATACTCGCCGCGCACGCCGGGCGGGGCCTCGCGGGTCGCGGCCTCGTCGGGCTTCTCCTCGATGATGAAATTCCAGATGGACTTCCCGACCATTTCCTCCGCGCTGTAACCCAGCATCGCCAGCTCAGTTCCATTGACGCGGGTGATGTGGTTGTTGAGATCGAGTTCGTGGTAGGCGACCGGCGCATCGTCGAAGAGCTCACGAAATCTCCGCTCGCTTTCCTGCACCGCGCGCTCGGCTGCCCTCTGATTTTCAAAACTGCCGCTGGTGAGCGCCTCGACCCGCTCTTCACCAGTCCGCAGAGCTTCCGCCATTCGCCGCTGCTCGCCCACATCCTGCAGAACCGCCAACAGCACCGGGCGCCCGCAAAGCGCTCTGCCCGTCACCGTGATCTCCACGGAAGCCGCCTCACCATTCACCCGGCGAAAAGTCCACGCGGAGCGGCAGTGCCCGTTGGCCGCCGCCGCCTCCCCCATCTCGCGCGCCTTGTCTTTGGACGACACTCCGTCGGGCTGAGTTTCCGGAGAAAGGTCGCCAATCTCGCACTTCAGGAGGTCCCGCCGGTCGTCGAAACCCAGCAGCCGCGCCGCCGCGGGGCTGGCGTCGATAATCACGCCGTCGGAGATCAGCAGGAACGCTTCCTCGGAATTCTCAGACAGCAGGCGGAGTTTTTCCTCACCCTCATACTGGTCCGTGATGTCCCGCGCCAGCGAGACCAGCTTCTCCGCCGGCCCGCCGGCCGCCGCTACGGGCGCGACGATCACTTCCCACAGCACCGGCTCGCCCGCAGGCCCGAGCGACCAGCCGCGAAAGCGCGCACATTCACCCGACCGGGCGCGCGCGACCGCATCCACGGCGACGGTCCGCGACTCCCCGAGCCACTGCGCCGTCCAGTCCGGCGAGGCTGCGCCCACCTTGGACGAAGAAAACAACCGGCCCTCGGGCGACAACTCCACGATCACCACGTCGCTATTCTCAAGAATGCGCCGACGAAAATCCCATGCCTCCCGCAACTCCTCATCACGCTCCCGACCTCGCCGCAACATTCGCCAGCCCAGCAGTCCCACTCCGCCAGTCGCCGCCAGCCCGAGTCCGCATAAAATCGGCCCGTCCAGACCAGAAAACGCCGCCGCCGAGGGCACCAGCATGAGCAGGAGCGCACCGACGAGCGTCGGGAGAGTCGTCTGATCGTTGGAGGAGTTCATCCCAGGCAAATATGAAACAAACTACCTAGCAAGATGCGCGCCCCCCCTACCCTCCCCATGAGCCCGTACGTGAGAAACCCCGTTTTGCACGAGGCAAAACGGGGTCTCTCGGGGCTAGGAGGAAATTATTTGAGCTTGGACTTCAGGTCCTTGCCCGCGGCGAATTTCACGCTCTTGGACGCCTTGATTTTGATCTTCGCGCCCGTCTTCGGGTTGATGCCCATTCGCGCCTTGCGGTTCGCGATCTTAAAGGTCCCGAAACCGACGAGTTGCACCGGCTTGCCTTTTTTCAGGCCGGCCTTGATGCCGTCGATGACGGCGGCGACAGCACGTTCAGCCTCCGCTTTGCTGGTGGTCTTGCCGAGGGATTTTTGGACGGTTTCTACGAGTTCTGCCTTGTTCATGAGTTAATGTGATTTGCTTTTGTTTGATTGTTTGGAGCTGGGGGTGTGACCAGCGGGATTCCGGCTGTTTTGCCCCTGTGTCATTTTGAAGTCAAACAATTCCTCCAGAATTTTTTTAATCCTCACGAATCATCTAAACATCGGTCTTCCCGGTTGATTTCGCGCCTTCTCGAAACCACGCTGGCGTATGACTTTATCCGACCGTCTCACCCGCTACCTCGACACCCCGCCGACGATCCACCCGACCGTTTTCGTGGCTCCCGGCGCGATCGTGATCGGAGACGTCACGCTCGCCGGGGAGTCGAGCGTGTGGTTTCAAGCCGTGCTCCGCGGCGACATCAATCGCATCGTCATCGGGCCGCGCTCCAACGTGCAGGACGGCGCGGTCGTCCACCTCGCGGACGACTATGGCACGTTCGTCGGCGAACTGGTGACCATCGGCCACAAAGCCGTGCTCCACGCCTGCACCATCGCCGATGAAGTGCTCGTCGGGATGGGCGCGATCATCCTCGACGGCGCGGAAATCGGTGCGCGCTCGATCATTGGCGCGGGCGCGCTCGTCACCGGCGGGACGAAGATTCCCGCCGGCTCGCTCGTCCTCGGCTCGCCAGCGAAAGTGGTGCGCACCCTTTCGCTCGACGACCAAGCTGGCATCAAAGTCTGGGCGGAAAAATACGTGGCGCTCTCCCGCGCGTTCCGCGAACGCGCCTAGTCCAGGGCCGCTGCCAATTTCGCGGCGCTCACCTCCGCCAAGCGCACCCGGATCAGCTCGCGCAGGTCGCGACGCTCCTCGCCACGCATCTTTCCGCGGCGGATCAGCGCAAAAATCCGCTCGCAATGCCGGCGCGGGGTGTCGCCCCAGCGGGTGCTGGAAAGCCCGGCGGCTGCCATTGTGGCCTGCATCCGCGCGCCTTGGATCGTGGCTTCGTCGCGCCGGGCGTGCGCGCGATTGATGACGTAGGCAAACGTGCCCAGCGCCCGGTCGAGGAGGATCCACGGAAAATTAAGCGCGGGATACGGGCCGACCGAAAGCGCGCGGCCGCCGAGCCGCAGCCCACCCGGCAGCCAGCGCGCGTTGAGCTTCAGCTCGGGCCGTCGCTTGCCCACAACGAACGCCGTGATCGCGCCCGCGCCCGCGCCGACCGCAGTGGGAATCCCGATCGAGTGCCCGATCGTCGCCAGGTCGAAAAGCACGCCCGCCGCTGCGCCGCTGATCGCTCCCGCCGCCACGAGCTGGCGCTCATCGAGGCCGAACGCGCGCCACGTGTCGTCGCTGAAAAGTTCGCTGTCGAAAAGCTGCTGTCCGCCCGCCTCGGCCTGCACTCGGCTGTGGCCGAAAAGTTTGATGATCGCCCGGTGCGCGCGCGTCTCGCGGTCGGTCAGCGCAGTCACGAAGCGCTCCTTCAATTTCTCGCCCGCCACGCGGGACTCCGCATCTGCGACCTCCCGATGCGTGAGCGCATCGGCGAGCAATTCCACGATGATCTCCGCGCACTCGCCGAGCCGCCGGTCCCACTCGTCGCGGAAAACCGCCACCGCCCGCGTGAGCTTCGGCTTCCAGCTTTGCTCGATGCCGGCGAGCGTTTCGAGCAGTTCGAGCCGGTCGGCGAAAGTGGCGTGGTGCGCGTTAAATTCGCGGACCGCATTGAAGTGCAGCCCGAGCCGCCGCTTCCAGTCCTGCACATGATCGTCGGCGCCCGTGCGGTTGATGATCGCGAGCCGCGGCGCGCCGGTGAGCCGGAGGATTTCCATCTCCGCCGCATGGATTTCGAGCAGCGGCTCGGAACCGTCCACCACGTAGATGATCCCGGCCCCGCCGACCACCGGCTGAAAGAGCAGTCGCTCCGCCTCGAACGCATCATCGCCGCGATGCCGCGCGATGAACTCGCGAAACAACGCCAGCGGATCGGCCGCATGAGCCGCCGGAGCCAGCTCCGTCAGCGCTTCGATGGCATTTTGAAAGCCCGGCGTGTCGTAGAAAACGAACAGGTCGTGCAGCGCGAATCGCTGACACTCCACGGTCTCGCCCGGCTGCGAACTGATCCGCACCTGATCGTTTTCCGCGAGCGTGGAAACGACGGACGACTTGCCGTGATTGACCGCGCCCACGATCGCGAAGGTCGGCGGCGCGTCCGTCATGCCGCGCTCCATTTCTCCACGCTCAGCCGGAGCCCGTGAATCGCCTGCAAATTCCGCCAGTGCGTGAAGTCATCATCCTCGACTCGCGCAAAACCCGCGCCGTCGGCCCGGCCGACCAGCAGCACCACGACCTCGGCTTTCGGCCCGGCGCTCTCCGCGATTTTTTGCAAACAGAGCGCGATGGCTTTGATCGGCACCCGCCGCGCCCGGACGACCACCACCACGCCGGCCAGCGCACCACTCGCCGCGGCGGCCAGCACTTCCGCGTTGCCGCCCGGATGGTCGATCTGCACGGGAAGGGACTGCGCGACCTGCCAGCCAAACGTCTTGCACACGTAGTCCGCGGGCTGGCCGGCGGGCAACGCGAGATCCGGGGCGACCAGCGCAAGGCACGCGCCGCCGCGCGCCGCATGGGCCGCGGACGAGCTTGCCGCGCGCGGAATCGCCAGCACCGCCGTGCCGTTTTGCGCCTGCACGACCGGGCCGGTGAGCCGGCGATAAAGCGCGTTGCAGCCCTCGTGATCAAACGCCAGCGCACCGAGCGATGCGCGCATTTTCCACACTCCGAAGACGAGCAGCGCGCCGCGCAGCAGCAGGCCGTAGCAAGTCACGGCGTAGGCGAGAAACGGCCACCACGACGCCATTGCCGCGCTGTCCAGCGGTCTGATTCCCGCGTTGTAGGAAAACCGGCTCGCGACGACGTCCTCGATCACCGGATGCGCGTTCGGCGCGAACCACGACCACGGTGCCGCGAGCGTGGAGACGATGCGGTGCGCGACCTCCGGGCTTAGTTCCAGCGTGGATTGCCAGCCAAAGGCCAGATCGGTCACGGCCACGTGCATCACAAGCACGGCGAGGATGCCGAGGTTGTAACCGACGGCAAAAATCTGCGTGACGATGAGAAACGGCCACGCGACGAGCGAGCCGTAGATTTCGCGCCGGCGCGCCAGGCCGGCCAGCGTCGCGCGCAGCCGGTCGCGTTCTTCGCCCGGCAGTTTGCGCAGGCCCGCACTGAGCGCCCAGCCGAGCGCGGTGAGGACGCTGCGCACCGGATGAAAGTCCTCGAAAAGGCCGGTGGTTGCGCGCGCCAACCAGATGAGCACCGCCGCGACGAGCAGCAGGATTTGCACGCCCACCGTCCAGCCGAGGAAGGTCGCCACGTTCACCGGTTCGCTGCCTTGGTAGTGGAGCAGCGTCGCGGTCACGCAGCCGCCGAGCACCAGTCCCGCAAGTCCGCCGAGGCTGGCCACGGCCTTGCCCGCGGCCGCGCAGCGCTGGCCAATCGTGCTCCGCGCACCCACGCGCCGGGCGAGCAGCCAGGCTCGGAAAACGCTCCGGCGGTCCGTCTCGCCACCCGGAGTGAGTTTGGGGCGGACGTGCTCCTCATAAAACTCCCGGCCATCCTCCACAGCAGTCTCGCCCGCGAGCAGAAACTCGAAGTCGATGAGGTCAGCGATTTTCCAAGACGGGGATCGACTCACGGCATCTGACTAGTTTTCGCCGCAAGGAAAGTCATCCCGATTCTTTGCGCCGCGCAGCGTGGCAACGGACCGTCACACTCCCGGGGTCCACTCCGTTTCGCGTGGGCGCGGGGTGGTGAAACGCTGCCTTACAACGCCGCGGTCAGTTTGATGATCTCCGCGAAGTCGCGCGCCACGAGGCTGGCTCCGCCGACGAGCGCTCCGTCGATATCGGGCTGCGACATCAACTCGGCGGTGTTGCCGGGTTTCACGCTGCCGCCGTATTGGATGCGCACTTTGTCGGCGGTGGCGGCGTCGGACATTTCGGCGAGCACTTTGCGAATGAAAGCGTGCGCGGCCTGCGCCTGCTCGGGGGTGGCGGTGCGGCCGGTGCCGATGGCCCAGACGGGTTCGTAAGCAAGCACCGTCTCGGTCAGCGCCTTCGCGTCGAGGCCGGCGAGGCTGCCGCGGAGCTGCTTTTCGAGCACCTGCTCGACTTGGTTCGCGTCGCGCTCGGCGAGGGTTTCGCCGATGCAGACGATCGGCTTGAGCGAGCCTTCGTGCGCGACTTTGGTCTTCCGGTTCACCGTTTCATCCGTCTCGCCGAAAAGCGTGCGCCGCTCGCTGTGGCCGAGGATGACGTAGCGGGCAAACAGCTCACGAATCATCGCGGCGCTGATCTCGCCGGTGAACGCGCCGCCCTTTTCCCAGTGCATGTTCTGCGCGCCGAGCTTCACGTTCTGCACGTTGTTCAGCCGCTGCGAAACATGGGACAGCGCGGTGAACGGCGGGACGAGGACGATGTCCACGCGCTTCTCCTCGGCGATTTCGAGGAGGAAGGTGTCGAGGTAGGAATCTGACTCGTTCAGAGTCATGTTCATCTTCCAGTTGGCTGCGATGATTTTGCGGCGCATGGCGGTGTTTTTTTGAAACGGAAATTTCTTACTGATCGTTGAGGGCTGTGACACCGGGGAGGGCTTTGCCTTCCAGCAGTTCGAGCGAGGCGCCGCCGCCGGTGGAGGCGTGGGTGACTTGGTCGATCACGCCGAATTTCTTCGCCGCCGTCGCCGTGTCGCCGCCGCCGACCACGCTGATCGCGCCGCCCGCGGTCGCCGCGGCGATGGCGTCGGCCATGGACTTGCTGCCGCCGGCAAACGCGTCGAACTCAAACACCCCGGGCGGGCCGTTCCAGACGATCGTTTTCGCGCGTCCGATGACTTCCGCGAAGAGCGCGCGGCTCGCCGGGCCGCAGTCGAGCCCTTCCCAGCCGGCGGGAATGCCCTGCTGGTCCGTCGCGGGCTGGGTGTTCGCGTCGGGCGCAAACTTGTCCGCGCAGATGAAATCCACCGGCAGATGAATCTGCACGCCCTTGGCCGCGGCCTTGGCAAAAAGCTCCTGCGCGATCTCCGCGCCTTTGGCGTCGAAGAGGCTGTTCCCGATCTCCATGCCTTCGAGCACCTTTTTGAAAGTGAAAGCCATGCCGCCGCCGATGATGATCTCGTTGGCCTTGTCGAGGAGGTTGTTGATGAGCGGGATTTTGTCCGCGATTTTCGCGCCGCCGAGGATGGCGAGCAGCGGGCGCGCGGGGTTGTCGAGCACCGCGGCAAAGGCTTGGAGTTCCTTCTGCATCAGGAAGCCCGCAGCCTTGATCGGCAGATCGACGCCGACGACCGACGAGTGCGCGCGGTGTGCCGTGCCGAAGGCGTCGTTCACATAGATGTCGCCGAGCTTCGTCAGGCTGGCGCGGAAGGCCGCGACCTTCGCCGGATCGGCGGATTCCTTCGTGCCGTCCTCGCGCTTCACCTTGCCCTCTTCCTCGATGTGAAAGCGCAGGTTTTCGAGTAGGACGACCCCGCCCGGCTGGAGGGCGGCGCAGGCCGACTCCACCTCGGGACCCACGCAGTCCCGGAGGGCCTGCACCGGCTTGCCGAGCAACTCGGCCAGCTTCTCCGCGACCGGCTGCAGGCTGAGCTTTTCCACGCGCTGACCGTCCGGCCGCCCGAGGTGGCTGGCCAGCACCACCGACCCGCCATTTTCCAGAATGAACCGGATCGTCGGCAGGGCCGCCGCGATGCGCTGGGTATTGGTGATCGCGCCGGTGACTTTGTCCTGCGGGACATTAAAATCGACGCGCACAAAGACGCGTTTACCGGAGACATTGACGTCGCGAAGAGAGAGTTTGGGCATGATGGATGAGGTCGGGAAAAAGTGAGCGCGAGATGAAGCGCGGCACCCCTAAACATGGCAAGCACGAATGAACCAGTGACGCGGAAAGTTCACTTGTCATCGGTGGTGCGCCACCTAATGCTCCGCCCTTTTTCCGACCCCTCCCGAGAGCCCATGAAACACTTTCTCTCCATCGAGTCCGCCACCGTCGCGGAGTTGCACGCGATCCTCGCACTGGCCGCCGAGATGAAGACCACGCGCGGCAGCCACGCCGCGCATCCGCTGCGCCACCAGTGCTGGGCGCTGCTTTTTTCCAAAAGCTCCACGCGCACCCGCGTGTCCTTCGAGGTCGGCATCCGCGAACTGGGAGGCGATGTCCTTTTCCTCAATGCCAGCGAGATCCAGCTCGGGCGCGGCGAGCCGATCAAGGACACCGCGCGCGTGCTCGGGCGCATGATTCACGGGGCGGTTATCCGCACTTTTGCGCAGAGCGATGTGGAGGATTTTGCGCGCTTCTCGGGCATCCCCACGATCAATGCGCTGACCGACGGCGAGCATCCGTGCCAGATCATGGCCGACCTCCAGACCATCCAGGAGCGGCTCGGCAGTTACGCGGGAAAAGTGGTGACGTTTGTCGGCGACGGCGCGTGCAACATGCCCATCTCCTGGCTGTGGGCGGCGGCGAAGCTGGACTTCGAGCTGCGCATCGCCGCGCCCTACGCGTTTCAGCCCGCGAGCGAGATCGTGGCGCGGGCGTTTCCCATCGTGAAAGCACCCGCGTCGGCTGATCGCGACGCGCTGGCGGTGTATGAAACGGGGCGCGGCGGGCGGTTGGTCATCACCGAGGATCTCGCCGCCGCCGCCACTGGCGCGGACGTGCTCTACACCGACGTTTGGGTGAGCATGGGCAAGGAAGACGAGGCCGCTTTTCGCGCCGCGCAGTTTGGCCGCTACCAGATCAATGCCGCGCTCGTGGAGCGCGCCCGGCCCGGCGCGCTGGTCATGCATTGCCTGCCCGCGTATCGCGGTAAAGAGATCAGCGAGGAGACGCTCGAAGCCCACGCCGACACCATTTTCAACCAGGCCGAAAACCGCCTCCACGCGCAAAAGGCCATCCTCAGCCTGCTCGCACGCTGAGGCGCGCGCAGGCCGCGCTGCACTTTGGACTAAAGTGCAAGCTGCTTTGTGAGCGCGTCATCTCGGGATCACATTTCCGGGTGGAGCACTCGGCCCGAGTGCGGTCTTCGGCGACCCGCCGAGGACGCCGGAGTGCGCGGCGCTCCGGGATTCCCGCGGGAACGAACAGCCGCGCGCTCCCCGACTTCGCGGCGGGTCGCCGCCAAGGGCACTCGGGTCGAGTGCTCCACCCGGAGTGCGCGGCGAAGCGAGAAAAAATAGCTGGGGCTTTAGTCCAAAAGTCCAGCCACCCTTTGGACTAAAGTCCACGCTACTTTCCGCAATACGCGGGCTCGCGGCCGGGCTTCCACTTGATGTTGCAGCCGATGCTCGGGTGCTGCTCCGGGGTCACTGGCGCGTCGGCGAGGACCGCATCGAGCGCGGCACGAAGGTCAGCCCCGTCGGGTTGGCCGCGACCGGGGCGCGAGCTGTCGAGTTGACCGCGATAGGCGAGGCGGCGGGCGGCATCGAAAAGGAAAAAATCCGGGGTGCAGGCGGCGCGGTAGGCTTGGGCCACGGCCTGCGTTTCGTCATACAGAAACGGGAACGTGAACCCGGCGGCGCGCGCCATCGCGGCGGTCGGCGCGGGCGCGTCCTGCGGATAGTTCGCGATGTCGTTCGCGGTGATGGCCAGGAGCGCGACACTCTGCCCGGCGTAGTCCTGCGCGAGCCGCACCAACTCCGCCTGCACGTGGACGACGTATGGGCAATGGGCGCACAGAAACATCACGAGCAGCGCCTTTTTCTCCGCAAAATCCGCCAGCGCAACGGTGCGCCCGCTGGCGACCTCGGGCAGCAAGAAATCCGGCGCTGCCGTGCCGAGCTGAAGCATGGTGGAAGATACGGCCATCGTGACAGACCCGGAACGCCAGCGCCGCCGCCGCACGGACGGCGCTCGGCACGACCTCCGGTCAGTGCGTGGGGGCCAGCGGTTGGTCCCACGGGTCGGAGCGCGGCGGCGGCTTCGGCACGCGCCCGGTGAGCAGGGCTTCCGTCACAGCATGCTTCCATTCGATCGAGCCGACCTTGAAGCGGCTGCGGTTGTTCCCGTTGGTCTGCTGACCCCGTTCGTTGAACTGCGCGGGGCCGTAATAGCGATCGCGCGTATCGGCCGAGGAGTAGTCGCCGCGGTGGTAGCCGGGCCGCTCGCTGCGATAGGTCCGGGAGCCGGAGCGGGAACCTTCAACCCAACGGCCTTTGGACGCGTAACCATTGAAGGTGGAGCCGCTGCGCGTGCCGTAGGTCCGGTAGGTCCGCTGATCGCGCTCATCGCCGATGCGGTAGCGCTTGTCCGGATAGCCGCGCTCCCCGTCAGCAGTGAAACGCTCGTTGCCGAGGCCTTTGCGGTCGCCGGAGTCTCCGTTGTAGGTGTGGTACCGGTAGGCTCCTGTCGGGTAGTAATCCCAGTCGAAGCTCCGAAAAACGTAGTAATCAACCACGGCGTACCACTCCTGGGTGGCCGGATCCGCGTGGCGATTGTTGGCGTAGCGCGTATCTACTCGGTCATCCACCCACTTGACCCAAGCCGGGGAGCCCACTTCCGGATAGTTCGGAACGTAGCGGTAGCCGCGGACGGATTTGGCATCGTAATGCCGCACGCAGCCGGAGGCGAGAAACAGGACCGCCGAGACAGCGCAAAGCGGAAGGAGTGAAAGCAGTTTTTTCATGGGTTGGCTCAAAGAATGCAGACCATTAACGCGGGCTTGGTGATTTGGATAGATCAAAAAATTCTCCCGCACTCTTCATGCGCCGACCGTGTCTCGGCGAGGCGTGAGACGAACGCATTGCCGTGCTGCTGGCTCGTCTCTAGCTTCGTCGGCTCTCATGCGTTTTCCGCTCCGTCATCTGGCAAAGCCCGCCCTTTTCCTCGCAATCGCCGCCCTGCTCGGCGGGCCGGCGTGCGAGCGGAAGGAGCCGATGGTAGAAAGGAGATTTCAGATACTAGTGGAGGAAAATACGCGATTGATTGCTGCGGCGAGAGCGCAGGATCCTAACTATCTGGCCGCCGGTTATGATGAAACTGCGAACAGCCGAGCAGGTGGATATTCTCCCGAAGGCATGCGGATACTTACGGTAGCGAACGCGGAACTCCGCGCCATCCTTGCCGGCGGCGAACGCGCCCGCGCCCTCGCCGCGAACAAAACCGTGCGCGCGGACATCGAGCGCCAGGTCGCGGCGATTCGCGGGCTGGAATTTAAGAGGCCGGTGGACTACCAGGTCCTCAATCGCAAGGAGATCAAGCAGACCATGGCGGGCAAACTGGACGAGGTGTATTCCGAGAAGGAGTTCACAGACATGACTGAGGCCATGTCCGCAGTCGGCCTCCTGCCGACGGGCTACCCGCTGCGCGAGAAATACATCGACCTCCTCGGCGAGCAGGTCGCCGCTTTCTACGACCAGCACACCCACAAGCTCTACATGTACGAGGACGCCTCGCTCGACAACGCCCAGAACCGCGTGGTCCTCGCCCACGAACTCACGCACGCGCTCCAGGACCAGCATTTCAGCCTCAAGCGCCTGCCCCTCGAAATCAAAACCAACGACGACCGGGCCGTCGCCGCCAGCGCCCTCGTCGAGGGCGATGCCACGCTCGTGATGAGCGAGTTCATGCTCAAGAACCTGTCCAAGCAGATGCTCAAGGACAGCGTCGTCTCCTCCTTCACGCAAAACATGAAGCAGCTCGAAACCGCGCCGCGCTACCTCCGCGAGATGCTCGTCTTTCCGTATCTGCGCGGGCAGGAATTCTGCGCCACACTTTTCGGCGCGGGCGACTACGCGGCGGTAACGAAAGCCTACGCCGAGCCGCCCAGCTCCACGGCGCAGATCCTGCATCCGCAGAAATACCTCGCCAACCCGCGCGAGGAGCCCATCGCCATCGCCTGGTCGCAACTCGAGGTGAAAGGCGAAAAGCCCACCGCCGACAACTGCGTGGGCGAGATGGGCCTGCGCATCCTTTTCACCGAATGGCTCGACGCCACCACCGCCGAGCGCGCCGCGGCGGGCTGGCGCGGCGACCGCTACCTTTACTACCCCGGCGGCCAGGCGCTCGTCTGGAAAACCGTGTGGGCCACCGCCGCGGACGCCGCCGAATTCTTCGCCGCCGAGCAGCAGTTGCTCCCCACGCCCCACTCCCCTCCCCGCCCGCGCACCACCCACTTCACCTTTGAGGCCGACACCCCGCGCATCCTCCGCCTCCGCCAGACTCCCGCCCACGAGGTTATCCTCATCGACACCGCGAGCGCCGCCTGGGCCGACGCGCTCGAGACCCTCCGCTGACCGCGCCGACTACGAGAGCGCACGCCGCACCGCGCGGCGCGTCACCGCGTCCGGCGAAAAGCGGCGGTAGGCCTCGCGCAGGATCGCCGAGACCGATATGCGGCGGGACGGACGCTGGGAGAATGGGGATTTTCCGCTGGGGGTCGGGCTTTCAGATGACATTTTCATGGGAAACTTAGAAAGCAGGAACGATGCAACCGCGTGGCGCAATTGTTACGACGAGGTGAAATCTGCCCCTGCCCGGCGAGAGCCGTTGCCTTTAGCCCCCGCCCGCCCCTTTACTGCCCCCATGAAACACTACCGCACTGGCTGGATCTCCGATGTCCACCTCGGCACCCGCGGCAGTCAGGCCGAGGCGCTGCTCGACTTCCTGCGCGACCACGAGTTCGACACACTCTACGTCGTGGGCGATCTCATCGACGTGTGGCAGCTCCGGCGCGGCATCTACTGGCCGCAGGCGCACAACGACGTCATCCAGAAACTCCTCCGCGCCGGGCGCAAAGGCACCCGCGTCATCTACATCCCCGGCAACCACGACGAATTCGTCTCCGGCTTCATCGGCCATTTCGGCGCTGTCGAGATCCTGCCCCGCGACATCCACACCACCGCCGATGGCCGCCGCCTCCTCGTCATCCACGGCCACGAGCTCGACACCGTCATCCAGAATATCAAGTGGCTCGCCTACGTGGGCGACGTCGGCTACCAGCTCCTCCTCAAGCTCAACACCCCCGTCAACGCCGCCCGCCGCCTCCTCGGCCTCGGCTACTGGTCCCTCAGCGCCTACGTGAAAAAGAGCGTCAAGAACGCCGTCAGCTTCATCGGCGAGTTTGAAAAAGAGATCGTCCACTACGCGACCATCGACAAAGTGGACGGCGTCGTCTGCGGCCACATCCACTCCGCCGCCATCCGCATGATCGGCACCACCGCCTATTATAATAGCGGCGACTGGGTCGAAAGCCTCACCGCCCTCGTCGAGCACGCCGACGGCCACATCGAACTCCTCACCCACCGCCTCCCCCTACCCGGAGCCAAAGTCCTGCCCCGCCCCCCCGAGACCGAGGAAAACCCCGCGCCCGCCCACGCGGGCACCACCGAACCGATCTCCGTCGCCTCCGGCGTCTGAGCCCCGCGCTCGGCTTCCGAGCGACCCACTCCAGACTACCGAGCCCCACCCGGCGGATGCTGTTTGGCTGTGGCCGCGAGGTTTTGGAGTGCGCCGAGGCTCCGGCGCTTTGAGGAGCGGGTGCTCAATGGTGCCGGGCAGCGAGCCGAGGCGGGGGCTCACTCCGAAAGCGGCGCAGCCGCGCCGCACTTCAAAACGCCGGCGCGCGATCGAGGCGTGAGCGGTGATCTGGGATGGCGAAGCGCCTTTCCACCCAGGCTCACACCGCCGCCCACTCGGTGATTAGGGAGTGGGTGGTGACGACTTGCTGGACGTTTTTGAAGGCGCTGGGGGCGGCCTGGCGAAAGGCGGCGCGGACGGCGGGATCGAGATCGCGGCGAAACTCCGTTCGGGATGACGGATTGCTTGGGGAGGGGCGGCCCGCTGAGAGAAAATGGTTACGACCGGCGCCCCACGAGGAGACGCCGGCCGCCCCAACCAAGGAGATTGTGACGATACCTACTTTTGGAGATTCAGCACGACATAAGTTCGTTTGCCTCGTCTTTCGATGTTTAGAACCACGCCTTTGCCCGATTTGGCGTCGCCGGAGGTGGCGAGCGCGGCGGCACAGGCGGTGGCGTTGGCCACGGGTTTGGAGCCGACTTCCGCAATGATATCGTCGGCCAGGATGCCAGCTTTCGCGGCGGGGCTGTCGGCGACGATCTCGGTGACCTGCGCCCCGGCGGGCTGGGCATCGCGCAGTTTCATGCCAAAGTTTTCCAGCGGGTCGCCGGTCTTTTTGGGGGGCGGCGGGACCGCTTTCGAGACGGTGGCGGGCAGCTCGCCGGTGGGGACGGCGATTTTCAAAAAGCTGCCGGCCCGCCAGACGGTGAGCTGCACGGCTTGGCCGATCTTCGCTTTTACCACCTCGCGCTGGAGGTCGCGCGCGGTGGCGATCTTTACGCCGTCCACTTCGGTGATCACATCCGCCGGTCGCAGGTCGGTCTTCGAGGCGGGCGCGTTGGCCTCGATGGTCTCGACGACCACGCCTTTCTCCACGCCGCTGACGTGGTCGCGGAGCCGGGTGTTTTCGCCGAGCGTCTCGATGCGGATGCCGAGCCAGGCGCGCTGCACTTTGCCGGAGGCGAGGAGCTGCTGGCTGATGTCGCTGAGGGTGGCGGCGGGGATGGCAAAGGCGAGGCCGCGCCCGACACCGTTGATGAGGGTGTTCATGCCGACGACTTGGCCCGCCACGTCAAAGAGCGGGCCGCCGCTGTTGCCAGGGTTGATGAAGGCGTCGGTCTGGATGTAGTCCTCGTAAAGAATGGTCGTGGAGGTGGGGCCGAGGAGGTTGGTGCGGCCTTTGCCGCTGACCCAGCCGACGGTGAAGCTGTAGTCCTGGTTGAACGGCGTGCCGATGGCGCAGACGAGCTGGCCCACGCGGAGTGCCTGGCTGTCGCCCATCTCGACGGCGGGCAGGTCTTTGGCCTCGATGCGCAGCACGGCGATGTCGGTCTTGTCGTCGGTGCCGATGACCTTCGCCGGAAAGGCGCGCCCGTCTTTCAGCCGCACGCGGAGCTTCTCGGCATCGGCGACGACGTGGTGATTGGTGATGATGACGCCATCGCCGCGGATGATGAAGCCGGAGCCCTCGCTGCGGGTCGGCGGCGCGGGGAGTTTCCACGCCGGGTCGCGGTCTCTGCGGTCATCGAGGAAAAACTCGAAGCCCTTCAGCGCCTCGGCGTCGTCGGGGTCCGCGCGTTTCGTGGCCTCGATCACGACCACGCTCGGCGCGACTTTTTCAAAGATCTGCACGAAGCCCTCGTCGATCGTTTTCAGCAGACTCAGAGCGGCCGCTCCTTTTTCGCCATCCGCCGCGGACAGGCGACCGGCGGTGAGTGCGGCGAAGGCGAGGAGCGTGGCGGCGAGGCGCATGGTGCGGGATAGGACAGGCCGCGCGGGGCCGGGTGCAATCACTTTCTGCGCGGCGCGGGTGGACGGCGCGGGCGAGGTCCGCTATCCACTCCGCCGTGCGCCGCTACCTCGAAATCTACTGGCTGATGATCCGCAACTCGCTGATCCGCGAGATGAGTTTCAAGGCGAACTTCATTCTCTGGATGATCGTGGAGCTGCTGTGGTTCGCGGGGCAGATGGTGTTCCTCGAAGTGCTCTACGGGCACGTGGATGACATCGGCGGCTGGTCGAAATGGGAGTGCGTGCTCCTCGTCGGCACGCACCAGATCATCGCGCAGGTGTTTCAGGCGTTTTTCTACGTGAACCTCGCGGCGCTGCCGGACCTCATTCGCACGGGGTATCTCGATCTCATGCTGCTGCTGCCGGTGGACGCGCAGTTTGCCGTGTCCACGCGGAAGTTTGGCATGGACAATATCGTCAACGCGCTGGTCGGCGTGGGCATCGTGGTGTTCTCGCTTTTCAAACTCGGCGTCGTGCCGCAGGCGCACCAGATCGTGCTCTTCATCGCGTGCATCCCGTTCGGCGTGGCCGTGCATTACGCGATCCTTTTCGGGCTGTCCACGGCGGCCTTCTGGATCGTGAAAGCGCAGGGACTGATCTACGGCTACTTCAATGTCTTCAACGCCGGGCGCTACCCGGACACGATCTTCCGCGGCAAAGACCTGTTCAGCGGCCTTTTCAAATTCGTCTTCAGCTACATCATCCCGGTCATCATCGTGGCGAACGTCCCCTCCCGCGTCCTCGCGCGCGGCTTCGAGGCACCATGGCTCGGGCTGGCGCAACTCGTCGGCGCGTCGCTCTTCATCTTCACCGCCACGCGGCTCTTTTGGACCTTCGCCTTGCGGCGGTATTCGTCGGCGAGTTCGTAGCGGGCGGAAAAGGCGCGCACTTTGGGCGTGCAAATCACCGCTGTCACCCGGTGTTCGGCGGGCTGTTTGGACCGTGGAAAAAAGCGGGATTTCGCCCTTGCGCCCCATGTCGATCCCACTTATCTAACGCCCCTCAAATTTTTCCCGAAACGCGAGAAACCAAAGCTCTCCCCACATCTTATGGCCAAAGCCAAACCAGTGAAACCAGCCGCAAAATCGAAAAAGGCCGCACCCGCGAAAGCGGCGAAGAAGGCCGCGAAACCAGCGCCCAAGGTGAAAGCTGCCAAAGCCAAAGCCCCAACCAAAGTCGCGAAGCCCGCCAAAAAGTCGGCGAAACCGGCCATGCCCGCCAAACCCGCCAAGGCGATCGCAGCCGCGGCCAAGCCGGTGAAGCTGAGCGACTCCGCAAATTCCAAATTGAAACTTAAAATCAAAAAACCTGCCGCTCAGCAAAAGAGCACCAATGGCGCAGTCGCAGCGAAAGCCGCAGCCGCCAAACCCGCCGCCCCCAAGGTCAAGGTCACGCTCACGCCTTTCCTCCTCAAGCAGAAGGATCGACTCCTCCAACTCCGGGACTCGCTCCTCGATGTCATGGCCGGCGTGGCCAAGGACAATCTCCGGACCCGGGCCGAGGGCAGCGAAGCCAGCGCCTTTGGCATGCACCAGGCCGATGCTGGCAGCGATGCCTACGACCGCGATTTCGCGCTCAGCCTCCTCTCGCAGGAGCAGGACGCGCTCTATGAAATCGAGGAAGCGCTCAAGCGCCTCGAACTCGGCACTTACGGCGTCTGCGAGGTGAGCGGCAAAGCGATTGCCGTGGCCCGCCTCGAAGCGCTGCCGTTTGCGCGACTCACCGTCGAGTGCCAGTCGCAGATTGAAAAAATGGGCAAGGTTTCCCGCGCCCGCGTCCCTGTCACCTCCCTCTTCGGCCTGACCGACGAAGAACCGGGAGAAAAAGATGAAGAAGAAGAACCGGTCAGCGATACCAAGGAATAAACAATTATGGCCCGCGATTTCATCATCCTCGAATGCACGGAGGCAAAAGCCGAAGGCAAACCCGTCTCGCGCTACATCTCGACGCGCAACAAAAAGAGCCCGAACACTCCGAACCGGCTCGAAAAGAAAAAATACAACCCGAACCTGAAGCGCCACACGCTTCACCGCGAAACCAAGTAACCGTCCCGACCTATGCAGCCCAAGACACCGCAACGCCGCACCAATTTCCGCAAGGCCAACCGCTCGATGCCGCGCCGCCGCATCGACATCGCCCTCGACGCCCTCGACTACAAAAACCCCGACATCCTGAAGCGCTTCGTGACCGAGAACGGCAAGATTCTTGCCCGCCGCCTCACGGGCATGCCCGCGCACTTCCACCGCAAGATCACCCGCGAGATCAAGCGCGCCCGCGCCGTGCTCCTCATGCGCTGATCGCGGGATCGCAACCGCACTGTTTTCGCAAAGGACGCGCCAGCGATGGCTCGTCCTTTTTGCGTCTATGGCAAAGAAATGGCGATTTCCGCTTGCCGCCCCGCGCCGTGTCGCTTACCTCACCGCCGGATGTTGGGGAAGCCATGGGTGCTGCGCGCTCGCTTTTTCCTCACCAGTTCACCGACAGATGAGCAGATTCTTCTCCCTTCTTCTACTCCTCGGCGACGCTCTCCCGGCTTTGCGGCGACTCTTTTGGTCGCGCACCGGGCGGCACGGACGGACGCTGCTCCCGGCGGCCCTCCCCGACATCCCCTGGCGAAGTTTTCCCAAGGTCTCCACCCGCAGTTCTCCCGCCCCCGCGAGAACCCTCCGAGACGCGACGGATCGTGCACCCCGCGTGCGCTTCCCGGGCACCTCAATGCCTCAAAATAGAAATCCCAAACATGAGATCGCAAGATTCCCGCGGTGGCTCCGGCCGTCGCTCGGGACGCGGCCAACGCCGCTCCTCCTCACGCTCCCACGATCGCAACGATCGCAACGACGACCGCGCCCCGCAGCGTCCACCCGTCCAGAAATCCTTCTGGCAGAAGCTCATCAGCTTCTTCAAGTCTGACGCGAAGCCCGCCGGCAACGGCTCGCGCCCGGCGTACCCGCCGTACCAGGGCGGCAGTGGCAACGGCAACGGTCGCTCCGAGAACCAGCCCGCGCGCAAAATCGAGCTGCTCGACGTCACCACGCCGAAGCTCTACATCGGCAACCTCAGCTTCAGCGCGACCGAGACTGATCTCGAAGAACTCTTCAACGGCGTCGGCATTGTCCGGAGCGCCGAGATCGCCACCCACCGCGACACGGACAAGTCGAAAGGCTTCGGCTTCGTGACCATGAGCACCGTGGATGAAGCGAAACGCGCCGTTACCGAGTTGCACGACAAGGCCTTCATGGGCCGCAATCTCGTCGTCAGTGGTGCCAAAGCCGAGCGCGAGACCGACTACCGCGGCTGAGCGCACCTCCGCACGCCTCGACTTCCGGAGGCCCGCCAGCAGTGGCGGGCCTCTTTTTTGTGACACCTCGCCAGCGGCGGGTGACAACTTCCCCGGCCCAATCGCCACCCTCCGTGTCGCCCGTCACCACTCCATTCTTCATCATCGCCGGCCCCACAGCCGTCGGAAAATCCGCCCTCGCTCTGGCCGTGGCCGAGCGCTGCGGGGGCGAGATCGTCGGTGCGGATGCGTTTCAGGTTTACCGCGGGCTCGCCCTCCTCACGGCCCAACCCTCGCCCGCCGAGCGCGCCCGCGTGCCGCATCATTTGATCGGTGAAATCCCGCTCACCCAATCCTTCGACGTCGCTCAGTATCTCCGCGCCGCCAGCCCTCGCCTCGGGGAAATCCAAAGCCGAGGACGCGTGGCCATCGTCGTCGGCGGCACCGGACTTTACCTCCGCGCCCTGACCCGCGGCCTCGCCGACCTGCCCGGCGCGGATGCGAACCTGCGGGCGCGTTTGGACAGCCAGCCGCTCGCCGATTTGCAGCGCCAGCTCGCGGAACTCGACCCCACCGCCGCCGCCCAACTCGATCTGCAAAACCCCCGCCGCGTCATTCGCGCACTGGAAGTCTGCCTCGTCACCGGCCGGCCGTTTTCCAGTTTCCGCGAGCAGTGGAACGGTCCGCCGCCCGGCGTCCGCGGCATCGTGCTCACGCGGGAACGCACCGCCCTCCTCACCCGCATCCACGAACGCACCGAGGCCATGTTCGCGGCCGGAGTCGTGGAAGAAATCCGCGCCGCCGGTGAGGTCGGCCCGACCGCGAGCCAGACTCTCGGCTTGCGCGAAATCCGCGCGCACCTCGCCGGCCAGCTCAGCCGCGCGGACTGCCTCGCCGCCATCCAACTCGCCACCCGCCAATACGCGAAGCGCCAGATGACCTGGTTTCGCCGCGAGAGCGCGCTCCCTCCCATCGACCTCGGGATCACCGACCCTGCCCAGCTCGCCGAGACTTTGGTCGCCAGTATTGCCCGCCCTCCCGCCCGCGCGTAGCAAGATCACCCGATGCCCGCCACGTCCGCTTCCTCCGATTTTTTCGCTGCCATCGGTGTTCGCATTTTCCACCGCCGCCTGCACGTCGGCCTCACCGCCGTACTCCTCGCCGCGCTCGTCTACCGCCCGCGCGATTTCTTTGGCACACACGCCACCGCCGGCACCATCGTTTCGCTCGCCCTCGTCCTCGCCGGACTCGCCCTCCGCGCGTGGGCGGCGGGTTGCGCGGGCAGGCACACACGCCGCGCCACCATCGAGGCCCCGGCCCTCGCCACCGGCGGCCCTTTTGCCCATGTGCGCAACCCCATCTACCTCGCCAGCGTCATCCTCGGTGTCGGCATGGTCGGGCTGCTCGCCGATCCGTGGATGCTCGCGCTCTGCGGCGCCGTCTTCCTCTTTCTCTACACCGCCATCGTCCCCGCCGAAGAGCGCTTCCTTCGCGGCCAGTTTGGCGACGCCTACGCCCGCTACTGCGCCCACGTCCCGCGGCTCCTTCCGCGTCTCCGGCCTTGGGCAGAAGCCGAAGAGCGCCCCTTCGACCGCACCGCCATCCTCGGCGAAGCCCGTCTCGCGTTCCTCCTCATCGCCATCTACGCCGGCCTCCGCGCTGCCGCCTGGCTGCGCGGGCGCTGGTTTGGTTTTTAGAAAAAACGCGCCCTTCAGCTCGGGCTCGCCGTCACTGGCAGGCGCACGATGATCGTGGTGCCTTTGCCGTATTCACTCTCGGCCTGCACCGTGCCGCCGTGCGTTTGGACGATGTGTTTGACGATGGACAAGCCCAGCCCGGTGCCGCCCTGCTCGCGGGTGCGGGCCTTGTCGGCGCGGTAGAAGCGCTCGAAAATGTGCACCAGGTCGGTCGGCGGAATCCCGAGCCCCGAGTCCTCGACGCGCAGCTCGAACTGCCCGCCGACCAGCGCCGCGCGCAGCCGGATCTGACCGCCGGCCTCGGTGTATTTCACGGCGTTTTCAAGGAGGTTGTTCAGCACCTGGCTGAGCCGCAGGGGATCAGCGAAAAGCGCGGGCAAACCCGGCGCCACGTCCACCATGAGAGTCAGCTTTTTCTTCGCGATCGGGCTTTTCCAATCGCCGGCCACCGCCTGCAAGAACGCGCCGGGCTCGATCTCGTCGGTCCGCAGTTGATCCTGGCGCGACTCCAGCCGCGCGAGAGTCAGCAGGTCTTCGAGCAGCGCATTCAGCCGCAGCGAGTGCCGGCCGAGAATCGCGAAGACCTCCGCCTGATCCGTCCGCGCCATTCCGGGATCGTCGCGCAGATTTTCGACGTAGCCGTGGAAGATCGAAAGCGGGGTGCGCAGCTCGTGCGAGACATTGGCCACAAATTCGCGGCGCACGTCTTCGAGCTGCTTCAACCGCGAGATGTCGCGGAAAATCGTCACTACGCCCGGCCCGCCTGCCTGGTCGCGGATCGGCACCGCATGCACGCCGAGATGCCGCGCCGGACGCCCGCCATTGGCCGAGATGTCGCGCGTCTGCGCCTCGCCGGTTTTCAGCGCGGCGGTGATCATCTCCTCGATCTCCGGTTCGCGCAAAAGCTGGAGCACGGTCTGCCCGAGCGGATCACCTTTCGGCTCAAAAATCCGGCTGAACGAAGGATTCACCAGCCGCAGCACGTGCTGCCCATCCACCACCATCACGCCTTCCTCCATGCTCGCGAGGATCGTGCGGAGGTTGAATTCTTCGCGATCGAACTGACCGCGCAGCCGCGCCTGTTCCTCGGCCAGCTTGCCGAGCGGATGGGTGAGCGCGGAGAAGTGGCCGCCGTGGAGAAAGACAAAGCTGCCTGGGTCGCGTCCCGCGGCGAGCGCATCGAGCATTTCCCGGAGATGCCGCCAGTGGCGGTCCATCCGCCGCTCGTGCAGCCACCAAGCAAGGGCAATGACCGCGGCGAGGATGCCGAAAAACCAAGTCACTTGCGCCCGTCCGCGATGCGATAGCCGAACCCGCGCACGGTCTCGATGTAGTCCGCGGACTTGCCGAGCTTCTCGCGGAGTCGGCGGACGTGCGTATCCACGGTCCGCGTGTCGATGGCGCTCTCGTAGCCCCACACGTCGTTGAGCAGGGTGTCGCGGCTTTGCACTCGGCCGCGGCGCTCCATCAGGACGGTCAGGAGCTTGAATTCCGTGGCGGTGAAATCGATCGGCTTGCCCGCGACGGTGATCTCATAGCGGGCGCGGTCCACGCGGATGTCGCCGAGCGCGATCTGGTCGCCGCTCTCCGGCGAACTGCTCGCGCGGCGCATCACGGACTTCACGCGCAGCACCAGTTCGCGCGGGCTGAAGGGCTTGGTCAGGTAATCGTCGGCCCCGAGTTCCAGACCCACGATGCGATCCACCTCCTCCGCTTTCGCCGTGAGCATGATGATCGGGATCTGCGCGGTGGCAGTTTCCTTTTTCAAAACTTTACACACCTCGAGGCCGGACATTTCCGGCAGCATCAGGTCGAGCACGATCAGCGCGGGCTGCATCTCGCGGGCCTGAGTCAGCGCCTTCAGTCCGTCCTCGGCTTTGATGACATTGAAGCCGGCGTTTTTGAGATTGAGGGTGACCAGGTGGAGCACGTCCGGCTCATCGTCGGCGACCAGGATTTTTTTGTTCGCGGCTTTGGTGCTCATGGAGATACCGAAGAGTCTAGGGGGATGCGCCCCGCCGACAAGCCGGGGGATGTGACATTCCTGTAACACGCGAGCACCCCGATCCTCCTCCCCGGATACCCCCAGCCGAGACT